>JANSYC010000097.1 GCA_024742605.1 Alphaproteobacteria bacterium | reverse complement strand
TACCCTGTATTTGCTATGGTCGAGAGCTCATTCCATTGACGACGGAAGCCGCCTGGTTCAATGCTTAGCCATCGTCGCTGTAAAGCGGCGAACAGAGACTTGTTGGCTGGTCATCGATTTTCCTTCCCGATATAGAACGTTGTCGACCCGGATCCGCTGTGGCTTGCCCCGTGTTCTGCAGAGCCGATCCAATTCCTCGACGACCTGATTGGCACGGAAGTTTGCTCTCGCAGAACATGCGAGAGCCTCTCTCGTATGGAAGTCGATGATCGTTAGGATCCGGAACGGTCGCTCGTCGAAAAGCCGGTCAGACATGAAGTCCATCGCGCGGCAGTCGCTCACCGCGTCCGCCCCAGGACGTCCGGCACGGTAACGACTGGCGCGTCGGCGACGGGGACGTCGGGTGCGGATCGACAAGCCCTCTTCACTGTAGAGCCGATAAATCCGCTTGCCGTTCACTGGCCAGCCTTCACGGCGCAACAGGATGCTCAAGCGCCGGACCGGTTCGCGACGGCGGACGGGCTTCACCACTTTTTTTGCAGCACATCCTGCAGCATGGTTTTGTCAAAGCTCAGGTCAACCACCAGGAGCTTCAGCTTCGCGTTCTCTTCCTTAAGCTGCTTCCGCCTGCCGCAAGGCAAAGGCGATCCGCTCATCCGTGTAACGCTTCTTCGGCATCTGGCACTCCTCTCTCGCTTCCGAGATCGTGCCCGATTTTCCGCATTCAGGCCGGACCAGTTTCCAGGGTCAGGACCAATCCGCATGACGTAGATCGCAGGCGAAGAAATCCGTGGAGATGAAAATCGCTTTTCGGCAATCCGCATGAGCAAGCCTGGAGCCTGAAAAATCAGCCCCAGACAAATCTAAGTACTTAAAGTTCAGATACCCCAAATCTGCGCCGGTAAAGTTCGCGCGGGCACCCCCGGTGCGCCCTTTGACGAACAGCTTGTGCTTCTGCGTCAGCTCGTGGACTTCTTTTTGGCTGAGTTTCCTAAAGTCGGGTACTGACCGGCCTGTCGTCGATCGGAAACTCATGACCCGATGCATGTTCGGCGAGAGACCGGGTCAATCCCCCATACTGTCTTGGCCGTCACCGCCCATCATATGTTCCGTTCCATTCCCTTGATCGCACACGAAAATTTGGCCTGCGATGCGAAAGTCTTTCATTTGATAGGTAAAATGCCATATATTGAACGAAACCGGTAAAGCTCTGACCGTTCATCGGAGCGCTTGCAGCAGAATGTGGAGCAGATAGGTGACACAAGCTCATGAATCCGAGCGTACCAATCAGGATCACTCAGCGACCTCCGGTGAGTCTGATCGCGTATCGACATCCCGCCGGGCAGCTTTGGCGAAACTTGGTCTCGCTGTAGGCGCGGCTTATGTTGCGCCGACTGTATTGAGAATTGATCGGTCTGCCCGGGCTCAAGCCCCGTCTGGCAATGGCAATGGGCCAGGTAAATGTACCCCGGGTCAGGCGAAAAAGGGCCTTTGCTGACGCTTTCATTACACTCTCATAGACTTTTGGTAGATTTCGGTTTTGGTCGTATTGGGCTAGAGACCGACGTCCCGAAAGGTGCGATGGCGGCTCTCGGCAAGATCGCACCGGGTTGTTCTGTCGTGGAAGATGGTGCCGGATCCGCCGTCTCCAGCGCACACGTCTCACTTCAAACAACGCCGGACGGATATCATGTCCTTGGCGCGGCTCAGGACCTGATCGAAAGCGATTTGGATACAGCCGTCCTTTGGGCGTTCTCCGCCGCGTTGGAGACGTACTGCCAAACCACCGAACGAAGTTTTGTGCTGAATGCGGGTGCCGTGCTTGTACGCCGAAGTGCGGTCGTATTTGCCGGTGCCAGCCACGCCGGAAAAAGCAGCATCGCGCTCCACCTTGCGGCTGCCGGATTGTCGCTACTCGGTGACGATAGGATCCTGATCACCTCGGATGATGGCGTTTTGACAGCCAGATCTACCGGACTGTCCCGGAAGATTCGCGTGCCGTTACCCGTGGACTTCTCTCCGTCGGCAATCGCGCTCGCCCGGTCCCAAAGGGTAGGTCGTCTCGGGGATGCGGATGTTTTGGCGTTCAACCCACCGAGCGACACCCCAGCCGGCGGCGGCGCACCGATCGAACGGATCGTGCTCATTGAACGAGGTGGTCTCGGCCACCGAACGCTCAAACCTTCAGAGGCCGCGGTCATACTCCTGCCTCTGGTTGGGTGCCATGCGGGCACCGAGGCGGATCTGGTCGCTTGGATCGTGGATCTGGCGCTCCGGTGTCCTGTTGATATCCTGTCTGCTCCGACAAGCGCGGATCTCGCCCAGGCCTTGATGAACATGGCATGACCGATCTTCTCTACATCCGAAACTCCAATGTCACATCCACCTCGGTGGACGGCACGCTGTTTCTGATTGCAACCGACAGCGGTGAAATCGTGCATCTGGACCCAATGGCAACGGCGCTATGGGCCGCATTGGAGGATCCGAAGACCCGTTCACAGCTTTTGGAACTTTTTGGTGCTGCATTTCCGGATGTAAGTCCGGTAACCCTTGCCGGCGATATCGATGGCGCGCTCGGAACGTTGCAAGAGGCCGGGTTGCTGTCCGATACGCCGGTTTCATGAGCACCCCGGTTCATCCGGTTTGGCCTCTGTTGAGCGGTGCGGGACACGAAGAGCGACCGACCGCAGTTTCGGGCGATCTGGAGACAATTGTCGACGCCCTCCGCCGTCCGTTTGCAGAAGCGCTCTTAGGTCCGGTCTTACCCGACGATCTGCGACCCGGCGCGCAGGAACGTGCGCTCGGCAAGTTGGTCTGGACACGGCAGCGGGAGACCATGGCGCAGATCGCCGAGTGCGGTGCCCTTCCGATGAAAGGACACGCCTCGGCCTCAACGCTTTACGAGGTCCCTTGGGCCCGCTGTATCGGGGATCTTGATGTCCTGATCCTCGATGCTGATCTCCCGCGCCTGCTCAGGCGGCTTGGCGACTTGGGCTTTGCCTTCGGTGCTCCAGATAGCCGACGATGGGGATTCCAATCTGCGGTCAGCTTTCTGCCGATGACCTCTGCAGACGGCCTCGTCGATATCGACCTGCACATCGCACCCGATGAAGGCCCCTTGGGAGCAGGGCTTACCGCAGCGCAGGTGTTCTCGGCGGCAAACACTTTAGAGGACGGTTTGCGGGTTCCGTGCCCGACCCATGCGGCATTGATTGCTATATCAAATCTCGCCAAGGAACGTTTCGAGCCCTACGTTCTAAGGACTCTGGTGGACTTGGTGCGTTTGGCGCGAGGCGGCGGCGTCGACTGGGATGAGGTGGCAATAACCCTGAACCGGGTGGGCCTTGGTCCCGGCTGGGCGGTGGTTGCAACGGCCCTATCGATGATCGGGCACCCCGCCCTCACACCTCCGGCGACTTCACCAGCGCAACTGAGAATGGCCCGTCATCTCGCAAACTTGGATCTGTTTGAGATTGGCGGACTGCAAAAGGCGGTTCGGGAAGCCACGATCTGCTACGCGCCGCTTGTCTTGGCCTCGCTTTGGCTCCGACGCGTGGGGGGGCTATTCGTGCGGAGAACAGGAATACCGGGCTAACTCTGGCCTGCCTCCACTGAGTGGTCCAGTTTTCAGGGCCAGGACCACAGGGTCGAGAGTTATGTGTCGGGTTTGCGGCCGAGCGATGCGCGAACGATGAGATCCGTCTCGAAGCTGATGTTCTCTCCGCGTTCAGCACCGGCCTGCAGGTCGAGCAGCTTATCCGCCGCGCGCCACCCCATCCTGCGGTGCGGCACGTGCACTGTGGTGAGTGCGGGATCAATAATGGACGCGACATCGATATTGTCGAAGCCGGTCACCGACAGATCCTCGGGCACTCGCAAACCCATCGATTTGGCTGCCTGAATGACCCCAGCGGCGAGCACATCGTTGCCGCAGATGATTGCGGTCGGACGTGGGGACCTATCGGCAAGGCGGCGAAAGGTTTGCGCTCCCGCCTCAAAAGTATACTCCGCCTCGATCAGATTGTGATCGGAGAGGCCTATGCCCTTCGCTTCCAAAGCCTCTCTCACCCCCTCGACACGTCCGGCGGCGCGATCGTTCCATGCGGTGATCCCAGCGACCATTGCGATATCCTGATGTCCGTACTCGAGCACCAGGTTCGCCATTTTTGAGGCGGCAGCCCGATTGTCGAACCCGACGCAGACATGCTCGCTTGTCGAGCTATGGCACCAGACGAGAACGACGGGTACGGGACGTTTCTTCAACAAGGCGTAGGTGCTGTCCGGTCGAGCCGTGCCGATCAAAAGGACGCCGTCGACGCCGCGTTGGACCAGCGCTTGGAGTTGGCTGGCTTCTCGTTCCGGGTCATAGCCAGACGAGGCCAACAGCAGCGTCGTCCCACTCTCGCTCAGTCTTTCCTGTACGGCCTGCAGCCCGCGGGCAAAGATCGCGTTCTCCATCGTCGGGATGACTGCGCCAATCGTATGAGTGCGGTTTAGGGCCAGCGCTCGTGCGCCAAAATGCGGGGTATATCCCAGTTCGGCAATCGCGGTCTCAACGAGGAGCCGGGTTCGTTCACGAACCGTACTCGGCATGTTGAGACATCGGGACACCGTTGCCGTCGAAACACCAGCACGTTGGGCGACATCCTCGATCTTCGGCAAGCGATTCTCGATCAAGCGCGGTTCCACTAAAAGGTCTCGGCCATGAAGGCTTTGGCACGAATCGTCACAATGTAGCACAACCGTCAATGTAACTGCTTGCATTCAAAATGTAAGCGGTTACAGTTTGAATTATCGCCCATGAAGAGGCGGCGATTTGGGAGGAGACCATGACTGTAAAACGATCGCGCGCGGCGTTGATGATCGCGCTCCTCATTTTCTTGGTCTTCTTTGCGAATGTGGCGCTGGGTGGCGCCGGATTCCCGACATTCCTCAGCGACTTGGGCGAAGCGGTCACTCTGTTTGCCGCCGTGTTCGCCTTCGTGGTGGGAATTTTGAATGCAGAGGCGGTCCGAAATGCCGCGGAACGTTAAAAAGACAACAAGATCCGAAAATGGAGGAGCAAATCTATGACCGATCAAAAAGAGCTGATTGAAATCAAGTCGGAAGAGCGGCGTCGTTTTCTTAAAATTACTGGAACAGCTGGATTCACCGCCGCAATCGTCGCGGCGGCATCCGGCACGCTGATGTCGTCCGAGGCTGCAGCACAGACTGGCAAGGAAGAGCGGGAGCGGGAGGCTGCAGCAGATCACATCATGACGGTGGCAACAGCATATATTCTTGGCGCCTCTCGCAGCTATCCGATCATGCAGCTCGATTTCAAAGAGAACGTTCAGAACGCCACCAATGGCAAGGTCTACGTCAAGCTCGCCCCGGGCGGTCAGCTGGGCGCCGGCGGCGCCTTGGTCCAGAAGGTGCAAAACGGCACCATTCAGGCGGCCCAGCACTCGCTTTCGAATTTCGCGCCCTTTGCGCCGACGGTTGATCTGATCAATATGCCGTACTTCTGTGGCTCCAATCAGCGCTTCGTGAACCTTGTTCATTCGAAGGCCTGGAAGGAAGACGTGCATCCGAAGGTCGAGGCCAAGGGCTTCAAGCCGTTGTTTTACGTGGTGATCGACCCGCGCGTCGTGGCCGTCCGCAAAGGTGGCAACGGTCCGGTGAAAACCCCGACAGATCTTGCCGGTGTGAAGTTCAGGGTGCCGGGCTCGGCAATGCTCCAACAGTATTACCGTATGGTCGGCGCGAACCCGACCCCAGTGGCGTGGGGCGAGACCCCGTCCGCCATCAAACAGGGGGTGGCTGACGCGCTGGACCCTTCGGTCGGTGCTCTCTACGTGTTCGGCTTCAAGGACATCCTGTCCTGGGTGACGTTCTCCCAGGCGGTTCCGGACAGCCAAGTCTATTCCTGTAACCTCGAGTGGTTTCAGTCGTTGCCGAAGGACGTTCAGGACGGCATTGATTTCGCCTCCGAGATCACGTCGGCCCAGAACCTCGCAAAGGTACCAGCAGCCCGCGCCTACGCGATGGCGGAGCTCTCGAAATCCGGTGTGCAGTTCTACTCCCCGACCGAGAGCGAAATGGCCCAATGGCAGGATGCCGGCGGCTATCAACGTTCGGAGTGGGATTCCTACAAGACTGAACTGGCCGGCTCGATGGAGAATTTCGAGACGTTGGTCGAGGCCGCAGGAACCAGGGGCCGCTACTACGTCCACGACGCCTAAAGACCTTACGCCGTTACGCGCGACATCGGGCGGCGACAATCGTCGCCCGATGAATCCGTCCGCCTCGACCGAGCCGGCATCAAGACCGGCCTGGCGGGGTGGGCGCCTCCGGGGAGGATGGGGTGCTCAAGCAAATCGACAAGAATATCGAGCGGTGGGCCTTGCTGGTGTTCTACAGCATGCTCGTCGTCACCATGGCGGTGGAGGTGGTCCGTCGTGAGGCTTTTTCCTTCTCCTCGATCTGGGGCGAAGAGGTCGTTCGCTACGCCTTCATCTACCTCGCCTGGATCGGAGCCGCGTCAGCGGTACGGGAACGGGCGCATATCCGGATCGACGTCCTGTTTCACTATGTCGGTCCCCGCATGAAAGCCTTGCTCTACATCTTCGGCGATCTGGTCATGCTGACCATAGCGGTGATTGCGGTTTACTGGTCTTGGGAAACCGTCGCGACCTCTTGGAAATTCGGCTCCGTCAGCCATGGTCTTCGGATCTCGATGGTCTGGTTCCTGCTTGCGGTTCCGATCGGCTTCGCGCTGATGATTTACCGCCTCCTGCAATCGCTGCTCCGCGATGTTCGCGACCTTCGTGCCGGGCGTTCCGTGTACGAAGGCGGCCAGCTGTTCGATTGAGGGGGGCATCATGCTTTATCAGTTGCAGCAGCAAACAGTCGAGCTCGGCTGGTACTTCTACGGCCCGGTTCTGCTGTTCGTTCTCCTGGTTGTGCTCGGCGTTCCGGTTTGGGCGGCGATCGGTGCGGCTGCCGTTGCCATGCTCATGTGGTCCGAGGTTCTGCCGCTCTCGTTGTTGGGCGAGTCCCTGTTTGACGGGATCGACCACTTCGCGCTGACAGCAGTGCCTTTGTTCATTCTGACCGGCGACGTATTGGTCCGCACCGGGCTCAGCCGGAAGTTCCTCGATGTGGCCGAGGCGATGACCTGCTGGGCCAAGGGCGGGTTCGGATCCGCGACGGTTTTGGTTTGCGGCATGTTCTCGGCCATCTCAGGCTCCGATGCCGCCGGTGCCGCCGCCGTGGGCCGCATGACCATCGCCCGTCTGGTGGAAAGCGGCTACCCGCGTCCCTATGCCTGCGCCTTGGTCGCGGCGGGCGCCTGTACCGGCATTCTGATCCCGCCCTCGATTGCCTATATCGTGATCGGCCTGGTCTTGGGCATATCCGCATCGACCCTGTTTCAGGCTGCGCTGATCCCAGGGCTGGCGATCCTCCTCTCCATTCTGGTCACAAATATCGTGGTCAACCGCATTCACGCCTACGAGGGTGGAGGCGCCATCACGTTTGGGGAATGGCTGACGAATATCGGCGTCGCATTGAAAAGCGGATGGTACGCGTTTCTGGTGCCCGGCATCATTTTCTACGGCATCTTTTCCGGCCAGTTGACGCCGACCGAGGCGGGGGCGACGGCAGTGATTGTGACCATCATCCTCGGCTTCATCCTGGGCACGCTGAAGTTGTCGGACTTCCCGGACATGCTGGTCAGTTCCGCCAAGGTGAACGGCGTGATCCTGCCGATCATCGCCTTCTCCCTGCCGTTGGCGCAGACGCTGGCGGCCTTGGGCGTGCCGCAGGGCTTTGTCTATGCGGTGACCTCGCTGACCGAGAATCCCTATCTGCTGATTCTGTTGATGATCGGCATTCTGATCGCCGCCGGATGCGTGATGGAGACGACGCCGAACATTGTAATTCTGGCGCCGATCCTGAAGCCGTTGGCCGACAATATCGGAATGAACGAAATCCAGTTCTGCATCATGATGATCACCGCTCTGGGTGTCGGTTTCATCACGCCGCCTTTGGGACTCAACCTCTTCGTCGTGTCCGGGATCACCGGAGAATCGATCCTCAAGATCGCCGCCCGAACCGGACCGTTTGTCTTCTTCATGTTGCTGGTCGTATTGCTGATCGCCTTCGTTCCGGAGGTTTCCACGGCCATGCTTTCCGATATCTACAAGTGACGAGGCCCTGCCATGACCGTTGAGTATTTGAAACAGGCGAGTAAGACCTCCGCCACCGACGAGATGGACGTTCGAACAACCGTTCACTCGATCCTCGCCGAGATCGAAGCGGGTGGAGATGATATTGCCCGCCAGTACGCATCCAAGTTCGATAAGTGGGATGGTGAGATCCTGGTGTCCGCAGACACGATCGCCGCTGCCGCCGACAAGGTGCCGCGAAAGCTGAAGGACGATATCCGGTTCTCCTACGATAATGTCCGCCGCTTTGCCGAAGCACAGAAGGCTACGATCCAGGACATTGAGATGGAGATCATCCCGGGCCTGATCGCAGGTCAAAAGCAGATCCCGATGCAGGCGGCTGGCTGCTATGTGCCCGGCGGGCGCTATTCGCATGTAGCCTCCGCGATCATGACGGTGACCACGGCGAAAGTGGCCGGCGTGGGTCATGTCACCGCCTGTTCACCACCGCGACCGGGCGTCGGTATCAACCCGGCCATTCTGTACACCCTGGATCTGTGCGGCGCCGATGCGGTGCTGAGTTTAGGTGGGGTGCAGGGCATCGCCGCGATGGCGTTCGGGCTGTTTGGCAAGCCGGCCGCCAATATCCTGGTCGGGCCGGGCAACCAGTTCGTGGCCGAAGCCAAGCGCATCCTGTACGGCAAGGTCGGCATCGACATGTTCGCGGGCCCGACCGAATCGATGGTGATCGCGGATTCGACGGCGGATCCTGAAATCGTCGCCTGGGATTTGGTCGGCCAAGCCGAGCACGGCTACAATTCTCCGGTCTGGCTGATCTCTCTCGACCGCGCGCTGGCGGAGAAGGTGCTGCATCTGGTGCCGGAGTTGATCGCCAGTCTGCCCGAGTTCAACGCCAAGAACGCCGAAGCGGCTTGGCGGGATTACGGTGAAATCATCGTGGTCGACAGCCGCGAGGAAGCGGTCCGAGTCTCCGATGATTACGCCTCCGAGCATTTGCAGATCCAGACGGCCGATCTCGACTGGTGGCTGGCCAACCTCACGAATTACGGCTCGCTGTTCCTGGGCGAGGAGACGACGGTCGCTTTCGGCGATAAGGCCGCCGGTCCTAACCACGTGCTTCCGACCAAGGGGGCTGCCAAGTATTCCGGCGGTCTGTTCGTCGGCAAATATATGAAGACCGTGACCTGGCAGCGTTCTACCCGAGGGGCGAGCCGGGCGGTGGCGGAAGCGACCGCGCGGATTTCCCGACTCGAAGGGATGGAGGCGCATGCCCGCACCGCCGATGTGCGCCTGGCCAAGTATTTCCCCGGCCAGAATTTCGATCTCTCGGCGGTGGATGAGGCGTGACCGGCCGTTTCGACATTTCCGGCCATGTGGCGGTTGTCACCGGGGCCAGCTCCGGGATCGGTCGGGCTTTGGCTACGGCGTTTGCGGAGGCCGGCGCACGGGTCGTCGGCGTGGCGCGTCGAGCGGAGGCGCTGGAGGCCTGGCGGAACGAGACGCCGGGTGAGACCGCAGGTGTCATAGCGGATGTCGGCACTCCGGAGGCGGCATCTGGGCTCTCGGACCAGCTTACAGCGCCCTTCGGTCCCGTCGATATCCTGATCAACGCCGCCGGTCTGAACACCCGGCAGGCAGCGGATGAGGTGACGGTCGAGGGCTGGCGCGCGACCATCGATATCAATCTGGCGGCCCCTTTCTTTCTGGCGCAATCCCTGGTCGGCCCGATGAAGGCACGCGGCTGGGGGCGGATCATCAACATCGCCTCGCTGCAAAGCGTGCGGGCCTTTCCCGGTGGGTTGACCTATGGCGCGTCGAAAGGGGGCGTCGCGCAGTTGACCCGTGCGATGGCCGAAGCGTGGTCCGGTGCGGGGGTGAATGCCAACGCGATCGCGCCCGGATTTTTTCCGACCGAGTTGACGGCGGCGGTCTTCGACGATCCCGAACGGGCCGCGCGCAACGCGGCGCAGACCTGTGTGGGTCGCAATGGACAGCTGTCCGACCTGGTCGGACCGGCTCTGTTCCTCGCGTCTCCCGCATCCGACTACGTCACCGGTCAGGTCCTTTATGTGGACGGAGGGTTCACTGCGAAATGAAAGCGCTTGTTTATACCGGGCCGAATGCTCTGGAGATCTGGGAGGTCGCCGACCCCAAACCAGCAGACGGAGATCTCCTTGTCGAGATCGAAGCGGTCGGGATCTGCGGCTCCGACATGCATGCCTATCTGGGCCATGACAACCGACGTCCGGCTCCTCTCATCCTGGGGCATGAAGCGGCGGGCAACGTGCTTCAGGGTCCGCGCGCGGGGGAGCGGGTGACCATCAATCCGCTGGTGACCTGCGGGATCTGTGAGGCCTGTGTTGAGGGGCGCGCCAATCTGTGTCCCACCCGCCAGATCATCTCGATGCCGCCACGGGAAGGGGCATTCGCCACACATCTGGCAATTCCAGAGCGGAATGTGGTGACGGTGCCGGATCACGTGTCATCCGTTTCTGCCTCTCTGGCCGAGCCGTTGGCGTGCGGATGGCATGCCGTCGGGATGGCGGAGCGGGCAATGCGCCGCCCGATTGCCGCAAGCCGGTGCCTTATCATGGGCGGTGGTGCGATCGGCCTTGGTGCTGCCTTGGTGCTGAGCGCGCGGGGTGCGCGGGAAATCTGGATCGCCGAGACCAATGCCGAGCGGCGGGACATGGTGGAAAAAGCCGGAGACTTCAAAGTTTTTGACCCTCGGGTGGGCCCTGGTCCAGAGAAAGGCTCGCTTGATCTGATTGTGGATGCCGTTGGCATCTCGATCACTCGCGCGGGCGCCAGCGTCTCTGTCAAGCCGGGCGGGGTGATCGTTCACATCGGATTGGGGCAATCCACTAGCGGCCTAGATGTCCGCCGGATGACCCTTCAGGAAATCACGTTCATCGGCACCTACACGTATACGCCGACCGATTTTCGCGATACCGCCCAGGCCCTGTTCGATGGCCGTCTGGGTGCGCTTGACTGGATTGAAGAACGTCCGCTTGAGGCTGGAGCGGCCGCATTTGCGGAAATACATGCGGGACGCGTTGCAGCCCCTAAAACGATCTTGAGACCATAACGAAAGAGAGACCAATGAGCGAGGAACCTCAGCTTCTCATGCATGATCGTGCCGACAATGTCGGCGTGGTTGTTGTGGAAGATTTGACGGCGGGTACGGAGATGCTGTGCCGGATTACCGAGGACAATTCGACCTTCAGGATGACGGTGCTG
>JANSYC010000142.1 GCA_024742605.1 Alphaproteobacteria bacterium | reverse complement strand
CTTTACCGTCGCAGCTTGCAGTGGTTTGAAACCTACCCCTGACGGTCGGTTTCGAGGGGCCATACCCTCATCTTCCGTGCAGCTCGGCCCCCACATTGCTGTGGGTGCCTCGCGGCACACCTTCGTCGAGGTGCCAACGCTAATTTGAGTGAGATCGCCGATCAACCCTCCGGTTTCTGATCTCTGCGGCAAAAATCGGCCCGAAGCGGTTCCACCAGAACCGAACGGTTTCGTGGCTGATGTAGATACCACGCTCAAAGAGGACGTCTTTCACCTGACGGAGCGCCAACGGGTATCGCACGTACATCAGCACGGCGAGGCGGATGATCTCTGGCGAACTGTTGAAATATCGGAATGGATTTCTCATCCATCAAAGCTACGAACAACGCGTTCACGCCTCAATCCAGATTGGTCTGACAAAGCCCTGCTCTTGTTCCGACACCTCAGTGGCCACCTCCGGCAAGGCCAACCCCGGAAATCATCGCGCCCCAGACCTTCAATCTCAGGCCTGCCGCCTTGACCACACCGGTGGCTGCGATCATGTGTCCGAATATACCGCTCATGTCATTGCTGTATGTCTGGACAATGCAGCCGCTGCCTTCGACCATGACTTTTCGATGTTCCGAATGGACAAGTTCCAGATAGACCAGAAGCGAACCCCGTCTGAGCCTGTTGCCCGCATCGAGCAAGTTCCCACTGGGCACGATCTGGCCTGATGCGATGGCGGGTTGGATGAATGCAACTCTGGCAGGCAGAATGGAATTGCGGAACGACAGCTTGATATTCGTTTCGCAGGCAATTTCTGCCGGCATTCCTGGATACAAAGTGGCTCGTGCAACCTGATCGAAGCCGGCGGTGAACCGCATCGGAAGGTCTTCGGGCCGGTCAGGGATGATGACCATGGCTGGGCTGAGGATAAGCGTGGACGCAGGGCTGCCGACGCTCAACGCTAGCTGCGTGACATGACCATCGGAGAAAGAGCGGACTTCGGTCTTGGCCAGATCCGCTTGCGCATTTCCCAACGCCGCTTCCGCCACTTTGCGCTGGGCGGGGATGGTTTGCGAGATATCGGTACGGGCTATCGCGACATGTGCCTCCGCTGCCTCGAGATCGGCTTGCGCCACAGCAACTGATGCGTCGAGTTTGCGAACCGCATCCTTGGTGCCGACGTTTCGATCAAAAAGTTGCTGTGCATTTTCCCGATCGACGATTAGCTTTTCAAACGACGATGTTGCAGACGCAACGTTGGTCAGGGCCACTTTCAGGGTGTCGTCTGCTTTGGCCGCTGCGGCGGCAATGTTGTCGAACTCGGCTTCGGCCTGTTTCAGTCTGGCTCTCTGCGAACTGTCCTCAATGCGGAACAACAGGTCCCCCGCGGTGACGCGCTGGCCGTTCACAACCGGGATTTCCGTCACTGGTCCACTCGTCTGCGCCACAACGGAAATGGTTCTAAACGGAAGCAGACCAGAATAGGATTTTGGATGAAAGTAGAAGATCGTGAGGAACAGGAAAAAGGCCAAAATGG
This sequence comes from Alphaproteobacteria bacterium, assembly GCA_024742605.1. Classification (GTDB taxonomy): domain Bacteria; phylum Pseudomonadota; class Alphaproteobacteria; order Thalassobaculales; family Thalassobaculaceae; genus JANSYC01. Next base: position 4,030 of record JANSYC010000142.1, on the reverse strand, counting down.
CCCACGCGAAAACGGCGGTCCGCATGTTCCACACGGTCATCGCTTCGCCCCGCCGCTTGAGCTGGTGATAGCGCAGCATTGCGGGAAAAGAAGTAAGCAGAAGCTCAAACATTCTTAGTGCTCTCCGTGACGGCTGCGGATTCAGCACTAGGGGCTTGAGGTGCTTCTGAAGGGCGCTCGGGGGCAACCTCTACAGGACCAATCATGTGAAACCGGGACCAATCCGCCATAAGGGCAATCAGTATGGCGCTGAGCGGCAAGAGCACACTGAAATGGTCCAGGGGAAACACCTCATACAGGAGCGCTATGGTCAGCAGAATTGGTATGGTTTTGGCCAGTGGCGTACCACTTGATTTATGTTCGGCCCAGCGGTCAAACGCGGCATAGAGCGTTATGACGCCGAACAGCGCGAGAATGATCAGTGCGATGGCTATCCATGCAAGGTGGTCCATATCGCCCGGTCCCACGAACCACGAAGGCGATGAGTGCCCTGTTGTCCCTACAGTAGCCATGAACAGGCCTTTCGCGAAGTAGACTTGTATTTGATCATGCAGTTACCAATTCGCCCTGGAGATTGATACCAGTTTGTTTGCAGATCAAGTCTCGCGATTGCGCTTGACCTGGCAGTCGACATGTCGATCCCAGAAGGGGGTGACGACACGAAAGTGATTATCGTATACCGCTCTCGCGAACGAACGAGGAATTACGCTGCCAGTGCAGGATCAAACTGCCTGCCAACCACGCGGCTGCCTATCGTGCTGAATCTGGCAAACCGGCTGCTCTGGCAGCAAAACGACCATGAAGCTGGTCGTAGGGCGTCTTCTGTGCTTCTTGGTTGCTGCAAATGCCGCTCATGACTAAACGCCCAACAACAGTTTTGACTGGATGTGGCATGAACTTGGAGTCTCCGATCTGCGCCGATGGCGTTGTCACAAACTCTGAACCGGCCCGAACGTATCCAACGGCTCCTCTGATGGTCACGCCGCCTCGGTCGCGGCTTGCCATTGAACGAACGCTTCGCCGCGCAAGGTTCGAAGAGTGCTGCGGGAGATCAGATGACGTTGGATGTTGAAGGTGTTGTAAACGGCGGCGTGAATGGAAAGGAAGCGCTGGGTGGCTCCCGGTCTCTTGAAGCCGATCCACGATCGTTCCCGTCGGCGCGTTGGCTGGTGGGAATTCTCGGCTCGATTGGTGAGGCGGCCGCCGGTGACATGACGGTCAACTCGTCTGACATCCGCCATGGTTTCATGTGACAGTGCCCTCAATCCGTCTCATGAACGCTGACGTCACACAGGACCACTCGGTGGGGGCAGCCAGACTTCGCCGAAGTCGACTGCATCCAAGACACCCTGAAGAATCAGAGGATCGAGTTCGAAGACGGCCCGCAAGGCACGAGTTGGAAGCGGCATGAGCGGTGCGTGCAGCCCGTTTTGCTCGCCTTACCGGTTTTGGACAGATAACCTGTCACCAATAGGGTTCGGAGGGGGCTGCGATGCGGGCATGGTTGGTTGCAACCTTGGTTTTGGCTTTGCTGTGGCTGGTGCCGACAGTGCCTGCCTTCGCGCAAGCGGCGGCGATTTTGGCAGATCAAGCCGAAGCGAACACCGCAGCCGACAGCGTGGAGGCTCTGGTGGAGCGTGCCCGGGAGGACGGCTATCGCATCCTGCTGGTCCCACCTGAAGCCATCTCGCAGAGTTCAGTGACATCCGGGGACGACCTGATCTCCGTCACCTCGCGGCTCGAATCCCGTGCCAGCGCGGCGCATGACCGGCTCGTCCAGATCTTCGAGGATTTGCACACCTTTCCGGACCACGTTGCTGAGATTGTCGAGCTGCGCGCCGACGGCGGTACCGTTTGGTGGCCGTTGCTGGCGGTGCTTTTAGCGGCGGGATTTCTCGCAATTGGGTTTGTGGTAGCCCGACTTGTGGAGCACTGGATGGTCGCCAAGTTTGCCAGCCTGTATTCCGACGAAACCCAAACCCGAAGTGAGAAGATCGGCTATCTGTTGATCCGGGTTCTCTTGCGCTCGGTTGTGGTGGTGATTCAGGTGGGCGTGGCCGGCGTGCTGACCATAGGGTTCGGCCCGGACGCTCCCGCATGGCGCTCCACCATGATTCTCGGGCTTCTGTGTTTTGGTGTCGCACGGCTCATGGTCGTGTTGATGCAGGGGCTGCTGGCGCCCGACGCGGCTAGTCGCCGGTTGCCGTACCTGTCGGATCGCGACGCGCACGGACTGTATCGCGGGTTCGCAATTGCGACCTGGATCGCGGTGCCTCTCGGCGGGATCTGCTTGTTGATGGACATGATGTCGATCGACCGGGACGCCCATCTTTTAATGCTCCTTACCACCATGTTTCTGGCGGCCGGTTTGTTTGCCTATTTGGCGGTGCGCTACAACGAGGCCGTGGGCGGGGCAATCCTTGGCCCGAACCCCGAACGACGCGGCCCCGCACTACGCTTGTTCGCCCGGATGTGGCATGGATTTGCCGTGGTATATCTGATGGGCGCGTGGGCAACCTCGGCCATCCGATTGCTGATTGCGGCGCCGAACCCGCTGGGCCTAATCTTGGCGCCGGTGCTGGGTGGAATTCTGGTGTTGTCGATTTATGCCGTCGCCCTGTTGATCATTGATTGGGTATTTGCAAAGCGTGGCGCCGTCATGGCCTTGGCTGAGCCCGGTGCCGCGACCGGTCCCGTTCGGCGTAAGGGGCTGAAGGAGTTGGCCGAACACGCGGTCGCGTTGGTGCTCTTGGCGGGATACGTCCTGTTCGTCTTCGGCTCTTGGTTCTCGGTCTCAAACGAGGGCGAACGTTTTCTGGACGCGATGTCCGAGATCATGCTGGTCGGCTTCCTAGCGTATTTGGCGTTCGAGGCGGTCAAGGTCGCGATCGACGACCGGATCGCCGCCGAAACCGGCCCCGACACCGAGGAGGTCGAAACCGGCAGCGAAGGCGGTGGTGTGGGGGCCACAAGGTTGGCGACACTGTTGCCGATCTTTCGAAATTTCCTGCTGGCGGTGATCGCGTCCATTGCCGGCATGGTGATGCTGTCGGAGGTAGGGATCGATATTGCGCCCCTGTTCGCCGGTGCGGGTGTGGTCGGTCTTGCCGTTGGGTTCGGCGCTCAAACGCTGATCCGGGATATCTTCTCGGGTGCTTTCTTCCTGCTCGACGACGCGTTCCGGCGCGGCGAGTACATCGAAATCGCGGGGACCCGGGGGACGGTGGAGAAAATCTCAATCCGCTCCATGCAGCTTCGTCATCACCTCGGCCCCCTTCACACCATCCCGTTCGGCGAGATCCCATCGCTGACTAATTTCAGCCGCGACTGGGTGATGATGAAACTGCCACTACGGTTGCCCTACGACACTGACCCGGAGAAGGTGCGCAAGTTGGTCAAGCAGCTTGGCAAGGAGTTGATGGAGCATCCTGAAATCGGCGGGAAGTTCCTGGAACCGCTGAAATCCCAAGGCGTCTACCAGATGGAAGATTCCGCCATGATCTTCCGGGTCAAATTTATGACCAAGCCGGGGGATCAGTTCCCTGTCCGTAAGGTCGTCTACGCTAGGATCCGTGAACTGTTCGAGCAGAACGGCATCAAGTTCGCCCACAAGGAAGTCACCGTCCGCATCGCAGAAGGCCCCGACCGCCCGCTCACCACCGGGGAACGGGAAGCGGTCACGGGTGCGGTGGGCCCGCTGATCGACGCCGAAGCAGAGGCCGGTGCCGTCGCACCAAGCGACACGCGCTAGGTTTGTGTCGAAGTGTGAGCAGATCCGGCTCTTGCTGTTCTAGAGGGGGTTCCCGTACCAGTTTTGCAGTGAGTGCCGGGACCGATTGGAAAGTGGGGGTCATGCCGGCTGCCGGTTTGTTGTTGGCATTTTGTGCGTGGCTTCGTTCATTAGGTTCGCGCGCACTGTGACGACGGCGTGTGCGCCGGCGGTTGACCAGCGCATCTGCTGCAGTTTGTTCATGCGCCGGTTCACCAAGGCATTCGCCAAGCCCTCCGAGGTCGATGTACCGACCGGCTG
>JANSYC010000120.1 GCA_024742605.1 Alphaproteobacteria bacterium | reverse complement strand
CCTATCGTGATCGCCGCCATGTTCTCGACCGTCGTCGGCATGGCGAATTCGCTGCTGGCGCAGCTTGGGGACCCGAACTCGGCCACCAATATCGGCTCACTGGTGCCGTTCTTCGTGATGGTGTTCCTGGCCAAGGGCTTCGTTGCGGCAACGCCCCTGATCGTGCGGGGGATCTCTGGAAACCTGATGGTAGCCGCAGCGCCCGCTGTGGTCTCTGGCTCGGCCGGGATCATGCGGGGAGTCTTCAATACTGACGGCGTCAAGGGCCGGGCGAGGATCGGAGCGCTCACGACAGGCGAAGCGATCGGCCGAGGAGCTGTCCAGGCTCCCGCCGCCGTGCGGAGCGCTGCTGTGACGGCCAGCGCGCAGGTGGTCAGGATGGCTGAGAGGGCAAAGCGGCTGGGGCGGTGATAAATGGTGGCGATTGATTTTGATAATCAACCGTTTGTTCGGAATCGTGTGCAGCACATGTTCATTCTACGGTCGCACAAAATCGTGTCGTTTCGAGCTCGGTGCCGGGCGCTTCGGCTGTGAGAAAACACAGCCTTCAGGCTCTTCGTGTCACCCCCGCAGCACGACAGCTTCGGGACCTCCATTTCGAAGGTCTGCGCGCGGCCCGGCAGGCCCCCGGGCCACCTCGTGCCGGGCGATGTTATCGCGGCCATAGACGGGCGGGCAGTCAGGACCTCGGAAGACATCAGCGATGCACTTTACGCCCACGCGCCCGGCGACAGGGTGGCCATTTCTCTGCTGCGAGATGGGTCCGAGCTCGGCACCTCTGTTGTCGTTGCGTCGCCGCAACCGGACTGACCTCGCCGCTCGCGCAATTATCAGCCTGCGCGCATTGGAATCCAGCTGAAAGTGCTTACTTCCTCTGAGGATAGAAGTCACACAGGAGTAGAACGCATGCAATGTCCCGTAGACGGTGAAACATTGGTAATTGCCGAGCGCAGCGGTGTCGAAATCGACTATTGCCCGAAGTGCCGGGGTGTCTGGCTCGATCGCGGTGAACTCGACAAGATCATCGAGAGAGCGGGGCCTCCTGCTTCTGAGCCCGCCCAGGAATATCGGCAGGACACGCGGGGGACTGACTCACATGGTGGACGCCCCTACAAGAAGAAGCGCGAATCCTTCCTTGGCGATCTGTTCGATTTCTAGGGCGTGAAGTCGTTCAATCACGAGGCTCGAGAATTGAAAAAGAACAAGAAGAACGTGGTGTTCAGCCCCGCGATTTCCGCACTCCTTGTGTTCCTTTCGGCATTTTCTGTCGCGGCTCAAGAGGCGAGCGACGCGTCGCAACTGAGAATGCTCGGACAATGCCAGGCATGCAGTTTCGAAGGGCTGGATCTCACCGAAAGCAAGTTGACAGGGGTCGATCTGAAAGAGTCGACCCTGCGGGCAATCGATTTCGCAGGCGCGAACCTCAGCATCGCGCTCTTTGATTTCGCCGTGATCGAGAACGTCTCGTTTAACGGTGCAAATCTGGGCGGCGCGAGCTTCAGAGGGGCGCGTCTGGTCAACGTGACTTTCGAAGGAGCGGATCTTAAGGCCGCTGTATTCGAAGACGCGATCCTCGAAGCCACCGATATAACGGCTGGACGTCTCTGTAACACACAGATGCCGAACGAGACCACCGACAATACCGAGTGCGATTGATCCAGCAGTGATGCTGCACGTTTGAAACTTTTAACGCACGCCCGAGAAAAGGCGCCGCGCGCTGCGAGCGTTGATCCACCAACTCATGACGCAAAGGTGATGCTGTTCAACTGGAACGCAGGGCCCCGTTTCTTTTGGACTTTGAGCGTGCACCAATCGCGGTCTGGTAAACCCGCGCAATATCAGTCGAGAACCGTTCGACGGAGTGTTGCCGGGCCTCTTCCAATGCAGCCCGCGCCATCGCATGGCGCTCGGAGCGGTTCACGAGAAGCGCATGAACGGCATCGGTCCAAACCTCGATATTCTCTTCGGTCAAAACCCCGGTCCTCCGATTCTGCACGAAGGCGTCCACGCCGCTGGCATTCACTGCAACAACGGGCAAACCCGCCGCCATGGCCTCCAAGATGACCATGCCCTGGGTCTCCGATGTGGACGCAAAGACGAAGAGATCGCTCAGACCGAGATAGTCCGGGATATGATGCTCCGAGACAGACCCGACCAGGCTCACCTCCGAGGTCAGATCCTTGTCCCGGATGGTCCGGGTCAGATGCGCCCGCTCCTCGCCATCCCCAATCACAAGAAGACGAAAGGGGGGCGCGTGGCGGTCCTTGAGTTCCCGCATCGCCGCGATTAGGAAGTCGAGATTCTTTTCCTTCGAAAGCCGCGACACGGTGACCAATATTTTCCGACCGTCCGGGTTGTGTCGGGACCGGAGCGCAGCAAGTTGGCAAGGTTCCTGTGGCAGGAATCGCTCGATCTCTACTCCTGTCGGGTGAACATGCACGGGCCGGTCCACCCCGATCAGCCGCACATAATCCCGCGTCACCGGCGTCGGAACGATGATCTCGTCACAGCTGTTCGCGAAGCGCCGCACGAGCCAGTGCGCGATCACGTTGCGAAAGAGGACACCAGGCAGGGGGATCGTATGCGCATACTGTTCCAGCCTCGTGTGGTAGGTGAAGATTGCCGGGACGTTCAGCCGACGCGCCATGCGATGCCCCAGAGACCCGAGCCAGAAGGGATGGTGAAGGTGGATCACGTCCGGCCCGAACTGTCGGACCGCCTGCCACGTCCTAGGATGCAGCGGATTGGCGACACGGATAAGGCCGCCCGCTTCAATCAGTGCCGGAACGCGCACGACGCCGGTCTCTTCGACGTGCTGGCCGTAGGCGGGTGCGACCACCAGCACCTCGTGTCCGAGCTTTTCCAACCCTTTTTTCAAGCGATCGACAGAGATCGCGACACCGCCGATGAACGGCAGATAGGTATTGGTGAACATCACCACCTTGAGCGGGCGGCCAAGGTCGACGGCGACACGGCTATCGTAATCGGGATAGTAGCGCCGTTCCCGGAACAGGCGGTTGTAGAGATACATGCCGGCGATGACGAAAGCCGAAAAGATGAGTAGGAAATTCAGCCAGCCGACATAGAAGAGCGAGTATACGAAGAACCAGAGTCCCTCGATCTGTCGCATGAGGGGGGTGGGCGCGGTATCGACCCGCATCATCTCGACACTGATGTCGCCCTCGCTGATCGACACTTCGAGGTAGTGGTAAAAGCTCGCATCGTCGTTGAGAACAAATCCGCCCGCTCCTCCGGTGACGATATGTCGGACCCCGCCAACGGTTTGATCGGAGAACGTCGCCGCCCCCGCCGAGACCACCATATCGACGCCGAGATCCGATAGCAGAGCAAGGAGTCGGTCGCGGTTCGTACTTTCCGACCAGGCACCAACATCCGGTTCGAAAAGCGTCTCCTGCTCAGGGGGGACGAGAGGATGACCCACGAAGACCAGCACCGGCTTAGGGCTATCCACCTGAAGGATGTCGCGCAGCCATCGCTCTTGCCAGTCTGTCGGCGTGCGCCCGGTGGCATCGAGAAACACGAGCCGTGCCTGCGGCAGGGCAAAGGAATAGAAGTGTGGCCCGAACCGCTGATAAAACCGAGCGCTTCCGAACTCCTCGTACTCGTTCTCCCCGAATGTCAGAAGATAAGGAATATCGAGATGCGACAAGGTCCCGAGGAGCGCCCGGTATTTGTCCTCGCCGCCCCCGCTCACGAGATTGCCGGCCGATACGACGAAATCCAAACCGGACGAGTTGACCCGAGGGATGATCTGCCGCTCAAGGACACCAATCGAATTGTTGCCTTCTCCCACCACCGCAAACCTGAGCGGACGATCCCCCGCGACCTCGGCCTCGATAGCTTCAATCTGCCCGACAAGAAGAGCGCTGGAATCCGGCGCCGATGCGTAGAGATAGACGCGGTATCCCGCGATTGTCAGTACGATTGCAAGGTTTGCATAGAAGAAGAGAGAGAGTAAGGCACGGTTCATCCTGGCTGCACTTTCCGCCGAAGGACGAGGATCGAGACGATCGTTCCGATCGCCATGCCGAGATAAATGGTCAGGAACCGCCACGCAAAGATGACAAGCAGAAGATCATCGGGGGCCATGCGGCCTGCCATGAACCCGGCGAAGGCCAGTTCTGCAAATCCAGCACCGCCCGGGGTCGGCGCGAAATACATCAGGAACGTGACCACTGACAACGTTCCGATGACCGTCAACCAATCCACGTCATAGTCGAGAAGTTCCAACAAGAGTGCCGGAAAAGCGAAAAGCGTCAGCAGAAACACGAGCGTGCAAGCTACCGCCGCAAGGGCATAAAGACGCGATCCCCGGACGAAGCGTGCAAAGCTTGCCGAGAATTCCGCCGTCTCGCGTTGCACCGCATTGGTCCAGCGGTCCCGTCTATCTGCGCCCAGGATACCAATGCGAGACGCAAGCGCGAGAAGTCGGCCGAGTAGTATTGCGATCCAGTGGGGGCGGCACAGCACAATCAGGAAGCCAACGAGATAGAGCACGATGAATCCTGACAGCGACTGCAGGGTGATCCTTGCAAATCCGTTCGGCGAAGATCCCGGGTGCAAAAATTGAAAGAGCGGGGCGACAAGGAAGATCGCCAGCATGGCGAGAATGGTCCGGATCGTCGTCGCCGCGGCCGAACTACCAACGGCCACGCCATGCCGTTGCAGGTACCAGACCTGCGCAAAACCACCGCCAGTCGCAAGGGGCGTCACATTCGAGAAAAGGATGTTGATGAACACAAGGGGGAAAATCTCGCGAATTTTCACCCCGGCTCCGATCGTGCGCAGGACGAAGAAGAGCCTCAGCCCGTCAAACACAAAGTAGACCGCCAGAAAACCGAGGATCAGGGCCACAGCTTGCGGCTGGATCAGCCGTGCGTCAAAACGTGGAAGTTCACCTCCGAACATCGATGAGACCAAGACAAAGCCAGTCGCTGTCAGGCCGATGAACAAGGCGGCCGAAACAAGCCAGGCTGATGGCTTGCCCCAGAGGGTCGCCTGGCCATTCTGGCGCTGTTGTTTCTCTTCCTGCACTGGATGCCCCTCGTATCGTCTTTCGGCAGATATCCCCGCTGGAACCACAAAACAACAACAACCCCCTGTAATTCTCTGATCTAACGGCTTATTTGCCAACAGAAACGGGGTGCGCGCGGCACCTCGACACTCATCGGACCGAGGGGGACTTAGCCCGTGATCACAGCATATGTGCATGAGGACGGCAGGCTTGTCCGCCACGAGGGGCTGCCGAAACCCGACGCGACCGCTGTCTGGATAGATCTTCTCAGCCCAATAGGCGACGAGGAGGCTCAGATCGAAGGACTGCTCGGTATCGACGTGCCGACCAAGGAAGAAATGGAGGAGATCGAGATTTCCTCCCGTCTCTACACCGAAGATGGCGCGCTCTTCATGACGGCGATTCTGCCTTCACATGCCGATGGCGATGACCCAGAGATGTTGCCCGTCTCCTTCGTGCTTTCGAACAAGACGCTCGTCACGGTCAGGTATCACGACCCCCGCGCCTTCACGACTTTTCCGACGCGGGCGGCCAAGGTTTCCATGGGCTGCGAGACCGGCGAAGGCGTTCTCGTCGCGCTCCTCGAGGCCGTGGTCGACCGTCTCGCCGACATCCTTGAACGCGACGGCCGGGAAATCGATGCGATCTCCCGCCAGGTGTTCCGCCGCTCGAACGGCACGCCCACGAAAGCGCAGGATTTTCAGGCAACCCTCGAGTCCATCGGCCGCAAGGGCGACCTGACCTCCAATATCCGAGACAGTCTTGTCACCCTTGAACGCGTCGCAGGGTTCCTCGGTCAGCAATCCTTGCAGATGAAAAGCCCGCGGGAACTGCGCGAACGGATCAAGACGCTGTCACGCGACATCCGTTCGCTTGCGGATCATGCAAGCTACCTCAGCCAGAAAATCACTTTCCTGCTCGATGCGACTCTCGGCATGATCAACATTGAGCAGAACGCGATCATCAAGATCTTCTCGGTGGCCGCGGTCGTCTTCCTGCCGCCGACCCTGATCGCCTCGATCTACGGCATGAACTTCGAGCACATGCCCGAATTGGAATGGCTGCTCGGTTATCCTTTCGCCATCGGGCTGATGATCTTGTCGGCAATCCTGCCTTACGTCTATTTCAAGCGCCGCGGCTGGCTGTGATCTGCGCATCCCGCAAGGCCGTATGATGCCATGAACGAAGAAGGTATCCCGCTGCTGCAACTCGTGGTGCTCGCCATCGTGCAGGGCATCACCGAGTTCCTGCCAATCAGTTCCTCGGCCCATCTCATCCTCGTGCCGGTCTTCACCGGTTGGGTCGATCAGGGGTTCGCGCTGGACGTGGCCATGCACATCGGAACGCTTCTGGCGGTCGTGCTGTATTTCCGGCGCGACGTGGCCATGCTGTTATCGGGAGCCATCGACGTTGCCCGCCGCCGCACCACGCCCGCCGCCCGACTTGCGCTTCAGATCGCGGTGGCAACGCTGCCCGTGGTGATTGCCGGATTCCTGCTCAAGGACCGGATCGAAAACGACTGGCGCAGCCCCGTATTGATCATGGTCACGACCGCCTTGTTCGGCGTGCTGCTCTGGATTGCCGATCGTCGCGCTGACCGTTCGGAGGGCACCGTCGCCGGGCTGAGTGGGAGTGGGCAAAACTTGGGGGTCAGGCTGCGGCCCTGTGATATGTGCTGGTCAACCTTCCATCGAGAACAGCGGCCCGCACGATGGCAACGTGATGGGCGCCTTTGGGTGACCATCTCATGCGTCGGCGTTTTCCCATGCGTGTGTTGCCGATGTCATCCACGCAACTTTCTGCGCGGGACGAGGAGATCGGCAGACCATTGCGATATCGCCGCCCATAGTCGGTGAGGCTATCCATATTGTTTGCCAGATAGGTGTAGAGTTCCCGGCAGCGCGCTTGTACACGCGTAGCCGCGTCGCGCACTTCGGGGTCATCTTTGCAAAGCCGCTCGCAATCGGTCATCAGCCACTGAAGGCTCGTAGTGCCCACTCGAACCTTACCATGCCAAAGATACCATCGTAATCGCTCTGCGGGGCGTTCGAACAACACAGGTATGCCAGAGAAACTCTTGGTCTGCAGTAGCCCCCTTACGGCGTTCTCGACATGTTTGACCCGCATCGAGATGTGCCACCAATCGAGGATATGGCGAACTGGCCCGCCGACGGCGTAGCGCACGAGATTGGGCAATGCCGGTTCTCCATCCGAAATCACGGTAACTGGGCTCTCGCCGTCCCAGCCAGTGTCTTGAAGGTCTTGCCGTACTTGCCTGGATGGAGATTGAGCCGCTTGCTGTACAAGCCCGAAACGACGGGACATTTGCGCGCTCTCGATCTTACCCACCACAACATCAAGGTGCCGCTTCTGGTATTCCGGCCTACATCGAATATGTGCACCGTCCAGAAAGACCGTCATCGGAGTTGCGTTCTTTTCTGCTGACGAGACAACCGGTTCCGCATACTCGCTATCGCCGATTTCCTTGGCGATCTTGCCGAGACGATTGCGTACCGAAGTATTCGCCTGCTTGGCGCAAGGCAGAAATATCTCCATGATACGCGCAGCTTCTCGAAACGAATGCCGCGCCCCAAGCTCGGCTTGAAGGCGCTGTAATTCAGGTGTTGATCGGTCCGGGAAGAATCGGGCCAGCGGCGACAGTGGTCCACCCAGGGTGACCTCCGACTTGGCGTTGCAGGCGCAGCGGCGAATGCGTGGCACCTTGACACGGAACCGACCGAACAATGTGTCCAGAACCCTCGATCGATAGTCATGGATGGTTCTGACCTTGTTGCAGTCAGGACAGACCCTGCTCGCCTCAGAGACCTCCTCGATCTGGTCAAGGAGGATCGCTTGCTGTAATTGCCAAAGCACGGATTTCGCATCTTCGAGCAGCAGTCCGAAGCCCTCGGGCTGAGTACTTCGAAATGGCCGAGACAGGCGTCCCAGACGCCGCGTCTTCGTGGTTCCGTTCTCAAAAGTTGTCTCGACGATGATCCGCACATCCATGGCAATTCCTCTGCTGTGAAATCACCATCATAGACAAATACCCCCAGGTTTTGCCCACTCCCGG
>JANSYC010000180.1 GCA_024742605.1 Alphaproteobacteria bacterium | reverse complement strand
GACGCCGCCGAGATCGACCGCCGGGCCCGCGCCAACGTGACCGCCTTCCTCGCGGCATCGCGCTGAGGGCTGCGTCTTACGCCCGCTCCACCCACTGCGACCGCTCGAAAGGCGGTGTGCCGGTATCGGCAAAGTACTCCTCCGCTCCCAGGATGCGACCGCCCATGACCCGGTAGAAACCGAGGGCGAACACCTCGTCCGTGCCGTTGGAGATATGGATGCGGGCGACCGCCCCTTCGGCGGTGGCGTCGACCGTGCGCACGGTGATCTTCCAGTCGCCGGGATAGGTCCGGTTCAGGCCGAGATAATTGGCCGGGCTGGTGATCCGTTCCCCGGTTTGGGGCCAGACCGCCTGGAACCCGCCGTCGAGCAGACGGGCGGCCCCCGTCCAGTCGCGATGGTTCAACCGCTCCCACAATGCGCGGACGGGATCGGTCGGATCGGAGATCATGGTTGCCAGCATCGCGCTCTCCTGCTTGCCAAGGGTGCGGATGTTCCGTATTTGTTCAGGATGTGTCAAGCTTGATCGCAAGGCGGGGGGCGAGTAGGGTCCGCCACCGTTTCAGCCTGTCATTGCTTGCCTGCCACTCGCTTGCCCGCCACTGCATGAAGGAGAGCCTTCGATGTCGGAAACCTATTCGCCGGAAACCGCCACCCCAGCAGCTTCCACATCGTCCAGCGAGCAGGAGTCGCCGTATATCGGCGGCGTCAATGCCGGTCAGCTCCTTTCGTTCTTCGAACGGATCGAGAACCTGGAGGAGACCAAGGCCGAGCTCATGGCGGACATCAAAGAGGTGTTCGCCGAGGCCAAGGCCCAGGGCTACGACGTCAAGATCATGCGCCAGATCCTGAAGTTGCGGAAAATGGAAGCAGACGATCGCGACGAGCAGGAGACGTTGCTCGAGGTCTACAAACGCGCCGTCGGCATGGGGTGAGGGGAGGTCTGCTTCCCGGCCTTCCCAGGTTGAGAGAATTTAGAGCGGATCACGATCAGGCGGTGCCATGTGCTCGTGTGGGTCCGCTCTATCTCCGGTGGGTCGGAATATTATCAGCGCCCGTTTGAATGGCGCTCCGGCCGTTCAATCCGCGCCGGCCACCCATGTCAGCAGCCATGGTGTCTGGTATTTCAGCATTTCCGGCAGGTTATTCTGCCCACCCTCTTGATAGACCAAAAGATGCGGGTCGCAGTACCACGTGCTATATTCGGGTCCGCTGTTTTTCAGACCCCATTCCACTTTCATGGAATACGAAACGGCCGTTGAATATTCTGTCGTAACAGACGTCGAGATTGACAGAGAACTGGATACGCTGAATATATCTTTTATGAATTCGGAATTTAAGCTAATTTTAATTGTCAACTTCCCGCTCGTTGTTTTTGTCGTTCCAGATGTTGTTGTTATGCAGGATTTGAGAGTGGCTTCACCAAATTTCATGCCGGTCATATCGAATAGCTTCTCCGTACCGTTGGAGAAGAACGGCGATATGTTATTCCAGTCATTGATTTCGAATGTGGAGAGTTTGTTCTCTGCGGACGTACCCCATCCTTTCGTAAGTGCTTTCTGAAATTTATTCTTCGGATCAATGTTTTTGGAGGGATCTTCCAAGCAGAAAGGAACCGGCCCGAATTCTGGCGATACCTCCTCGGTGCTTTCTCCTTGCACAATCAGATCGAACCCAACGCTGTTGGCGTTCGATTCTGTCGCCGACATGGGGGTGAACCCAAAATTGTGTACTGTGTAGGTCGGCATGTAAAACAGGAACCACCCAATAGTATAGTCGAGCGGTGTATAAATTTTTGTGATTCTATTGAAATCATAATTCGACAATTGCTCGTG
>JANSYC010000185.1 GCA_024742605.1 Alphaproteobacteria bacterium | reverse complement strand
CCTGCTATCGCTGCTGGGTGCCCGAAGTACCGCCGGATGCGGAAACCTGTGCCCGGGTCGGCATTGTCGGCGCCCTGACCGGCGTGATCGGCTCCCTGATGGCGCTGGAAGCGATCAAGCATATCTGCGAGGCCGGTGAGGCGCTGGACGGTCGCATCTTTCTGCTCGACGCGCTGGGCCTGGACAGCCGCACCGTGAAACTGGCGAAAGACCCGGCCTGCCCGGTCTGCGGCGGCTAGTCCTCGTCGGGCCGATCCGACTCGTCCAGCGGCTCTGTACCCTCCGGCTTTTCCGGTTCCAACGGGACGAAACTGTCGACCCGGCCATCCATGGCATCGGCGAGAAAATCACGGATGTTCAACAAGAGGCGCCGCGTGGTGTCGCCATTGTTGGACCAGTTATGGCCGACGCCCTCTTCCTCGATATAGGTGTGGGCGATGCCCGCCTCCTCAAGAGCCAGGGACATGTTCCGCGCCTGGTCCACGGAGGCCGTCCGGTCATTCTCACCATGGTAGAGTAGGACCGGAACGCTGACCCGGGCCGCTTGACGGCGCGGCGACGCCGCCTCCAGTCGGGCCAGGACTGCGGGGTCGTCCGGATCCCCCATGAGTTCCGTCCAGTATTCGCTGAGCCCGTCATCATCGGACTTGAAGTCCAGGAAATCGGGCAGGTCATAGACCCCGCTTCCGGCAAAGGCGCACTGGTAGAGATCGGGATCGCGAATGACACCGGACAGCGCCGCATAGCCGCCATAGCTGAAACCCAGAAGACAGACGCGCTCAGGGTCGACTTCACCGGCCGCGATCAAGGCCCGGACACCGTCCGCGATGTCATCCTGCATGGCCATCCCCCACTGGCCATGACCGGCGGTCATGAAGGCGTGGCCATAACCGGTCGAGCCGCGGAAATTGGGCTGATAGACCGCATAACCCAGGCTGGCGAGATACTGGACCATCGGATCGAAGGCGATGCGATCACGCGCTTCCGGTCCGCCGTGCGGATACACGACGAGAGGCGTCTCCGGCCCGGCCCCGCTGGCGGGCCAGGTGATGAAACCGGGAATGGTCAGCCCGTCCCGGGCCTGCACCGGATAGGCGGCCATCGGCTGCAGCGGAAAGCCCTGAAGGGCGGGCACCATGGAAAAGACCGGGTCCACGGTCTGCTGGTCGGCATCATAGATATAGACGGAGGCACGCTCGACCGGACCATCAGCCCGGAGCAGGAGGCGGGAGCCGCCGGAATCGACCGGGAAGAGCTCGATCTGGTCCCCGAAAAAGGCCGTCAGCGCCTCGTAATGGCGACGCAGAAGCGGGTCGACAATGTCATACTGCATCCGCTCGCCGACATAGGCGTAGCCGCGATACTCGCCCGATTGCGGATCGATCAGGGAGTCGGCGATATCGTAATCCTCGCGCTCCGCAATGCTCTGCGTGAACACACCGGTTTCCAAATCGTAGCGGTGGATGCCCGTGAAATTGTGCCCGTCCGGACGGGCCAGAACCAGGATTTCACCCGGCCGGCCGCCCTGCCCGGCCCAGACGAATTCCTCTTCCCGCTCCTCGAGGTCGCGACGGCGCATGGTCAGCACCGTATCCCAGTCATCCTCCGCATCGCTGCGCGCGCGGATACGGATCCGGCGTCCGGACCGATAGGTTTCGAACCGCATGACGGCGACACCGTCCTG
>JANSYC010000098.1 GCA_024742605.1 Alphaproteobacteria bacterium | reverse complement strand
GTGATGAGCCACGAATTGCGGACCCCGCTGAACGCGATCATCGGGTTCAGCGAGTTGCTCGAGACGAGTCCGCGCTCCAGCAAGATCTGGGAGAACGCCAACCAATACGTCGTCGACATCAAGCAGAGCGGGCAGTTTCTCCTCGATATCATCAACGATATCCTGGATCTCTCCCGTATCGAGAGCGGTCGCTATGACCTGTACCCGGAGCGCTACGACCTGATTTCCCTGGTCCATCAGGTCTGCCGGCGCTTCAATCAGCCGCTTTCAGAAAAGGCGATGGAACTCGATCTTCCGCCGCAGACGGCGACCTGCGAGATATTCGGAGACCGTCGGGCGACCCAGCAGATTCTGATCAATCTGCTGACCAATGCGATGAAGTATTCCGGACGGGGGACCATGGTCACGGTGTCGGTGTCGGAGCCGGATGACGACCATGTCGAGCTTCGGGTCAGTGACAACGGGACCGGTGTGCCGAAGGCAAAGCTCGCCCAGATCATGGAGCCGTTCGTCCAGGTTTCATCGTCCTACGCGCGGCCGGCGGGCGGGACCGGGCTTGGTCTGGCGATCTGTCGGTCACTGGTACGGGCGATGGATGGGGAGTTCGAGATCGAGAGCGACTCCGGCAAGGGGCTGACGGCCCGATTGATCCTTCCTCGCCATTTGAACCTGCACGGCTGATCCGCAGTCCGGGTCTTCCCGCGCTGTCAGTGGCCGACTATCGTGATCGGCATGACACAAAGGATCACGCTCTACGAAAATCTGCGTACCCTCGGGTATGTTCCGTTCTACCTCGCGATCGAGCGCGGGGACTGGACGCGGGAGGGGCTTGAGGTCCGGGTGGAACTGTCGCGTTCCACTTCCTATACCGCGCAGGCCCTGTTGGACGGCGTGACCGACGTGTCCTGGGGTGGCCCGATGCGGGTGATGATGCATCACGATGCCAGCCGCAGGCGCGGCGAGGTCTCGCCGCTCGTCTGCTTCGGTCAGGTTGTGGCTCGGGATCCGTTCGCTCTGGTCGGCCGGGAGCCCAATCCGGATTTCCGGTTCACCGATCTCCGCGGCAAGCGACTTGCGGTCGCCATCGAGGTGCCGACCCCGTGGCAGACCCTTCAGGACGATCTCGGACGCGCCGGGGTGGGCCTGGAGGAATGGACCCGCGCTCCCGATCAGTCCATGTCCGAGAATGTCGCGGCGCTGGGAGCCGGCGCGGTCGACGTGATCGAGGTGTTCGAGCCCTATGCGGATATCGCGGTGCAGGCCGGCCACGGCCATGTCTGGCACCGGTTCGCGACCCGCGGCGATGTCGGCTTCACCAGCTTCTACACCACCCGTGATTTCGCTGAGACCGAGCGGGAGACTTGCCGGGCCCTGGTTCGGGGGATCGGGCGGAGCCTGCGCTATCTGGCCGGCGCGGATGCGGATGCGGTCGCGGCTCAGATCCAGCCCTATTTTCCGGACCTCCAGGCCGACAGCTTGGCGCGCATCGTCACCAATCTGCGGGGCGTCGGTCTGTGGGCGGCGACGCCGGTCTTTCCGGTCGATGCGTTCGTCCGACTCAAGGCGGCCCTGCTGTCGGGCGGGCTGATTTCCTACGATATGCCCTATGATCTGGCGGTGGATGAGGCGCTGTCCGCGACCCCGATCCCCCAGGAGTAAGAGCCATGCCCTCAGAAAGGCTGACCGCTGCCCAGGCCCTCGCGGAGATGGACTCCGGCAGACTGACCTCGGTCGATCTTGTGTTGGCCTGTCTGGACCGGATCGACGCGCGGGAACCGCGGGTCAAAGCCTGGCTGCACCTGGACCGGGAGCGGGCTCTGGCGCTGGCGGCCGAGCGGGATCTGGAGCGGGCGGCGGGAAAGATCCGGGGGCCGCTGCACGGTATTCCGTTCGGGACCAAGGACGTCATCGACGTGGCCGACATGCCGTGCACCCACAACTCGCCCCTGCATCAGGACCGGGTGCCGGTCGATGACGCGGCCTGCGTTCAGCTCTTGCGGACGGCGGGGGCGATCCCGCTCGGCAAGCTCGACACGGTCGAGTTCGCGGCGATGGGGCGGCTCGCCAGATCGACCAATCCGCATCGGGCCATGCACACGCCGGGCGGCTCCTCCAGCGGCTCGGGTGCGGCGGTCGGGGACCTGCATGTCCCGCTCGCCTTCGGCACCCAGACCGGCGGCTCCGTCATGCGGCCCGCCTCCTATTGTGGCACCTATGCGATGAAGCCGACCTGGAGCGTGGTGAACCGGGAAGGCGCCAAGATGTTCGCGCCCAGCCTGGACACCATCGGCTGGTATGCCCGCGGTGTCGAGGACCTGCGGCTGGTGGCCGAGGCGAGCGGGTTGCCGGCCTCCGACCGTCCGGCCCGTCCGGTCTCGGAGCTGCGGATCGCCCTGTGCCACACGCCCTATCGCGACACACTCCGTCCCGGCGCCGAGGCGGCCTTGCGCCGGGCGGCCGACGGACTGGCGAACGCGGGGGCCACGGTGGAGGTTCACGAACTGCCGCCCACCTTCGACGGCCTGGATACGGCAAAGGACACCATCATGCGGGGCGAGGGCCGGGCGGCCTTCATGCCCCACCTGAAGACCCATGGCGACGGGCTGCACGCGGATCTGCGCAGTCATGCGGAGAACCGGACCGGGATCTCCCCGCTCGCCCTGAAGGCGGCGCTCGACTATGCCGCCCATGCGCGGACGGTGTTCGAGGGCCATTATCGCGGCTTCGACGCGGTGCTGAGCTACGGGGCGGTCGGAGAGGCGGATGAGGGCCTGTCCAGCAGCGGCAACTCGGTGATGAACTCGCTCTGGACCCTGCTCCACGTGCCGGTGATCGGCGTGCCTGCCGGTGACGGCCCGACCGGGCTGCCGATCGGTGTCCAGCTGATCGGCTTCCGGTTCGCGGATGCGGAACTGCTCGATGTGGCGGCGGCCGTGGCCCCGGTGATCGACCCGTGGCATGGCAAGGTGCGGGTTCCGGGCTGACCGGCGATCAGGCGAGAAACCCGTCCTCGAATCCCAGTTCGGCGAGAACTTCGGCGGTGTGCTCACCGAGACCCGGTGGCGGGAGATCGACCTTCGGGCCTTCGGTGCCGCACCGGTGCGATGGGCCGACAAGGGTCACGGGGGCGTCGAACCCCTCCGGTGCCGGCACTTCGATCAGGGTCCCCCGATGGGCCAGTTGCGGGTCTTCCACGGCTTCGGGGATGCGATTGATTCGGGCGATCGGTACGCCCGCCCCACCCAGCCGCGTGGCCCAGCTGGCGGCGGTGTCCTTGAGAAACTCGGCGGCCACAATCTCCCGCACCAGGGCCTTGTTGGCGAGCCGCCCCTTTGTGGTGGCGAAGCGGTCGTCCTCCAGAAGCGCCGCCAGCCCCATTTCGGTGAACAGGCCCTTCACATGGCCCTCGGCGGTGGCCGACATCAGCACGGAGCCGTCGGAACACTGGAACGCATCGGCGGTCGGCAGATGGGTGGCGGAGGCGTTGCCGATCAGGGTGTTCTCGAACCCGTCGACCAGCCATTGGGCGATCGACGGGGCCTGAATGTTCAGCGCCGCGTCCAGCATCGAGACGTCCAGGAACTGGCCCTCGCCGGTGCGCTCCCGCCGGAACAGGGCGGCGGCGACGGCGAAGGCACCCGACATGCCGGTGAACAGATCGACCGGAAAATAGCCGGTCCGGGTCGGCCCGCTCTGCGCGTGGCCGTTGGTGGCCATCATGCCGGAGGCGGCCTGAACCGCACCGTCATAGGCGGCCTGGGTGCCGCGTGGACCGCCGGCGCCGAAGCCGGTGATCTGGCAATACACGATCTTCGGATTGATCGCGCGGACCTGCTCGTAGCCGAGGCCCAGCCGCTCCGCCACGCCGCCGCGAAAGTTCTGCACCACAACGTCGGCCTGTTCCAGCAGCCGCTGGACGACCTGTTGGCCGCGCGGGTCCTTCAGGTCGACCGCCAGGCTGCGCTTGCCCAGATTGAGGGCGAGGAAGGCCGAGGCCATGTCGTGACTGGTATGCGGGCTTGGGATCATCCGGTTGCGCATCTGGTCGCCGACGCCGGGCGGCTCGACCTTGATCACATCGGCGCCTTCCAGCGCCATTTGCGCCGTCAGATAGGGACCGGACAGCACCTGGGTGAAGTCCGCCACCCGGATGCCTTCGAATGCGCGCGCCATGCTGAATTCCTCTCCTCAATCGCCGGGTCTTGTCGCCCGATCGCTTGCCAGCCCGTCCAGATCGGACGCAGGGTAGCATCAAAACAAACCCCTGGAGGAACCCATGAGCGAGACGGCGGCCATTTCGGAAATCTCGGGCGAAAGCGTGAAACAAGCGGCGGCGGAACTGGTCGATCTGCTGAAACTGCGGACCTTTCCGTTCGGCATGAAACTGTTCGAGGATGCCGAGGAGATGCGGGCCATAAAGGGGTTGCGCACACCGACCGACGGCATCCCGTTCACCACCTGCCAGTTGGTCACCCAGGTGCGCACCGCAGGGTTCACCCTCGGCATCGTGCAGGACAATCTGCGGCCGGGCGCCAGCTGCGGGGCCAATATCGGCCTCGAGCCGGTGCCGGAGCGGCTGGCCTCGGGCGAGGGGATGAACGGGGTCTGGTTCGACAACCGGGAGGCGGCGGCCAAGCATCAAGCGGAGATGCCGCGGGTGCCGGCCGGGCGCTATTCCGGACTGGCGGCCTCGCCCCTGCGCAGCGGGCGGCTCGATCCACCGGATATCTGTCTGTTCTACGCCTCGCCGGGGCAGATGATCCTGTTCATCAACGGGTTGCAGTTCAAAAATTACAAACGCTACGACTTCTCGATCACCGGCGAGAGCGCCTGCGCCGACAGCTGGGGGCGCGCCCTGGCGGAACGCAGGACCAGCCTCTCGATCCCCTGCTATGCCGAACGCCGCTATGGCGGGGTCGCCGATGACGAGATGTTGATGGCCTGTCCGCCCGATGAGTTCCTGCGCGGGATCGAGGGGATGAAGGGCCTGGCCGGGAACGGCCTCCGGTACCCCTATCCGCCGTTCGGCGCCTTCGCCGACCCGGCAATCGGAATGTCGAAGAGTTACGGCTGACCCGGACGGGTGCTAGGCTTCCGCCAAACCCGAAAACAGGGTGAGAGCAGGAGGACACGCGATGACCAGGATGCAGGGGGTGATTCCACCCGCAACGACACCATTCGACGCGAAGGGCGAGATCGATTTTACCTCCGCCGGTGCCCAGGTGAGCTGGCTGATAGAGCAGGGCGCGCATGGCATTGCGGTCGGTGGCTCGACCGGGGAGGGCCATACGCTTGAGGCCGAGGAGTTTCGCGATCTGATCACCGTCGCGGTCGAGGCGGCGGCCGGTCGGGTGCCGGTGATCGCCGGGATCATCGCCGACAGCACGCGGGAGTCTGTCCGGCGCGGGAGGATGGTTGCCGATCTGGATGTGGCGGCCCTACAGGTGACGCCGGTCCACTATCTGTTTCGCCCGGACGACGACGCCATGGTCGGGCACTTCCGGACCCTGGTGGAAGAGACCGGTCGCGACACCCTGATCTACAACGTGGTGCCGTGGACCTATCTGTCGCCCGCGCTTCTGATCCGGGTGATGACCGAGGTTCCGAAAGTGGTCGGCGTCAAGCAGTCGGCGGGCGATCTCAAGCTGTTCGCGGACCTGATGCTGGACGCGCCGAAGGACAAGCTGATCTTCAGTGCGGTGGACGCGCTGATGTATCCCTCCTACAGCCTGGGTGCGCAGGGATCGATTGCCGCGATCCTGGCGGCAGCGCCGGGCCCGTCGGTCGCCCTCTGGGATGCGGTGAAGGCGGGCGATCACGTCAGAGCGCTCGATCTGCACGGCAAGCTGTTGCGGTTGTGGAACGCCCTGCTGCCCCACGACAATCTTCCGGCGGCCACCAAATACGCCCAGCAGCTGCAGGGCGCGTCCTCGGGCCTGCCCCGTCAGCCGATGCCGCAGGCCAGTGCCGAGCAGCGCACCGGGATCGAAGCGGCGCTCAAAGATCTCGGCGTGCTATGACGGAGCAGCCCTATCCGCATCTGTTCTCGCCCTTGCGCGTCGGTGGGATCACGCTGCGGAACCGGATCTGCCTGCCCGCGACCGTCACCAACTACGCCAGCGGCAACCGGATCACTGAACGCTGGAAGAACTTCCTGATCGAGCGGGCGCGGGGTGGTGCGGCCATGCTGGTGACCGAGGTGATCGCGGTCGACCCCGAGGCGGTCGCCCAGGCCACCACCGTGATCGGGTTCGACGACCGGAACGATGCCGACTTCACCGATACCGCCGAGCGAATTCGGGCGGCGGGGGCCGCGATGATCGGCCAGCTCTGGCACCCGGGTCGTCAGCAGCTCTGGCACCCGACCAAGGCGCCGGCGGGGGTTTCGGACGGCCCCGACCCCTACAGCTGGACGGTGCCCCATGTGATGGGCGACGGCGAGATCCGCACCGTCATCGACGCCTATGTCGACACCGCGGCCCGGCTGTACCGCTGCGGTCTGGCGGGGGTCGAGCTGCACGGCGCGCACGGCTATCTGATCAACCAGTTCCTGTCGCCCTGGTCGAATACCCGGGACGACGGTTGGGGGGGTGACGTCGCCGGGCGGACGAGGTTCGTGCGTGAGATCGTCTCCGGAATCCGGGCCCGATGCGGGGCGGAATTCGTGATTGGCCTGAAGATGTCCGGCACCGAGCTGATCGAAGGCGGCATCGATGTGGCGGAGGCGGAACGTCTGACAGCATCGCTGGCCGGGGCCGGCGGGCTCGACTATTTCGCCTATGGCCAGGGGAATTTCAGCCTCAGCCTGGAAGCGCATGTGCCGGACATGTACTTCGAGCCCGGCCCGTTCATCGATGTGCACAAGCGGATGAAGGCCGCGGCCGGAGGGCTGCCGGTGATGGCGCTCGGCCGGATCGGGACACCGGATCTGGCGGACCGGGTGGTCCGTGACGGTTTTGGCGACCTCGTCGGCATGACCCGCGCGCAGATCACCGACGCGGCCTTCGCGGAGAAGGCGCGCAACGGTCGGGCGGAGGAGATCCGGCCCTGTGTCTTCGATAACTTCTGCTGGGGTGAGATCCACCAGGGCAAGCCGCTCGTCGAGTTCCACAACGTCCACCTGGGCGAGGCCGGGGAGGCCGACTGGACCCCTGAACCTGCCGGTACGGCCCGGTCCGTGGCGGTGATCGGTGCCGGTCCCGCAGGCCTCGAAGCGGCATGGGTGGCAGCGGCCCGGGGACATCGGGTGATCCTGTTCGGCGCGTCCGATCATCCGGGCGGGTCCCTGCGGCTGGAGGCGTCGCTGCCCGGCCGTTCCGGGATGGGCCAGGTGATCGACCATCAATACGCCTTGGCCAGGACGCACGGGGTCGATCTCCGGCTCGGGCAGCGGGCGACGGACGCCGGAATTCTGGCTCTGGCGCCGGATGCGGTGATCCTCGCCACCGGTTCCGCGCCGCGCTGGCCCGACGGGCTGGAGCGTGATGGCGGTGCTGTGATGTCGGGCCGCGCCTATCTGTCCGGGGATGGGTTTTCCGGGCGGCGGGGGACGGCGGTGCTGTTCGATCAGGACCATACCGCAGCCAGCTACGGGCTGGCGGATCGGCTGGCCGAAGACTTCGACCGGCTGATCCTGGTCACGCCGCGCCCGCATTTCGCCCAGGCGGTGAATTACTGCAGCGCCATCGGCGTCCATCGGCGCCTGCATGGCGCAGGTGTGGAGCTGATACCCGCGATGCGGCCGAGCCGGCTCGGCAACGGACGCCTGGATCTGCAGAATGTCTACGCCGACCGCGTCCGGAGCATCGAGGATGTGGACCTGCTGGTCTACACCACCCCCCGCCATGTCCCCGATACAGACATGTGGGATCTGGGCGGGATCGCGATGCACCGGGTCGGGGACTGCCGGTCGCCCAGAAACCTCATGGCGGCGATCCACGGCGGCCATCTGGTGGCGTTGGGGCTTTAGGCTGGTCTCGGACACCGCGACATCGCGCCGCTTGCCGACGCGCGGTTCAGAGCGATCTAAGGGGTATGACGACAGAATTGAACATACGCCGTGATGCGCTTGCCTATGGGGTCGGACAGACGGCGCGGATCGGCTGGTATCTCGGGCACTACGTGGCGACCCGCCGGTGGTTCGCGCGGATCGAGCCGGATCACAGCCCGTCCACCTTGCGCGGTCGGGTGGCGGAGGTGCGGATTCAGGCGGCGCTTGTGCGCGAGGGGCTCGCCCTGCTGAAACGGGATTTCGACAATGTGCGGGAGGGGCACTATCCGATGCCCAGGCGGCTGATCCCCAATCCGGCGACCGCCCTGGCCGGTGCGGTCCGGTACTGGCGGGATCTGCCGGAGGTCACCCTGCGCCGCCGCCTCGGGGCGGCCCAGGAGCCGTTCGAGGGCGCGGCTCGGACACGCAACGAGGGACGGTATCCGCGCTATTACCTGCAGAACTTTCACTTTCAGTCGGGCGGCTGGCTGACCGAGCAGTCCGCGGCCCTCTACGACACCCAGGTCGAGATCCTGTTCGGCGGGGTCGCGGACGCCATGCGCCGCCAGGGCCTCGTGCCGATCGCCGAGTGGCTGGCGGACCGCGGCCACGACAGCGGTGCAGCGGGGGTGACCCTGCTCGATCTCGGATGCGGCACCGGGAACATGCTGTCCCTGGTGCGCGAGGCTTTTCCGGCGCTGTCGCTCTCCGGACTGGATCTGAGCGACGCCTACCTGTCCCGCGCGAAGCGCAATCTGCGGAACGCCAACGCGACCTGGCACGCGGCGGCGGCCGAGAACATCCCTGTGCCTGACGGGTCGGTCGACCTGGTGACGGCCGTCTACCTGTTCCACGAGCTGCCACGAAAGGTTCGCGCCCAGGTTCTGTCCGAGGCGGCCCGGGTGCTGAAGCCCGGCGGCCGTTTCGTGCTGGTGGATGCGCTGCAGGTCGGCGATATCCCGGCCCTCGACCCGGTGGTCCGCAGCTTTCCGGATCAGTTCCACGAGCCGTATTTTCAGGACTGGATCGAAAGCGATCTGGCGGCGATGTTCGAGACGGCCGGGCTGCGGCTGACGGCGCAGAGGCCGGCCTATCTCTCGAAAGTGTTCGTGGGCGACCGCTAGCCGGTGAGCCGTGCGGGGCGGTCGCGGGACATGGGCATGGTCGTCCGGGTTCTTTCCATCGATCGAGCGGGCCCCATGTGCCGGAGCACCCGGCTCTCTATCATGCGTACCTTTTGGCTTTCCCGGAATCTGATATACGCTTTTACTCAGGGGCGGGATTGGGGGATGGAATGCCGTTTGACGACGATGCCGTTCTCAAATCCGCGTACAGTTTCTGGGAAGAGAGCTGTCCCACGGACGGAATCCCCACCCGGGTTCAGATCGATGCGCTCCGCATCCCCAAACCGGTGTTCCCCTATCTGATCCTGGCGGAGGTCTTGTCCGACGTCGGCCAAGTCCGATATCGGCTGCTGGGCGGCGAGATCGTGCAGCGCTGGGGCGCGAATTTCGTCGGCAGGACCTCGGATGAACTGTTCGCCGACGATTACCGGGACTATCTCCACGGGTCCTTCGCCCTGTGTATCTGGGAGCGCCGTCCGGTCTTCAACGCCAGCCGGTTCCGGTGGGACGTGGGCGGCACGTTCTGGACCCGGCGGCTGATCCTGCCGATCGCCGATTTGGCAAACGGCCATGTGTTCCAGCTGCTGATCGTCCAGACCTGGCCGAGCCTGCCGACGAGCGCCAAGCTGGTGCGTCCGATCATGGTGTCCGAGGATGTGAGTTCGACCGAGAATCTCGAGTCCCAAATCATCCGTTCTTGAGCGGTCGACCGGATGGTCGCCGGTCAGCGGAGCGCTCGACTGCATTTCGCGCGGAACCCATTCTCTCGCGGAACCTTGCCGCGATCATTCGCGCCTGATAACCGATCGCCATGGCAAACATTCCTCTTGTTTCGATGGGCCGTGTTCTGTTCGGGAACGCCTATGTGATGCTGGTCCTGACCACGGCGTCCTGGGCCGGGAACGCGGTTGCCGGCCGGTTCGCCGTGGGCGAGATCTCCCCGATGGCGCTGACCGGCCTGCGCTGGGTCGGTGTGGTCCTTCTGGTCGCCGTGTTCGCGCGTGGCGCCATCGCCAAGGACTGGCCGGTGATGCGCAATCATCTGGGCTTTCTGGCGACGCTCGGCACGCTGGGCTTCGCCGTCTTCAACGGGCTGTTCTACATGGCGGCCCAGACCACGACGGCGATCAACCTGGGGATCATCCAGGGTGCCATCCCGATCTTCGTGCTGGTCGGTGCGTTCCTGGCCTACCGGACCCCCGTCACCGGGATTCAGGCGATCGGCGTGTGCGTGACCGTGTGCGGTGTCGCCATCATCACCTCCCACGGAGAGTTCGCACGCCTGGCGGCGCTGGAGTTTCATTTCGGCGACATGCTGATGCTGGGCGCATGTGCGATGTACGCGGGCTACACGGTGGCCTTGCGCAAGCGACCGCCGGTCTCGGGGATCGCGATGTTTTCGGTGATGGCGATCGCGGCGCTGTTTGCGTCCGTTCCATTGGTGACGGCCGAGTACATGGCCGGTGATCTGCAGTGGCCGACACAGACCGGTTGGATCGTGCTGCTCTACGTGGTGCTGTTTCCGTCCTTCCTCGCACAGCTGTTCTTCATGCGCGGGGTGCAGCTGATCGGGCCGGGCCGGGCCGGGGTCTTCGTCAATCTGGTGCCGATCTTCGCCTCGATCTTCAGCGTTGTGCTGCTCGACGAGGATTTCCAGACCTACCATGCCCTGGCGCTGGTCTTCGTGTTGGGGGGGATCGGCATCGCCGAATGGGCGCGGCGAAGCTGAGGGTGCGGGCTGGATTTCCGGGCGCGTCGGGCCCATTTCACGAAACATGAAACAGATCCTGCTCGGCCTTATCCTGCTATGCCTGTCAGCCGCCGGCGCGCGCGCCGAATGGCGGGAGGAAACCGGAAACCCGGTGGCGGAAGGAGACCTGATCGAGGGTCTCGTAGCCGCCGATTTCGTGCTCCTGGGCGAAGTCCATGACAACCCGATCCATCACGATATCCAGGCGAAGCTGCTCAGCGCCTTGATAGATGCCGGACGGCGTCCGGCGGTCGTCTGGGAAATGATCCCGGTCGAGCGGCAGATCGATATTGACCGGGTGCTGGCGCGGACCGGTCCGGGGCGCGGGGCTTTCGCCCTTGCCGAAGCAGTCGGGTGGGCGGACAGCGGCTGGCCCAATTTCGCGCTCTACGCGCCGATCATGAAGGCGGCGATGGATGCCGGTCTTCCCATTCTGGCGGGTGGGGTCTCCCGCGAGACGGCGATGGAGATCTTGGGGGTCGGTCTGGAGGCGTTCGTGGTCGGTCGCGGCTGGG
>JANSYC010000181.1 GCA_024742605.1 Alphaproteobacteria bacterium | reverse complement strand
GATCCTCGACGAGGAGGGGCTCAAGTTCGACCGAGATGGCAATCGGCGGACGGCCTACAGTCTGCGCCACAGCTACATCTGCTTCCGTCTCATGGAAGGGGCCGACATCTATCAGGTCGCGAAAAACTGCCGAACCAGCGTTGAGATGATCGAGAAACACTACGCCGCCCACATCAAAACCAGCATCAATGCGGCGGCCGTGAATGTGCGCCGTGTGAAAAAGCACAAACCCGTCGAGGAAAAGAAGAAGCGCCAACGCTGACGTTGGCTTGTTCCCGGAACCACATCTGGTAATCAGTCAGCGCGGTTGGATTCCAGCCGCGCGTGCGGACGTGGCGGAATTGGTAGACGCAACGGACTTAAGCAATTTGAGTGCGCCAGGGGAAACCCTGGACGTAGAACCGCTCAAATTCGGGGAAGGCTAAAGGGCGAGCACTCGCCCCAAGCTAATCCCGAGCCAAGCCCTAGGCCCTAAAAAGCTCGGGGAAGGTGTAGAGACTAGACGGGCGGCGTCTAAGGCTTCGAGGCATGCTCGAAGTACGACGAAGGGATAGTCCAGACCCCAAACACTCGCGGGATGCTGCATCCTGGAAAGCGAGTGGCGGCGAAAGCCGTAGCAGGTAAGAAAATCCGTCGACCGCAAGGTCATGAGGGTTCGAGTCCCTCCGTCCGCACCACCCTTGTTGCCCGCTCTCCAGGTTCGTTCCGGGGAACACCGGCGCTGATCCGCTCCGGTCTGACCGTTTTCACGGGCCTTGTTTTGGAAACCTGCTGCGCCGGGTTCGCTTGGCGCAACGCTTGTGGGGAGGTTTCTTCGCCATGAGCTGCGCACATTTCCCCGCCCATCCAAGAAACATCCCCGCCAGCGTCTCTCCTACGGGACGCCTCTGACGAGGTGCGCCGCTCTCCCGAACGCAGCCGATCGCTCTCCAACAGGCCGTGAATGAACACGGTCTCGAACAGGAGACAGATCAATGACTACCGGCTTTGAACCCCGCATCTACGTTGCCTGCTTGGCGGCCTACAATAACGGCTATCTGCACGGCTCCTGGATCGATGCCACCGACGATCTGGAGCGTATCCAGGACCAAGTAAACGCGATGCTCGAAGCGTCCCCAATCTCGGATGCCGAAGAATATGCCATCCACGACTATGAAGGTTTCGGCGGTGCCGACATCGGCGAATACGCCGGATTGGCACGAGCCCATGAACTGGCGCTCTTTGTCGAGGAACACCAGGGCCTCGGCGCGTTGGTGCTCGAACACGTCTCAGGAGACCTTGAAGACGCGCGCACGATGCTGGAGCGCTACAGCGGCACATACACCTCAGGGGCTGCATTTGCGGAAGAATATGTTGAGCAGTGGTACGAGATTCCGGAACAGCTCGCGTATTACATCGACTACGATGCCATGGCCCGGTCACTTCAGCTCGGTGGAGAAATCGAAACCGTCACCGAAGGGTTCGAGGAGGTTCACATCTTCTGGGGGCAATAGCCCCCACCGCCGCAAATGTCGGACGTTTGTTTTCTCCATCTTCCGGTTTTGGCCCCGGCCATAAGGCCGTGACAACAGGGTGGAGACTGCAACATGAAACTACGGGCATGGCCGGCCAAAGGGGCCACAAGACGGATCTATATCAACCATCGAGGCCACTGGAGCGTCGATGTCTGGCTGGAGCCTTCCAAGGCGAAACCGGATTGGCAGCTGACCGTCAAACTGAAAGATGCGGAGAGTGAACGGCGGAGCAAGGAGCTCGTCGCCGATTTCACAACCAGTGTTCGGGCGTTTCTTGCCGAGCTGGTCCTCCGCAAATGGGGTG
>JANSYC010000023.1 GCA_024742605.1 Alphaproteobacteria bacterium | reverse complement strand
CGGCCCGCCCTGGTGATTTTTGATTGTGACGGTGTGCTGGTCGACAGCGAGCCGATCGCCAATCGGATCATCGCAGAGGCCCTGATCAAGCTTGGGATCAACACGAACAGCGAAGAAGCACTTGAGAACTATCGCGGCGGCAAGTTGACGAAACTGCGGGACCGTTTGGAGCGAGATCTGGGCGTGGAACTGGGCGCACCGTGGGTGGCGGCCATTTATGAAAGACAGTTCGCCGAGTTCCGAGCTTCGCTCCAACTGATTCCGGGCATCGTGGAGGCGCTGGACGCGCTGGATCGTCAGGGCGTGAACTATTGTGTCGGCTCCAATGGCCCGCCGGACAAGATGCGGGTGTCGCTCGGCGTGACAGGCCTTTACGAACGCCTGGAGGGCCGGATCTATTCCGCCGACATGGTGCCGGAGCCGAAGCCGGCGCCCGACCTGTTCCTTCATGCCGCCGCCAACTTTGATCTCGTGCCAGAGGACTGCGTGGTGGTTGAAGACAGCGTGACCGGCGTTACGGCTGCTGTCCGGGCGGGCATGCGGGTGCTGGGCTACGGCGCGGAGTCCGGGGAGGACTCTCTGATGCGGGCCGGGGCCACGACAACCTTCTCGAACATGCACCTTTTGCCGGAGTTGTTGGGTTGTGAGTGATCCGTGGATGGGCCCGTTCGAAGGCGTGATTTTCGACTGCGACGGCGTACTGGTGAACAGCG
Organism: Alphaproteobacteria bacterium; assembly: GCA_024742605.1. Classification (GTDB taxonomy): domain Bacteria; phylum Pseudomonadota; class Alphaproteobacteria; order Thalassobaculales; family Thalassobaculaceae; genus JANSYC01. The sequence goes on along the minus strand of JANSYC010000023.1, from coordinate 56,843 downwards.
AACCGATCGCGAATCAGGTGCTTGCCGAATATCTCACGAGGGAAGTCGGCTTCGCGATCACAGCAGAGGAATCCCATCGGAGGTTCACCGGCATGGTGTTCTTTCAGATCGAGGACCTGTTGCGCACAGACCATGACCTGGATCTGCCGAAAGGGTGGGTCGATCTGCATTTTGAGGCGCTTTACGTCCGGTATCGCGAGGAACTGAAGGCGATTCCAGGCACGATCGAGTTGATCGATGCCTTGGATTCGGCCGGTATTCCATGGGGTGTCGCCAGTCAGAGTGCGCCGGACTATCTCGCGTTCGTGCTCGATCTGATTGGGATCGGGGAGCGTGCCCGCGGGCGGATCGCGTCGTCGAAGGACGTCCCCAATCCGAAACCGGCACCGGACGTCTATCTGCTGGCTTGCCGCAAGGTCGGGTGCGACCCCGTCCGAACCGCGGTGGTCGAGGACAGCCCGACTGGCGCACGCGCGGGAGTAGCAGCGGGCTGTACGGTGTTCGGATATGCTGGCGATCGGCCGGAGGCGGAACTGGTGGAGGCCGGGGCGGTCAAGGCGCTGCAGGAGATGTCGGCGCTGCGGCCGATTCTCACCGGTCGCTAGCGATCAGCCGAAAGCTTTGAAAGTGATCAGCGTAAACGTATCCTTGACGCCTTCGAGCGTCTGTATGCGCTGGGTCACGAACCGGCCGATATCGGCGCCGTCTGGCAGATAGGCCTTCATCAGCAAATCGTACTGGCCCGAGGTCGAATGCACCTCCGAGACTTCCTCGACTTCGAGCACCGCCTTGTCGGCCACGTCATAGGCCTGCCCGAGTTCGCATTTGACATGGATGAAGATGGTTTGCATCAACCTCGACCCTCTGTCGGGAAACTAACGTGACCCGCGCAGCATGAAAGCGGGGATGTCGTCACCAAAGCCCTGAACCCGCGGCCCGCGATCCTCATTGCCGCTGCCGCGGTTGCCCCGGTCCTGCCCACGATCCGGGTTTCGGTCCTGGCCTCGACCATTTTCGCGCCGGCCCCGTTGTGAGCCCCGGTTTCCGCCTTCCGGGAAGGGCGCTACATTGTCCGCCTTGGCTGGCTCCGATTTCGTCTGCTCGGGTGCCGCGTCTCCGGATTGGGTGTCGGCGGTCGGTTTCGGCTTGGACCTCGTTCGCGTCCGTCGTGGCTTCTTTTCAACCGGCTCGGCCTCTGAGGTATCGGCAACAGATGGGGCAACCTCAGCAGGAGTTTCCGCAGTTTCCTGCACGACGTCGGCATCGGTCGGTTTCTTCCGTCCACGACCGCCACGGGATCGTGATGGTCTGCGCGGTGTGTCGTCCGCAGCTTCGGTTTTGTCTGTCGTTTCAGCAGCGCTGGGCGTGGAGGCTTCACCGTCAAGCGGCGGCAGTTCCTTGCCGCTCAGGACGCCATCCGCGGTGATCTCGGGGATCGGCTTGCCGATCAGTTTGGTGATCGCCGCAAGCGACTTCGAGTCTTCCTTGGTGACCAGCATGAATGCGCGGCCGGTCATCCCGGCGCGGCCGGTCCGGCCGATCCGGTGAACGTAATCCTCGGAATGGGAGGGCACGTCGAAATTGAACACGTGGCTAAGGCCCTTGATGTCCAATCCGCGGGCGGCGACGTCGGAGCAGATCACCAGGCGTGCCTCACCGTCCTTGAACTGCTTCAGGGTCGCGGTGCGGGCCGGCTGGGACATGTCGCCATGCAGTTCGACCACGTCATAGCCGCCCTTCTTCATGAACCGGTGCAGCACGCCGATATCGCGCTTACGGTTGCAGAAGATCAGGGCACTCTCGACCTTTTCGTGGTCGATCAGCTTGACCAGCACATCGCGCTTATCCTTGGAGGTACAGCGGACAAAATGCTGGGTCACCGTGGCGGCCGTGGAGGCCGGCGGCGCGACGCTGATTTCCTTCGGGTTCATCAGGTACTTGTCGGCAATCCGCTTGATTTCCGGTGCCATCGTCGCCGAGAAGAACAGGGTCTGCCGAATGGTCGGAAGGAGGGACACGATCCTGTCCACATCAGGGATGAACCCCATGTCGAGCATCCGATCGGCCTCGTCGATCACCAGAACCTTCACATCGTTCAGCAGCACCTTGCCGCGCTCGAAATGGTCCAGCAGGCGACCCGGCGTCGCGACCAGAACGTCGACCCCGCGATCCAATTTGCTTTCCTGGTCGCCGAAGGAGACGCCGCCGATCAGCAGCGCCATGGTCAGCTGTGAGTTGGCACCGTACTTCACGAAATTGTCGGCCACCTGAGCCGCAAGTTCGCGGGTCGGTGCGATGATCAGGGACCGAGGCATCCGCGCCTTGGCCCGACCGGACGACAAAATGTCGATCATCGGCAAGGTGAAGGAGGCGGTCTTGCCCGTTCCGGTCTGGGCACAGCCCAAAACGTCCCGTCCCATCAGGACGACCGGAATGGCCTTTTCCTGGATCGGGGTTGGCGTGGTGTAGCCGGATTCCGTGACCGCCTTAACGATCTCGTCCGACAAGCCTAGGTCGGCAAAGGTGATTTTTGTGTTTTCTGTCATGTCGCTGTGGTTTTGTCGGTCTGAGACCGAGATGTGCCGTGGCCGGAAGGACCGCATGTCTCATTGGCCGCCGGATCATACGCCAGAAGCTTTGGAAGTCAACGATGAGCATGCAAAACCCAAGGGATTCCCTGGATGAGGGGCGATTCGAGGTCGGTTCGGACCGGGTGCCCCGCCCCGTGGCGACGGACACTGGCCTTTTAGTGGTCGACATGCAGACCGGATTGCTGCCGGTGATCTCGAACTCGTGGGATGTCCGGGACCGGATTGAGCGGGTGATACGGGCGGCCCGCGTTCTGGGCGTTCCGGTTCGGGCGACGGAGCACTGTGCCGATGCGATCGGGGGCACCGATCCCCTTCTGCGGGCGCAATTGGCCGACGACGAGCTCCTGGCGAAGCGGTCCTTCGATGCGATGGCGGAGCCGGGAACCGCCGGTCGTCTCGGGACCATGGGGCGACGGTCCGTCGCGATCTGCGGCGTGGAGGCGCATGTCTGTGTCGCGCAAACGGCCCTTGGCCTGCGGGCCGCTGGATACTGTGTGTTCCTTCTGGAAGACGCCTGCGGCAGCCGCCATGAGAATGATCGAGAAGCTGGGCTGGCTCGGCTTCATCAAGCCGGTTGCGTGCCGATGACGGTGGAGGCCATGGTGTTCGAGTGGCTCGGCCACGCCGACCACCCCCGGTTCCGCGACCTTCTCGCGATCATCAAGGAAGCCTGATACTCAATGGCCGACACACCGATGTCCGATACGCTCGTGCTCCTGCCGGGTTTGCTGAACGATGCCGAACTCTACCTTCATCAGCGCGAGGGATTGGCGGATCTGGTTGATACCATCCTGATCCCCGATCTGACCCGTGCCGAGACCATGGAGGACCTGGCCCGGGAGGTGCTGTCACAGGCACCGAACCGGTTCGCGCTCGCCGGCCTCAGCATGGGCGGGTACGTGGCCCAGGAGATGTTCCGTCAGGCGCCGGAGCGGGTGGAGCGGTTGGCCCTGATGGACACCTCCGCCCGACCGGACAGCCCGGAGCAGCGCCGCCGTCGCACCGGGCTGATCGAGCTGAGCGAGAAGGGGCGTTTCAAGGGCGTGACCCCACGTCTGCTCCCGATGCTGATTCATCCCAGCCGCATGGAGGACCAGTCGCTGGTCGACAGCATCTTCGCCATGGCCAGCCGGATCGGGCAAGCGGGTTTCGTGCGGCAGCAGCGGGCGATCCTGAGTCGGGCGGACAGCCGAGAGTTGCTGCGGAGCGTGACGGTTCCGACCCTCATCATGGTCGGCGACAGCGACCAGCTTACCCCGCCCGAACTGGCCGAGGAGATGGCGGGGGTGATACCGGGTGCGGACCTGATCGTTGTGCCGGAATGCGGACACCTGCCGGTGCTTGAACATCCGGAGCGTGCGACCGCAGCGTTGCGGGGGTGGCTTGGAGCATAGCCAACTGTTTTTTTTCAGTTCGTAGAAGATTCTGTTCTTGGCTAAAAACCGAATATGTCGATCAATATATCACATTATATTTCAATGCGTTACCGGTCAAAAATTCCAATGCGCAGTAACTTTTGATTGATTTCATACTCTTTAGAAGAGCCATATCGACGCGGATGGCGTCGCGAGGACATGAGCCCGTTTCCAGTCAGTTGTCTCCGGCTGATGCGCTGATGACGTATCGCAGTTTTCTTAATGCTTGAAGGACGCCCATCAAGTCACATCGTCTGGAGCCATTTCTGGATTTAGCAGGGGCCGTCCAAGACCGCTTTGCACATGTGCGCATTCGCGCTTGCCGGCCGCTTGCAGGCGAACTCACCGGGGCATATCCGCAAATCTACTTTTAGTTCTTTCAACACTATTGGATCGATGCGACCCAGCATGCGTGCATCCCTCAGCGGGCTCGCTTGCTGGGGCCGAGGCGAAATCCATGTCCTCGGATATCGCCGACTGGTCCAAAATTGCCGACAGATATGACATCACGTTCGCGGTCACCGGAATTTACAGGGCGGGCGTGGCTTGTTTCACCTATCTCTCACGCGGAACCCTTGCGCTGAGGGGTTTCGAGCCCGCCCATCTGATCGGACAGCCGTTTTCGACGATCCAAACGCGGGACTGGGGTCACTTGGCCGTCAGCGCCTACTTCGGCCAAACTACCAAATCTGGAGACGGCACGGTGTGTCTGAAGAACGTCCGCATGGATGGCACGCTTTTCGGGGTTCGGGTCTGGGGCATCCGGGTTCCCGGCGGTGGGTCCGATGCGGATGCCGGCGTGACGGCTCCGCTGTTCCAGGGATTGGAATAGGCGAACCCGGTGTCTGGAACGGTAGGGGGGGGTCGACCGTTCCGACCTCAGACATCTACATCCAAGACGAATTTCGCGTTTTCCTGGATGAACGCGAACCGGAGCTCGGGTTTCTTGCCCATCAGGGTTTCCACCGTGGTCGCGGTGCGGCGAAGCTCGTCGGCCAGCTCCGGTTCAATGACCAGGCCGGCGCCGGCGCGGGGCGGGATCTTCACCCGCATCAGTTGGCGGGTCTTCGGATCCATGGTGGTGACCTTGAGCTGCGCCGGCGGCATCTCGCCCAAACCCTTGAAACGGCTGATCTCGACCTTTGACTTGGCCGTGAACTCGGTCCGCATCAGTTCGTCCTTATGGGCGTCGTCGCGGGCGTAGAGGGTCTTTCCGCCCTGGCTGATTCGGTAGAGCGGCGGCATGGCGAGGAACAGGTGCCCGCTTTCGATCAGTCCCGGCATTTCCCGATAGAAGAACGTCATCAGCAGCGAGGAAATGTGCGCGCCGTCCACATCTGCGTCGGTCATGATGATCACCCGCTCGTAGCGCAAGGCGTCAAGCCGGAAGCTTGAGCCCATTCCGCAGCCGAGCGCCAAGACCAGATCCGCCAGTTCCTGGTTCTGCCTCAGCTTCTCGACGGTCGCGCTGGCGACGTTCAGGATCTTGCCGCGCAGGGGCAGGATCGCTTGGGTTTTCCGGTCCCGGCCCTGCTTTGCGGAGCCGCCGGCGCTGTCGCCCTCGACCAGGAAGATCTCCGTCCCTTCATTGTCGGAGCGGGAGCAGTCGGCCAGCTTGCCGGGCAGGCGGAGCTTGCGGGTCGCGGTTTTCCGGCTGACCTCCTTGGCCGCCCGTCGGCTGAGCCGGTCCTCAGCCCGTTCGATCAGGCGGTCGAGCAGGGCGTTGGTGGTTTCGGGGGCCGCAGAGAGCCAATGGTCAAAATGATCCTTGACCGCGGTCTCGACAAGTTTCTGGGCCTGGGTGCTGACCAGCTTGTCCTTGGTCTGACCCTGGAACTGGGGCTCCCGGATGAAGACCGACAGCATGATGCAGGCGCCGGCCATGATGTCGTCGGCGGTGACCTGCGCGACCTTCTTGTTGCCGACCAGCTCGCCATAGGCCTTGATCCCGCGGAGCAGGGCGGTTCGCAGGCCGGCTTCGTGGGTGCCGCCCTGTGGGGTCGGAATGGTGTTGCAATAGGCGTGCAGGAAGCCGTCGTCCCGGTCGTCCGGCCAGGTCACGGCCCATTCGACCCGGCCCTGACTCCCACTGACCTCCACATCGCCGGCGAAGGGTGTGACGGAGATCGTGCGGCGGCCGTCCAGGGCCGTGTTCAGGAAGTCCGACAGGCCACCCGGATAGTGCAGGGTGGCTTCTGCGGGCGTCGCATCTCCGTCCTTCAGCATGCTCGCCGGGCAGCGCCAGCGGATCTCAACACCCTTGAACAGATAGGCCTTCGAGCGCGCCATCCGGTAGACGGTGCTGGGCCGCAAGCGCAGACTGGCGCCGAAAATCTCGGGATCGGGATGGAACTTCAGGGTCGAGCCGCGCCGGTTCGGCACCGCGCCGACCTCCTCGATCGGACCCAGCGGCGCACCGCGGCTGTAGCGTTGCAGGTACAGCCGCTTGTCGCGGGCGACTTCGACCACCAGCTCGTCCGACAGCGCGTTCACCACCGACACGCCGACCCCGTGCAGACCGCCGGCCGTCGCGTAGACCTTGTTGTTGAACTTGCCGCCCGAGTGCAGCGTCGTCAGAATCACCTCCAGCGCGGACTTGTCCGGGAACTTTGGATGCGGGTCGACCGGGATGCCGCGGCCATTGTCTTTGACGGTGCAGCACCCGTCCTCGTGCAGTTCGATCTCGATTCGGCTGGCATGGCCCGCCACCGCCTCGTCCATCGCGTTATCGAGCACCTCGGCCACCAGATGATGCAGCGCACGCTCGTCCGTGCCGCCGATATACATGCCCGGGCGACGCCGGACCGGTTCCAGTCCTTCGAGAACCTCGATATCCTTGGCGGAGTACGCGCCGTCATCTGCGGCGGCAGCGGTGGCGTTTGAAGCGAAAAGATCGGCCATGGCTCGGTCGTCCGGGACGGATTGCTGAAAGAAGAGTTAGTCTATCCTGTGGTGCGCAAAAGCGCGAGTGGCAGATATGGTGGTTTTATGGGTTCTGTCGAGCAAGAAGCCCGGGCGCCGAAAGGCGAGATGCAGATCCGCACGGTGGCGATGCCGTCGGACACCAATCCGAACGGCGACATCTTCGGCGGCTGGGTGCTCAGCCAGATGGACATCGCGGGCGGGATCGCGGCGGCCAGCCGGGCGAACGGACGGGTTGCGACGGTCGGCATCGAGGCGATGACCTTCATCAAACCGGTCGGCATGGGAGATATCCTGTGCTGCTATTGCGACATCGAGAAGGTTGGACGGACCTCGATCACCGTCAGCATCGAAGCTTGGAAGATCCGCTGGTACCAGCAACGGCAGGAGCGGGTGCTGGTGACCGAAGGACAGTTTACCTATGTGGCGATCGACGATCACGGCAAGAAGCGGACTTTGGAGGGGTGATGCATGCCACCGTTTTTACCGGGTCTGAGACCGCCGAAGATCTTCAGACGGAGGCGTTGAGATGAGAACACTCGCATTAACTTGTGTCGCAGGGTGCTGGCTTGCTGCCCCCGCACTGGCGGGAGTCGCTGATGTCCTCAAAGTCGAGGCATTCCGGCTCAACGGCACCTGGTCCTTCAACGTCACGGTTGCGCATGCGGATGAGGGCTGGGACCACTACGCGGATGAATGGCAGGTGCTGGCCCCGGACGGCACGGTGCTCGGAACCCGCACCCTCTATCATCCGCACGAGACCGAGCAGCCGTTCACCCGCAGCCTGGGAGGGGTTCGGGTCCCGGAGAGCGTCACCGAAGTCACATTGCGAGCAAAGGACAACGTTCACGGCTATGGCGGGCAGGAGATCACGATCACGCTGCCGAAATAGCCCGGTTCGCCGATCTCCAAGCCACCAGCCTTTTCTCCGCGGCCTCTCGGAAATCGTGACGGTCGTGGAAATCCCAAATAATCGTAGAACAGATCGCTGCGCCGCCTTATCCGCGCGATCGCGCCATCTGCCACCCAAACGAAACGAGCCGCCCCCCGAAGGAAGCGGCTCGTCTGACGTGACTGCTCGGGAGAGCGGTCGGATTTGTCCGTCTTAGACCGAGTAGTACATGTCGAACTCGACCGGATGGGGCGTGTGCTCGAACGTGTGCACTTCCTCCATCTTGAGTTCGATGTAGCCGTCGATCTGGTCGTCTGTGAAAACGCCGCCCTGGGTCAGGAACGCTCGGTCCTTATCCAGGCTTTCCAGGGCTTCACGCAGCGAGCCGCAGACGGTCGGGATGTCCTTCAGCTCTTCCGGCGGCAGATCGTAGAGGTTCTTGTCCATCGGATCACCCGGATGGATCTTGTTCTGGATGCCGTCCAGGCCGGCCATCAGCATGGCGGAGAACGTCAGGTAGGGGTTGCCGGCCGGATCCGGGAACCGGACCTCGACGCGCTTGCCCTTCGGGCTGTTGACATGCGGAATCCGGCACGACGCGGACCTGTTCCGTGAGGAGTAGGCCAGCAGGACCGGTGCCTCGAAGCCCGGGATCAACCGCTTGTAGCTGTTGGTCGTCGGGTTCGAGAAGGCGTTCAGGGCCTTGGCGTGCTTGATGATGCCACCGATGTAGTACAGCGCCATTTCCGACAGATCAGCATAGCCCGAACCCGCGAACAGCGGCTTGCCGTCCTTCCAGATCGACTGGTGCACGTGCATGCCCGAGCCATTGTCGCCGGAAATCGGCTTCGGCATGAAGGTGGCGGTCTTGCCATAGGCGGCCGCAACCTGCTTCACCACGTATTTGTAGATCTGCAGGTGATCGGCAGTCTGCAACAGGGTGCCGAATTCCATGCCCAGCTCGTGCTGGGACGGGGCCACCTCGTGGTGATGCTTCTCGACCTTGACGCCCATCTCTTCCATGACCGTCAGCATCTCGGACCGCAGGTCCTGCTCGCTGTCGACCGGCGGAACCGGGAAATAGCCACCCTTGACGCCTGGACGGTGTGCGAGGTTGCCTTCCTCGAAGGCTTTACCGCTGTTGTAGGGGCCTTCGATGCTGTCCAGCTCGTAGTAGCCCTTGTTCATACCGACTTCGATCTTGACGTCGTCGAACACGAAGAACTCGGCTTCCGGCCCGAAGAACGCGGTGTCGCCGATGCCGAGGCTGGCCATGTGCTTGACGGCGGCACGCGCTGTCGAACGGGGATCACGCTCATAGGGCTGACCGGTCGACGGCTCGACAATGTCGCAGGTGATTGCGAGCGTCGGCTGCGCGAAGAACGGGTCCATGACCGCGGTGCTGAGATCCGGCTTCAGGCCCATGTCGCTCTCGTTGATCGCCTTCCAGCCCGCGATGGACGAGCCGTCGAACATGAAGCCTTCTTCCAGGCTGTCCTCGTCGATCGTGCGCACGTGCTGCGTGACGTGCTGGACGGCACCGCGCGGGTCGGTGAATCGGAGATCGACGTACTTGACGTCGTTCTCTTCGATCATCTTCATGATAGTCTTCGCGTCGGACATGGCTTCCTTCCTAGTGTTTCGCCCAGGCTGGGCTGAAGTTCGTGTTGTACGCGTCGCGGGACGGAATGTCCCGGCCCGCGGATTTCCCTTCAGAGACCGATCCGATCGGACCGGTCCCTAGATCGCATCCGTTCCGGTCTCGCCGGTTCGGATCCGAATGATGTCATCGACGGTGGAGACGAAGATCTTTCCGTCACCGATCCGGCCCGTATGGGCCGCACTTTGAATCGCTTCAACGGCGCGCGAGACCACCCCGTCCTCCATCACAATCTCGACCTTAACCTTGGGCAGAAAGTCGACGACATACTCGGCGCCGCGGTACAGCTCGGTATGTCCCTTCTGTCTGCCAAAGCCCTTGGCTTCAGTGACCGTGATCCCCTGAATTCCAATCTCGTGCAGTGCTTCCTTCACCTCGTCGAGTTTAAAAGGCTTGATGATCGCCTCGACCTTCTTCATGGGTCCTGACCTATACCGCTTTCGCGTCCGGTTTCGTGATTGCCCGGCGCCGCTCGACGCCGTGCCCTTCGCCAATAGCACGCCATATGCCAACCGCTCAGTACCGTCCCAGTGGCGGAATTCGGCGGTTGAGAGAAGCGCGCGAGACCGTATTGCGCATCACCTTTGCTCAAAAAACAACCACGTGCCGCTTTTTCGCGCAGCTCAGTGCCGTCAGGCGAGCATCTCTTTGATCCGAGCGATCGCCATCTGGATGTTTTCGGTCGAGTTGGCATAGGAGAAGCGAAGATAACCTTCTCCGTACGCGCCAAAGCTGGTGCCCGCGATCACGGCGACGCCCGCGTCCTCCAGCAAACGGGTTTGAAGAGTCTTGGCGTCAAGCCCGGTGCCCTCGATATTCGGGAACGCATAAAATGCGCCTCCCGGCTGCACACAGCGAAAACCGGGGATCTGGTTCAGCTCGGAGACGATCACCCGGCGACGGCCGTCGAAAGCCTCGACCATCTCGTCAACCGCGTCCTGTGGACCTTCGAGTGCCGCGAGACCGGCGAACTGGGTTGGCGCATTGACGCAGGAATGGTTGTTGACCGCCAGCTTCTCCACGTGCGGAAACACATCGTTCGGCCAGACCGAGTATCCGAGTCGCCAGCCGGTCATGGCATAGGTCTTGGACCAGCCGTCCAGCAAGATCACCCGGTCGGCGATTTCCGGATAGGACAGCAGGGTCACGTGCTCGCGTCCGTCATAGAGCATGCGGCTGTAGATCTCGTCAGACAGCACGGTGACATGGGGTTTGTCGACGAGACCCGCGACCAGCGCATCGATCTCCGACTTCGGCACCGTGCCGCCGGTCGGATTGGCCGGGGTGTTCAGGATCAGCAGGCGGGTCTTGTCGGTGATCTTCGACAGCACCTCGGTGGCGGAAAACGCGAACCCAGTCTCTTCCTGGAGCGGGTAGGGAACGGCTGTCGCGCCTGAAAACTTGATCGCACTCTCGTAGATCGGGAAACCCGGATTCGGGTACAGAATCTCGGTGCCCGCTTCGCCGTACATCAGACAGGCGAAGAACATGGTCGGCTTGCCGCCTGGCATGATCATGACCTGGCCAGGATCTATCTCGACCCGATGCCGCGCATTGAGGTCGCGCGCGACCGCCGTCCGAAGCTCCGGAATGCCGGCCGCCGGCGTGTAACCGTGGTGGCCGTCCCGCAGGGCGCGGATGCCGGCCTCGACGATGTGTTCGGGGGTTTTGAAATCGGGCTGGCCGATGCCGAGGTTGATGATCGACTTACCGGTCGCCGCCAAGGCGTTGGCCCGCGCCAGCACCTCGAATGCGGTCTCGGTGCCGAGATTGCCCATCCGTGCGGTGAGCTGCTCCGGGAGTGCGGTGGTCGACATCGGCGTTTCCTTCCATGCGGCTGTTCTGTTTGGCCGCACTGTATAAGGAAACGCCGGGGAGTCGAGATCGTGGAGTGGAACTTACCATCAGATCCAGAATCGGGCCTTGGCCTGACCGGCCATCCTCGACTGCTCGATTGCGAGGTCGAGCTGCGCCGGGACCGCATCGACCCTGACGACGAATGCGGTCCGCAGCCTCGAAAGAACGGTGTCGAGCGACGGCAGGGCGCTTGTAACCGGGGCGACGATGCCTGTCGCGCCAGCGGGCATGTGTAAGTTCATCGTGGCCATGACTTGTCTCCTGTCACAAGGGATCAAACCGGGAGATCGAACCCGACGTCCGATCTCGATACGCCAAACTTGATCTCATCCACGCCTTATTACAAATTCAATAAATAAAGATGCAATATGAGGAAAACTCATCATGCTGTCGTTCAAACAGGTCCGTTATTTCCGAGCCACCGCGGAGTCCGGGAAGGTGTCTGGGGCGGCCGCCCAACTCGGCATCTCGCAGTCGGCCGTCACACTGGCGATCAAGGAGCTGGAGGCGCAGCTCGGGGTCACCCTGTTTGAGCGGCGGCCGGGTGGCGTCTCGCTCACCCGGGACGGCCAGCATTTCCTGGCCCATGCCCGCACGATTGAGGCGTCGGTAGAGGACGCGATGGCGGACATGCATCCGGACAGGGCGGATGTGTCCGGAACTGTCCGGCTCGGCATGACCAACGCTTCTGCGGGCTATTTCATGGTGCCGCCGATCGCCCGATTCCGGCGCGCCAATCCACTGGTGACGGTGGAACTGGTGGAAAGCGACCGTCCCGGGTTGGAGGCAGCGGTGATCGAGGGACGGGTGGATCTGGGGCTGATCCTGACGTCCAACATCGCGGAGATCCCTGAACTGGAGAGCCGCACTCTGCTCAGCTCGCCAAGAGGCCTGTGGGTGGCACCCACCCATCCGCTCGCACGGCAGGAGACTGTGGCGCTCTCCGATGTGATGGAACACCCATTCCTGCTCTACACCGTCGACGAGGCCGACCGGGTGACGCGCACCTATATCGAACGGCGGGGCCTGAGCGTCGACATCGTGTTCGACACCGACAGTGTGGAGGCGGTTCGGAGCCTGGTCGCGATCGGCTTCGGGGTGACCGTTCTCTCGCGTCTGCTGTACCGCCCCTGGTCGCTCGATGGCGGTCGGGTCGAGTGGCGCACCCTCACGGATCCGCCGCCCAGCATGGACATCGGGCTGATCTGGCGGAAGGACCACCGGCTCAGCGAGGCGGAGCAGCGGCTGGTCGAAGCGCTGGAAGAGGCGGCGGCGTAGAGTAACCTCCTTGCATCCGTTCCCAACCCGCGCTATCCCGCGCCACCCCGCGTGAGACGGGGCTTGCGGGAGGACTTGATGCGATGAAACCGGCCAACACACTCCTGTCGAGCTATGGCACCACGGTGTTCGAGGTGATGTCTCGGCTGGCGATCGAGCATCAGGCGATCAATCTGGGGCAGGGGTTCCCCGACGACCGGGGCGCGGATTCTGTGCTGGATGCCGCGTCCAAGGCGCTTTACGACCCGCCGAACCAGTACCCGCCGATGATGGGCGTGCCGGAACTGCGGCAGGCGGTGGCCGCGCACAACAAGCGGTTCTACGACCTGGATGTCACCTGGCAGGCCGAGACGATGGTCTCGACCGGCGCCACCGAGGGGTTGGCCGCGTGCTTCTTCGGGCTGATCGAGCCGGGCGACGAGGTGGTTCTGATCGAGCCGTTATACGATTGCTACCTGCCGATCATCCGTCGGGCCGGCGGGATTCCGCGCCCGGTCCGGGTGACACCGCCCCATTGGGAACTGGATCTGGATCAGCTGGCATCCGCGTTCAGCGAACGCACCAAGCTCGTTGTCCTCAACAATCCGCAGAATCCGGCTTCCAAGGTATTCACGCGAGACGAGTTGCAGGCGATCGCCGATCTGGTGATCAAATACGATGCCTATGCCGTCTGCGATGAGGTGTACGAACATCTGGTGTTTGATGACCGGACCCATATCCCGTTGATGACCTTTCCGGGCATGCGGGAGCGGTGCGTGCGGATCGGATCGGCCGGCAAGACGTTCTCGCTGACGGGATGGAAGGTCGGGTACCTGACCGCCCCGGACCATCTGCTGGCTCCGATATCGAAAGCGCACCAGTTTCTGGTGTTCACCACCGCCCCGAATCTCCAGCGGGCGGTGGCATTCGGATTGACTCAAGACGACAGCTATTTCAACAGCCTGCGGGACGATATGAAGGCGCGACGTGATCGACTTTCCGCGGGCCTGACAACCATCGGGTTCGACCCGGCGGTCTGTCAGGGCACCTATTTCCTGTTCGTGGATGCGAGCCGGTTTCTGAGACCCGGAGAGGACGATGAACTGTTCTGCCGTCGGCTGGTTTTGGAAGCCGGGGTGGCGGCGGTTCCTGTCTCGGCCTTCTACGGCGACAAGGGGACCGCACCGAAGAGCTTCATCCGTTTCTGCTTCGCCAAACGGGACGCGGTCTTGGACGGGGCGGTCGAACGGCTGGAAAGCTATCTGAAATCGGCGGCTTGACCGAATTCCGGTCGATGCCAGTTGACGGGGCGCGGTGGCTGCGATAGCAACGCCCTCCGCCGGTTGTTCAAGACCGGCGCACGGCGGCGGGTGTAGCTCAGGTGGTTAGAGCGCCAGATTGTGGCTCTGGAGGCCGTGGGTTCAAGTCCCATCACTCGCCCCATTTCTTTGTTAGCGTGCAACCACGCGCTACACTCCTTCCATGACGATCCATATGGACTCGCTCTTGTCCTGCGCCCAGATGGGCGAGGCGGACCGCACCACCATCGCGGCCGGAACCCCTGGTTTCACGCTGATGTTGCGGGCCGGCCGTGGCGTGGCGACTTTGATCCGCAGGCGATTTCGGCCGATGCCGGTTTTGGTGGCCTGCGGGCCCGGCAACAATGGCGGCGACGGTCTCGTGATCGCCGAAGATTTGCGGCGGCATGGCTGGCCGGTAACCGTGGCGGTCCTCGGCGATCCGGAGAGGCTCCGCGGGGACGCGGCGGAGGCGCTGCGGCTTTGGGATGGACCGACGGTGCAGCTGGCGTCCGATCTGCTCGAGAACGCTGGTCTTCTGGTCGATGCCCTTTTCGGAGCCGGACTGATCCGAGCGATCGAGGGCACTGCGGCGGCATTTCTGGAGCAAGCCAGCCGGCGGGTTTCGGAGGGACAACTCCACGTGGTCGCAATCGATATGCCCAGCGGCGTCGACGGGGATACCGGACTGGTGCAAGGGACAGCCTGTCCGGCGGAGATGACCGCGACCTTCTTTCGCCGAAAGCCCGGCCACCTGCTTCGGCCCGGCCGGGACCTGTGCGGGACGGTGAGGGTGATCGATATCGGGATCGATGCCGATCTCCTGGATGCGCTGGAACCGGTGGCACGGGTCATCGGACCGGCTCTCTGGGCGGGTCAAATCACACCACCAGGGCCTGAGGATCACAAATATACGCGCGGCCATGTCCTGATGATCGCCGGTGAAATGGCCGGTGCCGCGCGCTTGTCGGCCCTGGCGGCGCGGAAGGTGGGCGCCGGGCTGGTGACAACGCTCGGACCGAAGGGAAGCGAGGATCTGCTTGCGGCCGACGCGCCGGGCATGATCGTCGCTCCGCTGCCGGAACCGGAGGCGCTCGCCGCCTTCGTGACACGGCGCAAGGTGGCTGCGATCGTGATCGGGCCCGGGCTAGGCCCGGGAGGTCGCCCCTATGTCCATGCGGCCCTGGCGACGGGAGTCCCCACTGTGGTCGATGCCGACGGAATCAGCACCTTTGCCGGTGAACCGGACGCATTGGCGGCCTTGATCAAGGGGCCGGTCGTTCTGACACCGCATGCCGGGGAGTTCGCACGTCTGTTCCCGGATCAGAAGGCCATCGGGAAGGGACGAATGGAGACGGTCCGCGCGGCGGCTCGTCTGTTGGGGGCTGTGATGCTCCTCAAGGGCCCCGACACGATGATTCAGGGGGCGGACGGCCCGGCCTTGGTTCTCGACGGGGCCCCGGCGGTTCTGTCAACCGGCGGGACCGGCGATGTACTGGCCGGTATCATCGGCACGCTGCTGGGTCTGGGGATGAGGCCGGAGAGCGCGGCTGCCTGCGGGGCCTGGACGCATGCGCAGGCAGCCTGCATCGCCTCCCACGGCGGCACCAGACCGATCCTGGCCGAAGACCTGTGCACCGCGCTGCCGGAGGTGATTGGCGGGATCTGGAAAGCCTAAGTCACCTGCGCCGGGATGGTGACGGCGGACGGCTCGATCTCCACAAGGAACGCCTCGTTCGCCGGACGCGGCATTCCGATCCAGGTGGCACAGGGCGGTGCGTCGCCGAACACCTCGTTCAAGCCGCGTGAGACGTCCTGTGACAACTCGATATGGCTGAGCTTGGTGTAGATCCTTAATGCATGAACGTCGTCCAGGCTGGCGCCGACATGCACAAACGCCCGTTCGATGTTCCTTAGGCTTTGAACGACCTGGGCATGCAGATCATCGGGACTTAGGATCTCACGCTCCGCTCTCCAGGCCACCTGGCCGGACATGTGCACCACTTGGTGTCCCGCGGCGGCGGCCACGATCTGCGAAAACGCGAATGGACGGCTATCGAACGGATCGGACGGGGTAAGGCGTTTCGTTGTCATGGGGACCTGCCGGCTGGCTCCGCTCAGGAGCGGGGGAGGGATTTGCCGAACGCCAGAGTGTTCGTGCGATGCAGTTTGCGGACAAGGCTGCGAACGATCATGCGCACGCCGGGCGGGCTGTTCTCAATAAGGCCGGCGAACTGGTCGGGATCGATCATGAGACAGTCCGTATGGCCGATCGCACGGGCGCCGCGTATGTGGGGCTTGTCCTCGACCATCGCCAGCTCGCCGACGATATCGCCCTTCTGAAGCCGAGCCATCGGGATCTCTCGGTCGCCGGATGCCCGGTAAACTTCAACGGTACCGGACTCGATGATGAAAATGCCTTTCGGAGGGTCTCCCACATCGAACAGGACTTCGTGATCCTCGAATGAGACCGATCGGACCTGCAACTGGTCTGTGGTGCGTCGGTTCGCGGTCATCTGCAATCCCCGCCGGTTAGGCTTGCCTGAGGCCCTGGCGCCAGAGATTCCAGGCATCGGTCATTTCGTATTTCCAATACACCGCCTGCGCAACCCAGGTGCCGAGTGGCCCGCCCGCCCAATCCAGGCCGAACGGCTCGAACAGGCGATAGCGTTCATCCCCCTCCGCGATGGCCGACGCCACGAGTTCTCCGCCCAGCGTGGTGGTTGCCATACCGTGCCCACCATGGCCCTGATTGTACCAGACGCCAGGCTGCAGGCAGCCTATCTGCGGCATCTTGTGGGTCGCGTAGCCCATGGTTCCTGGCCATGCGACCTCCGCCTTCACGTCTGCGAGCTGCGGGTAGACCGAGGCCAGATCGCCGAGCATCAGATCCTCGAGATTGGCGGGATCGGTCCACCGGCTGATCCGGCCGCCCCATAGGATGCGGCCATCGGGAAGCGGGCGGTAATAGTCGGTTGCGAACCGGTCATCGGACACGCCGTACGGTGCGTTCACTGCCGATTTCAATCTGTTCTCGCTCAAGGGTTCGGTCAGCAGCACATAGGTGCCGATCGGCAAGGTCGCCCGGGCGAGGGGACCGACCAATCCATCAATGTAGCCGGAGCAGCAGAACACCACCTGATCGGCGGTCACGCTGCCAGACCGCGTCTTAACGCGCTTGCGGTCTTGGCTGAGGTCGGTTCTCAGAACAGCGGTTTCCTCGTAGATCCGCGCACCCAGACACTCGGCGGCCCGCGCGATCCCACGGGTAAAATTGAGCGAGTGGAAGGAAAACCCCTTGGTCTTGAAGGCCGCATCGAAATAGCGCGGGCTGTGCCAGAACTCCCGCACCTTCTTGCGCGGCCAGAACTCGAGACCCACATCCACTGTCGTGTTGGCGGTCTCGATCCGTCGCTTGACGGCATCGGCATCGTCGAACCAGGAACAATTGGCGAGACCATTTGTGACCGGCCCGCACGCGATGTCGTATTGGGCGATCCGCTTGCGGATCAGATCGACCGAGGCATCGGACATACGATATAATTCGCGCGACCGTTCCGGGCCGACACGACGGAGCAGCGCCGCCAGGCCGCAGGCGAAGCCATGGCTGACGAACCCACCGTTTCGGCCGGACGCGCCCCATCCGACCCGGCGTGACTCAAGTAAGACTACCTTGCGGCCGCGTTCAGCCAGGCCAAGCGCTGTCGCCAGTCCAGCCATACCTCCCCCGATCACACAGACCTCCGCGTCCACGTCGCCCTCGAGGGCGGGGCGTTTGTGGTCGTCTGCGAGGGAGCGTGTGTAGTAGCTGTCGACGTATTCGGTCGAGGCGGCGGGCATCGGAGAACTCCGGTCAAGAGCGGTGGTTCGAAGTGAATCCCGATCAGACCGCGACGAGCAAGCCCCGCGCGACCAGTGCTTCGGCGCCGGCGGCGTCCTTGGCTTCCCCGATGGCGGGGCCGCTGCCCTCCACGCAACCGATGCCACGCAGATAGGTCAGTTGCTCTTCAGTCTCAATCCCAGCCGCGGCCGGAACCTTGTCCAAGCTGCCGAGCAACTGAATGGACGCTGAAATGATCGCAACCGCATCCGGATCAGAAGGCACGCCGGCCACAAGCCCCGGATCCAGAACGACGGTTTCGACGGGCAGACGGCGCAGATGCATCAGGGAGGAAGATCCCGCACCGAAGGCCTCGATCGACAGGCCGACACCGAGTTCCGCGAGGCCGTTGAGGCTGCCCATCGTCACCTCGGGGTCGTCCGTCGCGGAGGCTTCCGTGAGCGAGAGGGTCAGACATTCCGCAGGCGTGTCGGTCTCGGCCAAGATATCCGAGACCATCTCGATCAGATCCGGCTGGTACAATTGCTGCGCATGCATGGGAAGGGTCACGGAGAGCTGATCGGAGGACCCTCCGAGCGCATCCCAGGCGCGCCGTGCCGTACAGACTCTCCGCAGCACCCACTCGCCGATCGGAACCACGAGCCCTTCCTCTTCGGCGACGGTCAGCGGGACGACACCGCCGGTGTCGGCGTGATCCAATGGCTGCCCGTCAGCATTCCGGATCTGTGCCCGAAAACCGACCAGACGGTTGCTGACGAGCGCCTGGATCGGGACGTAGAGCACATTAAGCCGCTCATGTTCCAGATCGCGGCGCAAGGATTGCTCCAGGGCGCGGCGGGCTTTCGCCCGGTCCTGGACACTGATCAGGCCGGAGCTGAAGGTGGCAGCTGCGGAACGCGCAACGGTCTCTGCATGCCGACGTTCCATATCAGCAGATCGGATCAGATCTTCGGCCTCGAGTCCGCTCTCCGGCCAAAGCGAGACCCCACCTGAGATCACCGGCGCGACGGTTGCCTGCCCGACAGGAACCGGGTCGGATACGCGTTGCAGGATCATGGCTTTGCGGGCCTGCATCTCGGACGCGGTTTTGATGTTCGGGATCCCGACCGCAAAGCTGTCGCTCTCGATCATCGCCAGAACGGCGTCTTCGTCGACCAATCCGGACAAGCGGATCGCGACCCGTCGGGTCACGGTATCCCGTGCGGCTTGACCGTGCGCGGCCCCAATCTCTGACAGATTGTCGATCGACAATATCATCATTCCCACCCGACCCTTGTCGGATTTCGCGCGGGCGATCTGATTGACCAATGCGCGCAGGAGGACCGGGCGTCGAGGCAACCCGGTAAGCTCATCATGTTGCGCCAACCGTTCCAGCCGGTGTTCGGCGGCGTCCCGATGGCTGATATCGATCGACACCGAGAGCAGGGAGCGCACTCTGCCGTTTGCCTCCCGCAAGGCGCCCTTGGTGGTCATGAACCGTCGCTCCCGACCCTCCGCGTCCGGGATACTTTCCTCGAAAGTGCGGCTGGTGGCGCGACCGGACAGGAAATCGCGGTCCAACGCGTCGACGGGCCGCCCCGAACTGGCGCCGAACACCTGCGCACTGGTGCGCCCAACTGCAGCCTGCGTGTCGACGCCGAAGACCTCCGCCGCATAGGCGTTCAGAAAAGCGTACCGACCATCCGGCCCCTTAGCGCTGATCAACGCCGGAACTCCGGACAGCACGGCCTGGAGCAGTTCGTCGGACTGGCGCAGGGCACGATCGGTCTTCAGTTTCTCGGACAGATCATGAAGGGCGATGAAGACCACGAGGTCATCGCCGACAGTCAGTGCGCTCGCATGCGCTTCGACAGGGAATACGGAAACCTTTCGGCCGGTCTCATCAAACCTGTTGGCTTTCCAGGCGCGGGCGATCGATCGGGTCTGGCCTTTTCCCTTCGGCCCTCCGACAATCTCTGCCTGCTCGACACCGCCAGGGTCTCGCTTGAGAACGATTTCCAGATTGGGGACCAGATCCGTGAGGCGCTTGTCCAGCATCGCGACTTCTGACAGGCCGAAGGCATCCCGCGCCGTCCTGTTGCTCATGACCAGACGATTGCGACGGTCGACGGCAAAGGTCAGCACCGGAAACGGGCCAATGACCCGCTCTAGGGAATGCATCGCGTCATAAAGCGAGGCGAGGGACAATTCCGCCATCTCGATTCCTCAAGTCATGCCCGGTTTTTCACGGCGCGGTCGCAGGACCCGCCCCGGGGCGCAGACGTCACATGCATGAGCCGTCTCAATTCTGCACGGCGCCATCTCGACCATGGTGCTGAAGTTGCCTTCTTTTTGCAAGGCTATTGATCGATATGCCTTTCAATACTAAAGTTTCTAGTGATTTTTCCGCTCAATCAGAATGTAGGGGCGGGTATTTAGGAGGTTATCATGGCCGTTGTGGCGGATGCCCGATCCTTGGAACGTCTGTCTCAGACGGAATTGGACACCCTGATCAGAAGACATGCACGGTTCCGACGCGGACAGATCGGCGGTGCCCGTGCGGTGCTGTCGTTCTTCGATCTCAACTGGCTCGACTTCAAAGGCGCGGATCTCACAGACGCGGACTTCACGGGTGCCAATTTGGCGCGTGCGATCCTGCGGAATTCGGTGCTCGACTACGCGTCGCTGTTCGCGGCGGATCTTCGCGGTGCGGATCTCGAAGGGGCGAGCATGGTGAAGACCGATCTGCGTGGCGCCTGCTTGCGCGGTGCACGGTTGATCGGAGCGCGGCTGATCGATGCCGATATTCGTGAAAGTGCGCTCGCCGAGCATGGCGAGGCGGATCGCGATCTGCATTGGGTGGAGATCGAACCGGCAGCAGCGGAGCTGCAGCAGGCCGACTTCTCCGGCGCCGACCTGTCGCGCGCCAAGATCTCGGGCGCGGTAGCGGTCAACACCAATTTCTCGAATGCCATTCTGCGCGATGCCAAGATGGTCCGATGCAATCTTCGGGGTGCCAATTTCCAGGGCGCCAATCTGGATGGCGCGGACCTGTCCTGGGCCAACCTGGAGAAGGCGGACCTGAAGAACGCCATCTTCACCCGCATCACGACCAACATGACCGAGTTCGCGGGTGCGGACCTTGGCGGCGCGCTCACGGACAAGCCGGCCGGGCGGTTGCCCAGTGCGCTGCCGGCACCGGTCGAGGATCTGTTGGCGCTTCACGCCACCTGGGTCGCCACCTCAAGCGCGAAGGGTCGGCAGCTTGAGGTAAAGGGCGTGGACCTGCGCGGTGTGCCGGAGCTGGCCGGCTCCGTGCTGACCGCCATTCTGGCAGAGGGAGTCGTGCTGTGCGGAATGGATCTGTCCGGTGCCCAGATGGCGGCAGCGGATTTCAAATCCGCCGATCTGCGCTTCTGCGATCTTGCGAACAGTGATCTTCGAGGAGCCAATCTCGAAGGGGCACGTCTTCTGAATGCGCGCCTCGCGGGTGCGAACTTCCGGTCTCTGCCACTTGACGGGGGGCAAAGCCTGCCAACCAGGATGGCCGGGGCGGATCTGCGCTATGCCGACCTGCAGGATGCGAATTTCAGAGGAGCCGACCTGCGCGGCACCGATCTCACTCACGCGACCCTGGACGGTGCCGACCTGCGGGGAGCCGATCTGACCGATGCGCGTCTGGATCGAGCCGCTCACACCAAGGCTCGCATCGACCGCGATACCAAAGGATTGCCGCCGGAGTAGGTGGAATTCGGGGGTTACCGGAAATTGGACGATTTTCAAAACAGAAGGGCCGCTGCTTCGGGAGCGGTCCTTTCTGCTGGACGCATGTCCTGTCAGCTAGAAATCGAATCTAGGAAAATTCTTTAAACAATTGAAATCAATCACACCATGTCTATGACATTTTATCAAAAACTGCAGATAAAACGTGACTAAAGTATTCATTAAACACATAAGAATAATTTTATTGTAATGGAATTCTCACGCTCCTAACCTTCACTTATCGAAGTCTTACTGGCACTGACGCCGACTTCGTTGTTGTAGTCAAGGAGACAAACTCATGACCAATATCAAACGTTTCATCAATGACGAGTCCGGCGTATCGGCGATCGAATATGGCCTGATCGCAGCGCTGGTCGCGGTTGCCATGATCGCCGGCTTGAATGAACTGGGCACCTGGTTGGGCGACACTTTCGATACCATCACCAACTCACTCTAACGATCGACCCCAACCCCACTCTCTCACCCGCCGCGTTTGGTCCTGGGCTTCCAACAGGACCGAACCGGCGGGACCGGGTGGGAGCGGTGACGGGCGCTTATGGTGCCCCGCATCTTCATGATTTCACGCCGCTCTGACCGGTCCGGTTCGCCGCGATGTCGATCGCTCTCCGGCCTAAAGTCAGCACCGGCGACGAACAACGGGAAGGGGATGTCCCGATGCCATTCGTCGAAACGCTCTCATGGATGATTTTTTCGGGGTTGCTCGTTTGGGCCGCCCTGAGCGACGGCCGGACGCTAACCATCCCCAACCGCCTGTGTCTGGCCGTCGCACTTCTGTATCTGGCGCGCTTGCCGGTCGTCGGACCGACGGAGTGGGCCTTTGGGGTTCTCATTGGCCTTGTTGGCCTCTCCGTCGGGTTTCTGGCCTTTGATCGGGGTCTGATCGGCGGTGGTGACGCCAAGCTGGTCGCCGCGGTCCTACCATGGGCAGGCAGCGCGCATGCGGGAACCTTCCTGATCGTCACCGCACTCGCGGGCGGAGTTTTAGCGCTCCTAATGCTAGCCCGATATCGCGGGCCGGCCCTCCTGCGGGGCCTCACGGGGCAGGCCCTTCTCTACGCGCCGAAGGGATCGACCGAAACGGACGCGCCCGGACTGCCGTACGGAATCGCAATCGCCACCGGTGGGCTCTGGGTCGCGGTCAAGGCCGTCATCGACGTCGCGAGCTTTCTTTAGGGTTGGAGGCCAACATGCGTTTACGCACCATCGGACTGTTCGGACTGGCCATTGCCGCTGCAGCCGGCACCGCACACATGGCGCGGGGGTGGGTTGAAGCGACGGAGCGTAGCGCGCTCGCCAAGCGGGCGACGGTCACCGGTCCGGAATTCGGCATGGGTGCCATGGCAGTTCCGGAGCCTGAGGCCCCGATGCCGCGCGTTCTGGTCGCGACCACGGACCTTCCGACCGGGACGATCCTCCGGCGTGAACATCTGGATTGGCGCTCTTGGCCGGAAGAAGCTCTGGACGAGCGCTATCGGATCGACGGCAAAGTCGAGCTCGAGAGCCTATTCGGAGCCGTTGCCCGTAACGCCATCACCTCGGGCGAACCGATCCTGGAGAGCCGGCTGGTGCGCCTAGGCGACAGCGGGTTCCTTGCGGCCATCCTCAAGCCTGGGATGCGGGCGGTCACGGTTCCGGTCGACGCCTCGTCGGGGATTGCCGGATTGGTCATGCCGGGCGACCGGGTCGATGTGATCGTCACCCATGAATACGGACGCGATGAGAACCAGGTCACCCGGCGGGTCAGCGAGACGGTCCTGAACAACGTCCGGATTCTGGCGCTCGACCAAAGGCTCGACGACGTGGCGAAAGAGGCTGGTCTTGCCAAGACAGCCACGCTTGAGGTGGAACCCAAGCACACCGAGGTGATCGCGACGGTGACCGAGATGGGAAAGATCTCTCTGTCGCTGCGGGCCTTGCCGGGCGACGACGAGTCCGAGCAGGGACCGAAGGTGACGCCGAGCTTCACCACCGACTCCGAGGTCAGCTCCATGCTGTCGCCGATCCGCCGCGTCGGCGGTGCCAAGCCGGAAGCCGCCGGGATCGTCATCGTGCGTGCCAACAAGAGCGAAATCGTCGGCGCCACGGAGTGATCCGCGGTCGCCTGGGACAGGGAGATGGACAATGCAGGGGATGGCGCGACTGAGAGGGTTCGGACTCCCGACCTCCATGGAACGGGAAGGGCGATATGGTCTGATCGTGATCGCCTTGTTGTCGACCTTGGCACTTTGGCTCGCCGTCCGGCCGATCCCGGCGCATGCGGTGGATTTTCTGCCGGAGGCGGCGCGGGATCTCGATCTGGTGGTCGACAAGGGGCGCCTGATGCGCCTGCCGGCACCGGCAACGGCGGTGTTTCTGGCGCAACCCGGCATCGCCGATGTGCAGGTGAAATCGCCGACCATGCTGTATGTCTACGGCGCCAAGGCGGGGGAGACCACGCTGTATGCAGTCGGCGCCGGAGATCGGGTGGTAGCCGCGGTCGGCATCCGTGTCACTCACAACCTCAAGCAGATCGCCTCCACACTGGAGAATGCCGGTCTGGAAGAAGGGATCACCCTGCGGTCCAGCGGTGACCAGTTGATCGTGTCAGGGGACGTGAATTCCCCCGCCAAGGCCCAGCAGATCATGAGCGTGGTGGCCGGTCAGATGGGCCAGGATGACCCCGTCAACCGTCTGAAGATTACCGGCTCCAATCAGGTCAACCTGCGGGTACGGGTGGCGGAGGTCAGCCGCGATACCCTCAAGCAGTTCGGCTTCAACTGGGAGGCTCTGCTGAGCAGCGGGGATTTTCTGCTGGGGCTTGCAACCGGTCGACCGATCTTCAACGCGGCGGGAAACTTTCTCGTGCGACCGACCAGCGGAACCGCGAACCAGAACTCAATCTTCGGGTCTTGGACCAGGGGCAATCTCGATCTCAACTTCATGATCGACGCGCTCGAGGACGAGGGGCTGGTCTCGGTTCTCGCGGAGCCGAACCTGACGGCCCGTTCCGGTGAGAAGGCGGAGTTCCTGGCGGGCGGCGAGTTCCCGATCCTGGTGCCGCAATCCGACGACACGGTGACCGTTGAGTACAAGGAGTTCGGGGTGAAGCTCGAATTCACACCGACCATTCTCGACAGCGGTCGGATCGCGATCGACGTGGCCCCCGAGGTCAGTCAGCTGGTCGATTCAGATGCGGTAACGCTCAACAATTTCGTGGTGCCGCTGTTCTCCAAGCGCAGTGCCGAGACCCTGGTCGAACTCGGCTCCGGGCAGTCCTTTGCGATTGCCGGCCTGATTCAGAGTTCGACCGATCACAACATCAACAAGCTTCCAGGTCTGGGCGATATCCCGATCCTCGGAACCCTGTTCCGTTCGGACACCTTTCAGAAGGGCGAGACGGAGCTTGTGATCATCATCACGCCATACTTGGTCCGGCCGACCGACGAACCGGGAAAGCTGTCGACGCCGATCGACGGGTTCGCCCCGCCGAGCGATCTGGACCGGATTCTGTTCGGCCGCAACTACGCAGGCCGCATTACCGGGATCGAAGGCCGTACACGAGGCGTTTCCGGGGTCGTCCCGGCCTCTGTCCAGAGGCTCGAAGGTCCCGCGGGCTTTGTCCTCGAGTGAAGGAAACAGCAATGACGACGATCCTGAACCCCGTTTGCGTTTTCCTGGCCGCTGGCCTCGGATTTGGCTTTCTCGGCGCCTGCACGCTGCCGACCGACGATTGGCGGATTGTCGAGCAGAAGCGGGACATCAAGACCGAATGGCAGGTCGATCGTGCTTATGTGCGGTTTCTCGACCGTGCAATCGAGCCGATCGAGGGAGATCTCAGTCGCTTGACGCGCTTTCTGGTCGAACGCGACGTGAAGGAGACGGACCGGCTGCAGGTGGCGGGCTCCGGCGCCCAGGACCCGCTCGGTTTCGAGGCGGAACGGGTGCGGGCGGTGGCCGATCATCTGAGGTCGCTCGGTTACAATCCGAAGGTCATTCCGCCGATCCGCCGGGCGGTTGTGAATCCCCTTGGGGTCGATAGCGTGCGGGTCACGGTCGGCCGCTTCATCGCCCAGGGACCGAACTGTCCGGATTGGACGCATCCGTCTGCTGCGGGCTCAAAAAACCTTGCATCCTCGAACCATGGCTGTAGCGACAAGGCCAATCTCGCGGTCATGATCGACGATCCGTATGATCTCGTGACGGGTCGGGGAGGTGGTTCCCGTCTCTCGGGTGAAGCGGGCGTGATATCCGCTCAAAAGGATGTTGCCGCGATAAAAACCTATAGCGGGTCCGGGGCCGTCGGTGCGGTGGTGGCGCCGGCCGCTGGTGCGGCTGAGCCGTCCGGTACCGCTGCAGGAAATGTTCCCTCCGCCTCGGGTTCGGGGACGCTGCCATGACCGTCCAAACCATGACTGCAGAGACCATCAAGATCGCCTCGGGGGCGCACCGCCGCGCCGAGAGCGGACCGCGCGCCGGACAGGGACATGCGAGCCTGTCGGGGCGTGAGCCGTTCGCCGCCTATATCACCGATCCGGAGACCCGCACGGTCCTTGCGACCTTCGCCGAAGCGCGCGGCTGGCCGGCGCGCAGCGTCCACAAAGGCGGCATCACCTCGGCCGCACGCACGCTTTGGGTGGCCCCGCCGCCGGAGATCCTGGTGGTCGATCTGTCGGAATCCTCGGACCCGGTTGAAGAACTCCGAACCCTGGAGCAAGCCTTTCGCCGGGAGACCCGGGTGATCGCCTTAGGCACCGACAATGACGTTACGCTCTATCGACGTCTGATCGAGGCGGGGGCGTCCGACTACCTGGTGAAACCCGTCGGGCTCGAGGATCTCGATCGCGCCCTGCGCCTGACCGCGCGCGCGCCGCTGGACCGGACCCTGACCGAGGGACGTGTCATCGGCGTCGTCGGTGCACGGGGCGGCGTCGGGGCGACCACTGTGGCGGCCAATATCGCCTGGGCGGTGTCATCGACCTTTCGCCGACGCAGCGTGCTCTTGGATCTCGATCTGCAGTTTGGGAGCTCGGCGCTGCTGCTGGATCTTCAGGTGGGGCCCGGTCTACGGGAAGCGCTTGAGGAGCCGGAACGCATCGACGAGCTGTTTCTGGACCGGGCCCTGGTCCACATGACGGAAACTCTGTCCGTGATGGCGGCGGAGGAGGGGTTGGACCGTACGATGAGTCCGGAACCCCGGGGTATCACGGCACTGATGACGGCGCTTAAGGAACGCACCGAGGCGCTGATCGTCGACGCCCCCCGGCGTGATCCCGAGGCCCTTGTGACCGTCGCAGACGCCTGCCACGACCTGCTGGTGGTGACGGAGCTGACGCTTCCGGGGCTGCGCGATACCGCGCGCCTGTTGAGCCTGATCGAGGACGGGGCGCCCGGTACCCGTGCCCTGGTGCTTGCCAACCGGGTTCCGAAAGGGGCGCCGGACGTGGCGCGTCGTGAATTCGAGCAGGAACTGCGCCGCCCCATCGACGTGCTGCTGCCGGCGGACGAGAAATCTGTGGTCCTTGCAGCCAACGGTGGATCGCCGCTGGCCGCAGTGGCGCCGAAGGCGAGGCTCAGCCGGGCCATTGATCAGTTGGCGGGAAAACTTCTGGATGCGAAACCGCGACCGGCCGGCCTGATGGCCCGGCTCACAGGCCGAGCGTAGGTCATGCTCCGCCGCCGCAGCGCTCACCAGTCCGACCTGATTCATCGGGGCCGCCGTGTGTTGGCGGCACAGACCGATGGGTTTGGCATGGCGGAGCGCACTCCCGCGTCGGCCACCCAGGGACCGCGCCTGCTCGCCCCGCCCACGGATGTCGAAGCCGCCCGGTTGCACCGTCTGGTGTTGGACGGCTTTGCCGCAGAGGTTCGGCCTCAGGATCGTGCCGACATGGACCGACGCGAGCTGGTTGAATGGGTGGACCGCCTGTTTACGCGCGCCATGGAGATCGAAAACGTCACCATGCCGCTCGCGGTGCAGCGTGACGTTATGCTGCGCATGGTGGCGTCCCTGGAAGTCCCGGAAAGCCCGTCCGCACTCCCCGAACAGGCGTCCGAACCAGACCCTGTGCGACGGCCTTCAGTGCCCGCCCCCGCACCATCGGCATTGGTCAACGAGGGTGAGCCGGATCCTTTTGCCGAGACGGGATCCGAATCCGCAACCGGCGGAGACGTTGGGACCCGCAAGGCCGCCCGCGATCGGGTCGAGCAGGCGCGCAAGGTGGTGGCGCCCGTCCTGATGGACCGGATCGATATCGGAAGCGTCCGCGAAACCCCGCGCGACGAACTCGCCAAACGGATAACCGTTCTGGTCGGCGAGATCGTTGTGGAACAGAAGGTCCAATTGAACGCCGTCGAACAACGGGAACTGGTTCGGACCCTGGTGGACGACATGACAGGGCTGGGCCCGCTTGAAGCTCTGCTGGCTGATGATCAGGTGACGGACATCATGGTCAACGGCCCTCACCAGATCTACGTGGAAAAGCACGGCAAGCTGCAGATGACCGATGTGGCCTTCCGCGACCAGCAGCATGCGATGAACGTGGCGACCCGGATCGTGACGCGGGTCGGGCGCCGGGTCGACGAGTCGAGTCCACTTGTGGATGCCCGGCTCGAGGATGGCAGCCGGGTGAATGTCATCATGCCGCCATTGGCCATAGACGGGGTATCGATCTCGATCCGGAAATTCGCCAAGTACAAGCTGAACATCGACCAGATGGTCAGGCAGCTGAACATGTCGCCGGAGATGGGGACGGTTCTGAAGATCGCGGCGCGCTCCCGGTTGAACATCCTGATCTCCGGTGGAACCGGTTCCGGCAAGACGACGCTGCTGAATGCCCTGAGCCAGATGATCGACCCCGGAGAGCGGATCGTCACAATCGAGGATGCGGCGGAGTTGAAACTGCAGCAGCCCCATGTGGTGCGGCTGGAAACCCGTCCGGCAAATCTGGAGGGTTTGGGCGAGATCACCATGCGGGATCTACTGAAGAATGCGCTGCGCATGCGGCCGGATCGCATAATCCTGGGTGAGGTGCGCGGCGCCGAGGCGATGGACGTGCTGCAGGCGATGAACACCGGCCATGATGGTTCGCTCTGTACGCTGCACGCCAACAATCCGCGCGAGACCCTGACACGGCTCGAGAACATGACCACCATGGCCGGTTTCAATTTGCCGGCGTCCGCGATCCGAACGCAGATCTCCGACGCGGTCGATATGATCGTGCAGATCAGCCGGATGCGTGACGGCAAGCGCCGGATCACCCAGGTGGTCGAGCTGGTCGGCCGGGAAGGCGACGTGATCACCACCCAGGATCTGTTCAAGTACGAGTTCGACGGCGAGGACAATGACGGCAACCTGATGGGGCGTTTCGTGTCGAGCCGCATGCGGCCGCATTTCCTGGCGAAGGCGGCGTATTTCGGTTTGGACAAGCGGCTGATTGATGCCATGGGATGCAATGGATGACACCCGAAACCCTGGCAAGCGGCACCCCGCATCTGACGCTGACGATCCTGGTGTTTCTGGGGGCGGCGCTGTTCTTTTGTGCTTTGGCCGCACTGGTGACCGGCATCGGGGCGGACCACAGGGAGGCGTTCCGTCGTCGGTTGCGGCGGCTGCGCGGTAGTGCGGGGGCCGGGCGGCATCCGCAAGAGGAGATCTTCCGCACCCGCAAGCGCCGCAAGCAAAAGGGCGGTCGGCTGACCGGCGATGTTCAGAAACGTCTGAATCGCGCCGGCCTCTCCGCAGTTGCGCCGCTTGCGTATGTTTTGATGAGCCTTGCCATCGGAAGCCTGGCCGGACTGCTCACCTACAGCATTCTTCTGATGCTGCCGGTAGCGGTGGGCGCCGGTCTGGCCGCCGCCGTGTTTGTTCCGCGCTTGGCGCTTGGGATTCTGACTGGTCGCCGGGAGACGCGCTTCATGCGGCAGTTTCCACAGGCCATCGATCTGATCATTCGCGGGGTGCGCTCCGGCTATCCGGTGGCGGAAGCCATCGGCCTGATCGCCGACGAACTGCCTGATCCGATCGGCGGAGAGTTCCGGGTGGTGGTGGAGCGTCTGCGACTGGGACAGAGTCTGGAAGAGGCCCTCGGGGACGCGGCCGAACGGATCGGTTTGCCCGACATGCGGTTCTTTGCGGTGAGCCTGTCGGTGCAGCACGAGACCGGCGGCAATATCGCCGAAACCCTGCAGAACCTGGCGGACCTTCTGCGTCAACGCCAGCACATGAAACTGAAGGTCCGTGCCATGTCGAGCGAGGCGCGAGCAAGCGCCTGGATCCTCGGCTCGCTGCCCTTCATCGTCATGGTGATCATGTTCTTCATGAACCCCGATTATCTGGGAGGGCTGCTGTACGACCCGACCGGCCGGATGCTGCTGTTCTGCGGAATCGCAAGCCAGATGCTCGGCGTCCTCGTCATGACCAAAATGACCCGGTTCAAGATCTAGGAGGGTGTCATGAGTCCGTTTCTGGCCGATCCCGGCAGCCTGTTCCTGATCGCAGCGTCGCTTCTGGCATTCGCGGGGGTTCTGGCGATCGACCTCCTCCTGACCCCTCCGGAAACACCGAAGGCCCGGCTGCGGGCCGCCGCTCTGGGAGGTCGACGCAATCTGGGACCCGCTCAGATCAACCAGTCTTTGGGCCGACGCTTCGCCGCAACCCTCCGTCGCGTGCTCGGCTCGTTCGATCTGATCAAGACCAAGCAGATGGGGCAGGTGGTCCAGGCCATGTCTCAAGCCGGCTGGCGCACCCGGGACGCGATCGCGGTCTATCTGTTCGCGAAACTGACACTGCCGGCCGGGATCGGGTTGCTTCTGGCGGTCCTGTTCTTCGTGGCGGAAATCGGAACCATGCCGACCATGGTCAAGCTCTTGATCGTGATCGGGGCCGTTCTGTTTGTCAGCTTTCTCCCGGATATCGTGGTCCGGAACGCGGCCTCGAAGCGACGCAAGGCGATCGAACTCTCGTTACCCGACTGCTTCGATCTGATGGTGATCTGCGTGGAGGCCGGGTCCAGCCTCGATGCGGCGGTCGACCGGATTTCCGATGAGATGCAGGCGAGCGCGCCGGAACTTTCCGATGAGATGCGCACCACGGCACTTGAGCTGCGGTACCTGTCGGAGCGGCGCCAGGCCCTCGACAATCTGGCGCTGAGGGTTGAATTGCCGGCCATCCAAGCACTGTCGACCACGCTCGCGCAGACCGAACGGTTCGGCACACCCCTGGCGCAGGCGCTCCGGGTCCTGGCGTCGGAGCTTCGGTCCCAGCGCATGATGCGGGCGGAAGAGAAGGCGGGTCGCCTCCCGGCTCTGATGACCATCCCACTGGTGATGTTCATCCTGCCGGCCCTGTTCGTGGTTCTGATGGGGCCAGCGATCCTGTCGATGATCCGGAATTTCTCTGCGGTCTGAGCGCCAGTCGGCTACCGTGAGCTCCGGTCACATCTCCGGAGGTCCCATGCAGCCCGAACTCGACGGTTTCCTCGTCGCATTTGCAGCCCTGTTCGCGGTCATCGGTCCGGTCGACGTGGCGGTTATCTATGCCGGGCTGACCACCAAGAACACGGTTGCGGAGAAGAACCGGTTCGCGGTCAAAGGCGTGCTCATCGGAGGGATCATCATCGGGTTCTTCGCCGTATTCGGCCGTAACATTCTGGATGCGCTCGGCATTACCTTGCCGGCCCTTAAGATCGCGGGCGGCATCCTGCTGCTGCTAATTGCGATCGACATGGTGTTCGCCCGCCATTCTGGCGGCACATCGACCACCCGGGAAGAAAACGAAGAGGCGTGGAACTCTGAGGACCCGTCGATCTTTCCCGTCGCCATGCCGCTGATCGCGGGACCCGGGGCGATCGGGGCCATCATCGTGCTGATGGGGGATACCGGCGGCAGCCTGACGCTCGGGGCAATTGTCATCGCCGCCTTGCTCTCGGTTCTCGCGATCCAACTGGTGCTGCTGCTGATGGCAGGGCAGGTGCAGAAAGTCCTGGGCCGCACCGGCTCGGACGTGATCGCCCGCGTGATGGGGGTCCTGCTGGCCGGTCTGGCGGTCCAGTTCATGCTGACCGGCTTGCGGATCAGCGGCCTGTTCACGGATATGGGCGGCGGACGCTGACACGCCTGTCGGCCCCTCCCAGGGAAACCTCTACTCGATCGTCACCCGCGGCACGGTGGCCGGCCCCATGGTTTCCATCTCCAAATGCTCGGCGCCGGGCGACGATCGTCGGCTTGCACGGGCCGCCCGATAGTACTCAAGGTTGCCCGAGACATGACGTGGCGCGAGATCCCGCGATGCTACCCGGGCCGCATCGTCGTCCCGGCCCGCAAGCCCGTAGGCCAAGGCCAGATTCTGCCGGGCAGTGATGGAATCCACATCGCCTGATGCTATCCTGTTCAGGGTCTCGATCGCCTCGTCGAACTGACCGTCCAGGGCAAGAGACAGGCCGAGATTGTTGGCCAGGGAGGGACTGTCCGGAGCCGCAGCCAAACCTTCCCGATAGGCTTCCTGCGCCGCGAGATGTTCACCCAGGAGATCCAGAACCACGCCTTTCCCGTTCCACGCCCGGAAGTCCTCCGGGTCCAGATCCAGCAGGGCCTCGTAGTGGGCGAGGGCTTCCTGCGGACGGTCCAAGTTGACCAGCGCGTTGGCCAACCCCCGTCGCGCGTCGGCGTCGGTTTCGTCCACCGAGACCGCCTTGGTGAAAATGTCGACCGCCTGATCATGGGCCCCGACCCGGTTGGCGAGAAAGCCCCACCCGGTCAGCGGGCCGCTGTCGAAGGGGTGTAACTCATGGGCTTGGCGATAGAGTGCGGCCGCATTTTCATCGCGTCCGGACGCCTCTGCCTGCTTGGCCATCCGCATGAGCGCGCCGGAATTCGGCGGATTCTTCGCGTCCCCTATGAACAGACCGGTGTCGTTGAAAGAACAGGCAGAGAGCGCCAGCGCCGCAAACGCCGAAAAAGCCAGGGATCTGAACCGCATGATCCGTACTCCTTACTGCCTCGGATGATCGGAAAGGACCGAGCCTCCGAGTCGACCCTTTTGGTCGGAGAAAACCTCTGAACAGTATGTCAATTCACTTTTGAATGACATTTCGTAAACTAACTATAGCATTATGATTTCCATTCGATAAGATATAATCCGATTCGGCGGTTGAAATGGTGGCGAACGAAACCATGCGACAGACCTTGCGGTTGAGCGTGCCGGTGACCGACGCACCGGACGATGATCTGGGCGAGGCTTCCACTGAGTCCGCTCTTCCGACGGGGAGCTCGGATGCAGACGACGCTCTGAACCACACGAAGTACTATGGCGAATTGACCGCGATGCTGGAACGGCTCCACAGGCGCTACCTCGATGTGGTGCGTCTGGGTCTTGAGAGCATCGGCGTCAATGACATCAACGCCAGTCAGGCGCTGATTCTGCTGAATGTCGGCGACGGCGAGGTCCCGATCCGGGACCTGGTCCAGCGGGGGTACTACCTAGCCAGCTCCGCCTCCTACAATATCAAGAAGTTGGTCGACTACAGCTATCTGGAACAGGCCCGTAACCAGCATGATCGACGATCGGTGCGGCTCCGCCTCGGTCCGGACGGGCGGAAGGTGGTCGAACGTTTGAAGGAACTCGACATCCGCCTTGTCGACATGGCCGCGACGGAACCCGAACTTCTCGACCAGCTCGACCAGTCCACCCGCACGCTCCGGAAACTTGACCGGGTATGGGCCGAGTTCATCAATTTCGGGTGAGGCGGGATCAGGACCCCTGCGTCAGGTCCAGATGCGTCTCTCCCGGTTTCACCGGTCTGAGATCCACGTTCGATCGTACTTCCTTCGGAAGTCCGAGCATGTTGAAGCTGCGAAACGGCCGCTGCCAGGGATCGGGCGCGCGGTTGTGATTGTCCGCTCGAAAGAAGGGCGGGGTATGCCACCAGAGATCATACCCGAGTTCGGTGATCAGTTCGATCAGGCGCGGTGAGTGCTCGGCCCTATCATTCTCGATGTACAGAGCCGGACGGTGCTCCTGGAGATAGCGGGTGCCGCCCATAATGACGTCGCATTCGGCCCCTTCGACATCGACTTTCACGAAACTGGCCGAAGGAAGACTGTCCAACGTCACGACGGACACTTCCTCGCCGGCGGCGTGACCGAATGCGGGCAATGCCCCGAAGTTCTGTGACCTGTCCATATTCAGCAGGGGCACCTCCGTGACGCCGGCCCGCGCCCCGATCGCCAGATGCTGCACGTGAACATTCGCCAACCCGTTCAACGACACTGAGCCGCACAAGGCCTGAAATATCAAACGCTGGGGTTCATAGGCGTAGACCTGCTGTGCCATCCGTGCCAGAGGGATGGTATGGGCCCCGAGGTTGGACCCGATCTCGATGACCCGATGCTGCGGTTTGATCAGTGCTCTGAAGAGATCAACCTCACCTTCCGAATACTCCCCCAGCGACAGCAGCGACCGGCCCACGTACAGATCCTGATCCGGCACAATGAACTGCCCGTAACGGCCGTGCGCAATCTGCATCGCTATAGGGTCCTTGGGCTTAAAGTCCGACGCAAGTGACACGGTTCGCCAGCCTGCGGCACGTGATATTGGCGGATGGGGTGTCCGTATAAGAATGCTTTTAGATTGTCCGCTGTAATCCGTCAACGTCCACATAAATTACTGATCTAAATAAATTTCCTCTGACATCATATTCACCTTGAACCGCTGGCGTTCGCTACCAATCTCCAAACAGTGTGGGACGCACTGTGGGACGATGGTGGCGATATGAGCAGCTTGACGGCACTCAAGGTTAAGAATTTAGCGCAGCCGGGACGGTACACGGATGGACGGGGCCTCATGCTCGTCATCGGCAAGGACGGGTCCCGGAAGTGGGTCCTGCGTGTGCAGCGCGACGGGCGCCGTCGAGACATTGGGCTAGGTCCGGTGGCAGACGTGTCATTGGCGGACGCCAGAGAAGCGGCTGACGAGATGCGGAAGCAGATTCGTAGCGGCGTAGATCCGGTGGCCGAACGCAAAAAAGCCCGCACTCAAGTCCCGACATTCAAAGAGGCCAGCCTTCTGGTCTACAAGGAACATCTGCCGACATGGAAAAACGCCAAACACGGGGCGCAATGGCTTTCCACGTTGGAGCATCACGCATTTCCGAAACTTGGGGCGGTTCGGGTCAGTGAGATTGACGGGCCGATGGTGCGCGACGTGTTGGCAGAGATATGGCTGACTATTCCCGAGACGGCGCGAAGGGTTCGCCAGCGGATCGGCACCGTTCTGGATTGGGCGCATGCAAAGGGCTTTCGTGCCACCGAAACGCCAACCCGGAGCATATCGCGCGGTCTGCCAAAGCAGCCCAAAGTTAAGGAGCACTTGGCAGCGATGCCTTGGCCTGAGGTCCCGGCCTTTGTTGAGAAGTTGCGGAGTACACCCAAGGCATCGGACGTGGTGAAGCTCGCGTTTGAGTTTCTTGTTCTGACAGCGGTTCGATCAGGCGAGATGCGCGGCGCGCGATGGCAGGAGATAGATCTGGAAAAGCGCCTTTGGACCATTCCTGCCGAACGCATGAAAGCAGCTAAGCCCCACGTTGTGCCATTGTCCGACCGCGCACTTGAGATTCTGAACGAGATGGCAGCGGCGCGTCGAGACGGGCAGGACCTAGTATTTGAGGGCGCACGGGCCGGAAAGCCCATGTCCGATATGACCTTGACCATGTTGCTGCGGCGTATGGGCTTTGCGGTGACGGCGCACGGGTTCAGGTCGAGCTTCCGGGATTGGGCGTCGGAGGCCACGAGCGTACCGCGTGAGGTCGCTGAAATGGCCCTCGCGCACCGTGTCGGCACCAAGGTCGAGCAGGCTTATGCGCGCTCGGACCTGCTGGCAAAGCGCGTAGATTTGATGAACGCTTGGGACAATTTTTGCAGGAACGACCCTGGAAAAAAAGTTGTCCTGTTGAAGGCTTCAGCGAGCCAATAGGGTCAATATGCCAAGTCGTCCCAAGTCCATTGAGGAATGGAAGCTTGCCTCTAAGAGCCAAGAAACACTGATCCGTCTCCTGGAAGCAGCTGGGTTCAGTACGGCTGGTCAGATTCGAGACATTATTAAACCCAATATGCGACTGGCTTCTGGAGCGCCTCGTTTGAAGGGACAATCGGGTGCGAAGCCAAAATGGACTTTTGAACTCACCTGGATTTTAATAAAGAGGGTTAATGAGTTTAAAAATAAAGGTTATTCAGTAAGTTACGCTTGTCGCGAACTTGTCCACGTACCGCCCTTTTCGGATATTGGAACTTCTCCATCAGCATTGAGGAGTCGGTTTCATCGAGCTTGGGAGGGAGCGCTCCAAGTATTCCAAGACGACAACGGAGAGATATTTCTGCTTGTTCGGAAAACGTCGGGCGATGGTTGGGTAACGATAGCGACCGAGACGGAAAGAATCATTCACTTGGACAATGATTTTAAACAAATACAATGAATTAGCGTCGGTATTCTAGCACAGTATGCGAGCCAAGTACTTTTGGGTTCATGACGCGCCGTTGGGGTGCGCCGTAACTCAGGAGACGAGCATGAATGCTCAGAAATGCGGTTGGTCGGTCGAGGATTGGTGCAGCGCCACCTCGCTCGGACGGACCAAGACTTTCGCCCTCATCGCTGACGGAACGCTCAAGTCAGTTACCGCAGGGCGGCGACGTATCATCACAACCCAACCATCCGAATACCTGGAAAGCCTTGCTTGCCAGGAACGAGGCCTTGCGGCCTGAAAACGCGAAAGCCGCCCCATCGGTTTGGACACCGGGACGGCTTTCGACAAACCCCGTTCATCAGGAGTTCTCTCATGAAACTACATCAATTCGAGTTCGACTTCTACTCACCACGTTCCCGGCCAGCGCCCTTACCTTCATGCTGGCAGGAGCGTCACCTGAACCAGAAGCATGGCCTTCGCCCAACCGTTGCCCGGATCTACGTCGAGCAAATCATGGGACAGGGCGGGGAGGTGCGTCATGGCCGATAAGCTCGTTCAGCATTTCCTCGTTACTGAAGGTGATGTGACACGCACCGGCATCACCACCGGACGAGACGCATGGGCGCTTCAGAACCTCGTCAGTGCTGGTGCTGATGGTTGCACGCCGATAGACACGCCAGGGCCGCGTTGGAGCGCGTATGTCCATGCTCTGCGACATGAACATGGTCTGAGCATCGAAACCCTCCACGAGGCGCACGGAGGCCCATACGCGGGCACTCACGCTCGTTATGTGCTGCGTTCCAAGGTTCGGTTGCTACCGGACGCGGAGGCGGCCTGATGGGCAAGATGCGAGCAGACGGACGGTCGAAAACGACACCCTTCGTCAAATTGCATCGCGGGATTACGGGGAGCGCCGCATGGCGCTCCCTATCCTGCGAGGGCCGGGCGCTCCTGATCGAGATATGGACGCGTCACAACGGCATGAACAACGGCGCGATACCGTTTAGCCACCGTGAGGCCCGAGAGCAGCTTCGAATAGGCAGCAGCAGGGTCCGGCGAGCGTTTGACGAATTGATAGACCGGGGCTTCATCGTTGCCAGGGCCAAAGCCTCATTCGATTGGAAGGGCGGAGGCAGATCCGCACGAGCGACCGAATGGGAACTGACAGCGGAACCCTGCGACAGACGGCCAGCAAAAGCGACCTATCGGGACTTCAAAATTCAATCGACGGCACCCGAGGTGACACCAATGGCACCCGTGGTGACACCGTTCCCGACTTTGAGAGCGCGGAAAAGGGCTTAACGGCACCCGTGGTGACACCATAACGACGCTTTCAGAACTCTGAACGGTGTCATGTGGGGCGCACTTATAATCTACCAGTATGGAGGCCTCGGAATGAGCAAGAGCAAAGCAGTCGCCAGAACGGGGGTGGTAAAAATGCACCCTCTGGAATCTCAGGTGCCCGAGTACGCAGCATTCGGCGGTTCGCGCTCAGACAACTTCAATCAGAACATCGCTGACCAAACACTGAAGTCTCTCTGGATACCCGACGTGTTCGATGATGACACCAAGTTGTCGAAACGTCAGGCGGCCCTGGCGACGTTACAGGGCATTAAGCCGCGTGATGAGGTCGAGGGCATGTTGGCCGCTCAGATGGTCGCCTGCCACAGTGCTGCGATGGAGTGTTACCGGCGCGCCATGATACCGGACCAACCCCACATCGGGCGCGAGTCCAATCTGCGCTTCGCGGACAAGCTCTCCAAAACCTACGCGCAGCAAATGGAGGCACTTAAACGCCACCGGCAGAAGGCGGATCAAACGGTCCGGGTCGAGCGCGTCTATGTCGGCGACGGCGGGCAGGCGATTGTTGGCAACGTGACGAAGGGAGGGGGGTGATGGAAAAATCGAGCATCAACCCCATGCGCCTGGAGCAAATGAACGCAGCGCCGCGCTGTGGAGCGCGCACCCGACATAACACGAGGTGTCAGGGACCAGCGGTTCGAGGAAAGACTCGATGCCGAATGCACGGAGGCGCATACGGCTCTGGCGCACTAAATGGCCCATCAAACGGTAACTACCGGCACGGAGCATATAGCAACGGACCGGCCATAAAGCGCTTGCTTCGGAGAATTCGACGAGACTCGAATAAACCGTCAATATCTTAAGTAACTATATCCTCTCAAGCTAAACCCCGTATGGTAGCGACAATTTGCTGCAAGCATCATACAGACGCGATTGTGTGGAGATAAAAATGGTCAAGATACTTTCTAGTTTTGCGCTGGTTTTACTCGTCACAGCGTGCGTTCGAACCAATCTCACAAGCTACACGGATCCACAAATACCACCGACTTTTCAGCTTGGAAAAACCATGGTGTTCGCTGGGTCTATGCCTCTAGCTGAGCGGATCCCAGTTGAAAGCAAATTCGTTGAGCTTTTGGACGCAGAAGGTATCGAAGCGGTGAGGGGGGTGGACATAATCCCACCCACCCAAAAAATGAGCAAAGAACAAATTGCGCAAACCCTCATGGATTCAGAAATTGACCAGACGATAGTCTTTTCTGGATATCAAAAATCTTTAGATTCGCAGTACGTACCGCAAACCTACACTCCTGGAACGTCGTACAGCACGGTCAATGTCTACGGAAATACAGGGTACATCACAACAAACACTACACCTGGATACACCACCGGTGGGTATACTATTAAAAAGCCGAGGTTTTCATATGACATCAATCTTCATGATGCCCGGTCGGGAGCGATTTTATGGACAGCAAGCGCAGATGCACGAGGGAATGCATTTGCAGATGCTGACGGTTTCGCGCACAGCACTGCCGCATCGACAATTACAAAACTGAAGAATGACGGGCTCATTAAGAGCGTTAATAAACCTGAAAGTCGAAATACACGTACCTCCGTCCCGTGCACCACAGATCCGCATTTCTGCTGACCAATCATCCGGCAAATGCGAACTGTGGGATGCAGCGTGGTACGCAAGACGTGGAGTTTAAAAACTTTCTAAATATTTCAATAACTTAAATTCTATGAATGGCGGATGGGGTGGGATTCGAACCCACGAGAGGCTCTCACCCCTGCCGGTGTAGGGTAGGCGACCGGGTCCATCGTTAGATGGATAACCAATCGCCCCCCTCCGAACCGTACGTGCAACTTTCATTGCATACGGCTCTCCAGTATTCAATTACCCCTTGCAACGAGTGGCGGAGCGGGTGGGATTCGAACCCACGGAACATTTTCATGCTCAGCGGTTTTCAAGACCGCCACCTTCAGCCTCTCGGTCACCGCTCCTCAACGCGCCGCAATACCAGGATGATATAGATCGCTGAGCGATTTACCATCATGTTTTCCGTTGTGTATATCAAGATGACATGATTTACAAACGGGTATCTGTTTGCGGTTAATTTGCTGAAGGACGTGGGTAAAACCTTTCGCTTTGTCTTTGCGGAGGTGTTTGACGTGGTGCATTTCCACCCCGTCAGGTTTTCCACAAATGACGCACGGTTCATCCAATTTTGTTCTGGTCCTAAGGTTCATACCCTCTTTCATACGGTCTGTTGGACCGTGACCGGATTTGAACCCAAACCGGTTTTTATTCCAGGATTTTTGAAGATCCAGGGAGATATATTTAACCGGCTTGCCTTCGGTGTCCCATTTGCACGGAACTTTAAGGTTAGGCCCATATTTCGCAAACAGTTTTCTCAAAGAGGTTTGGTGTTTGCGGCAAAGGGTCTTTCCACATGAGTATTGTAGAAGATATTGCAAGAATTTTAGGCGAAGTGGGTTATCAATAAAGGAGTAATAGTTCCGATAACCACGAAGGATATCGTTATATCGTCCTACGATTTCCCAATCTGCTTTATCAATCCAAGCATTCTTTGCTATTGGATTTTTGTTACCGTCGATGAAGTCGCCGCTGCGCAGCCTGTTTATGATAGACTCAGGTGCGTACATGTAAGTGATATTGTCTGTTGGAACTCGGCGGCGAGCCACCGTGTTCGTTCCAGGCATTTTCATCTTACGGTATACTGGTTCTGCTCCGTTTCCAATGGTAATTTCAGTACCAAGGAATAGTGCTTTGTCAGTACGGGCGTTTCGGATGTGGGTCTTCTCTTCGCTGAGCTCCATTAGGAGATTGTTGCTGAAGAAGAGGGTGGCCTCATCTTTGAACTTTTGAGCAAGCTCTTTGGGTCCATCGATGGCGACAAGCCAATCGTCAGCATAGCGAATATAATGGATCCTAATATAGTCGGGATCATTATGGAGAAGGGAAGGGGTGTTAAACATAGCTTTTTCCAGATCGCGTCTGGTTTCGAGCGATGCTTCCTTCTTGCCCGTTTTGATACGTTTTCTCTCTTTTATGATTTTGGTGTACTGGGGGTTAACCCGTTTTCGTTGACCTCTTTCATAAATTTCCTTGAACGCCTGAACCCATGAGTCGAACTCGTTCAGATAGATGTTCGTAAGAATCGGGCTGATTACACTTCCCTGAGGTGTACCAATAAGAGAGTTCTTGAAGGTACGTTTTTCCATGTAGCCTGCTCGGAGAGCCTTCCATATTAGATCTAGGAAACGATTGTCCTTGATCCTTTTTGAAAGGATATCAATCAGCATTTGGTGATTGACGTTGTCGAAGCATCCACGGATGTCTCCTTCGACGTACCAATTCACCGAATGCCATTTCCGTACTTCATTTAGGCAACTGTGTGTGCCTCGTCCCGCTCTGAATCCATGTGATGCGTCCGAAAAGCTGGAGGCATTGGAGCTTCCGTCATAGATACTTTCTAGTATCATACGAATGACTTCTTGGACGATTTTGTCCTTAGGTGAGGGTATTCCCAGGGGTCTCTTTTTGCCGTTGGCTTTTGGGATGTAGATCCTTTTGGCCGGGACAAATTGAAAACTCTGATCCCTCATACTTTCGATGATCTTTTCTATTTTCTCCAAGGAGAAGCCATCAAGAGTTTCACCGTCAGAACCTTTGGTCATGTTTCCAGGGGAAGATTTCAGACGTTCGTATGCCGTGATGTATAAGTCGACCCTAAACATCAAGCGATAGAGGTCCTTATTTTCCCAAGACGAGTCGGCGTTCAGTTCTCGTAATTTCTGAAGTCGTAGAAGGCCCTGGTTCTCATCCGAGTGGACCTCTTCTGTCTTCAGACCGAATACCTGTTGTCCTTCGTTTTCTTTGAGCATTACCTCAACCACATATGGATTATCTGTGAAGTTAGATAGTCCAAACAACTACTACGACAACTCCGTCACCATAGGAATTACTTCCCTTAGGCGATCCCATGTTTTTCGCGACTGTATCCACGATACACTTAGGGCCTTTGTACGTCTTTTCCTATTTCTTATAGGCTGGTCCATCGTTGGGTATAAGAACTAGCTTGAAAACCTCTAGTTCTTAACAATGGTCTAGGGTTACATGAGATTTCCCTAGAGGATCGAAGTGTTTCCACCGAGACTGAAGTTCAGCCAATCAGGCTTACCCATATGTATCTTAGCTGCACCCTTCTCTTGACTATCTCATTCATCGCAAGGATGCTTCTCCACGGATGCTATGTTCAATCCTTTCTTTCGATTGGACCTAACCGTGGTGCTTTAATCCCTATTACCCAGGGATAGAAAGTTCATTCCTTTCCGTATACAGCCGCGCCTTACATGGCGCACTTTCAAGACCGGTGCCTTCAACCGCTCGGCCACCCATCCAACGTAAACCCGTCAACGACGTCTTGAGCGTTCGGGCACACGCTCCTACTGAACTCTCACCGCTATCGACCCCGCGGCCTTGGACCTCGGCCCTCAGCGCCGCATCGATACCGGCGACGGCCTCCGCTTGCAAGTCCGGAATAGTGCGGTACCCCGGCGGCGAAGGAGCACAGCGATCAGCCTGATCATCGGCTAAAGCATCGGCGGATGAGACGCAACGGCCGGGTCGCGCCGCCGGTCGGGGCCCGCGACCTTGAATTGGATGGCGGCAGAGGCGATCTGCTTTGTCGGCCATGGCGATCAAGATGATCAGTCGCTATGACTAGTGGACTTGGCGCCTCTCACCCTGCGAGCGAACGCGAAAATGCCGATACGAATTCCCGACGATCTTCCCGCCCGTGCGACCCTAGACGCCGAGGGCGTCATGGTGATGAGCGAAACCGACGCGGTGCGGCAGGACATTCGGCCGATGCGGATCGGACTGCTGAACCTGATGCCGAAGAAGATCGTGACCGAAACACAGATCGCCCGGCTTCTGGGGGCGACGCCGCTTCAGGTGGAACTGACACTGGTGAAGATCACCA
The DNA here is from genome assembly GCA_024742605.1 of Alphaproteobacteria bacterium. GTDB lineage: Bacteria > Pseudomonadota > Alphaproteobacteria > Thalassobaculales > Thalassobaculaceae > JANSYC01. The sequence goes on along the minus strand of JANSYC010000023.1, from coordinate 14,608 downwards.
ATCATGTCGGACGCAACACCTCCAGCGATCACATCCTGTCCTTCTACCAGGATTTTGAGGACATCCGGACCGATCGGTTCGACGGATTCATCGTCACCGGCGCTCCGATCGAGACCCTGGAATTCGAGGAGGTGACCTATTGGGACGAACTCCGGCGGATCTTTGACTGGACTCAGACCAACGTGCATGGGTGCCTCAACATATGCTGGGGCGCGCAGGCGGCGATCCATCACTTCTACGGAATCCCGAAATACCTGCTGCCGGAGAAGCGGTTCGGCGTGTACCGCCATAACAATCTGGCGCCGGCATCGCCTTTTCTGCGGGGCTTCTCGGACGACTTCGAGATCCCGGTTTCCCGCTGGACGGAGGTGCGCAGTGAGGACATTCCTCCTGATAGCGGCATGAAGATCCTGATGGAGTCCGACGAGGCGGGCCTGTGCCTCCTGGACGATCCGGCACATCACTCGCTTCACATGTTCAACCATGTTGAATACGACTCGAATTCGCTCGCCGAGGAGTTCTTCAGGGATCGCGACAGCGGCAAGCCGATCGCCATTCCGCGGAACTATTTCCCGGAGGACAATCCCGACCGGACGCCGGAGAACCGCTGGCGCAGCCATGCGCATCTGCTGTTCGGAAACTGGATCAACCAGCTGTATCAGACCACGCCGTTCGATCGCGAGAGGATCGGCCGGATCTGAGGGGCGGGCAAAAAGGACGAGTCGCACGTTTTTGTTCAGGCCTTGTCGGCACTGCGATCCATAACACATTGATAATAGGTCTACTATCTAGATCCTTGCCGGGGTCAGGAGAGCGTGTGAAAACGCACGTCACCGAGGTGGCGCTTTGATGGAGACGGGGATGTCCGGCCTATTCCGCACTGGTGTTCGAACGCTGCTGGCTGGCCTTGTCCTTCTGGGGGTTTTGGTCGGTCCGGCGAATGCCTCGGAGCCGTTCGACCGCTGGCTTGAGGGTGTGCGCGAGGAAGCCGCGGGTCGCGGCGTGTCCCAGCAGGTGCTCGACGCCGCCTTGAGCGACATCGCGCCGATCGAGAAGGTTATTCGCCTGGACCGGAACCAGCCGGAATTCCGCATGAAGTTCGACGAGTATCTGCGCAACGTCATCAACCAGCGGCGGATCGATACCGGACGCCGGATGATGGTGGAGCACGAGGCGCTTCTGCGGTCGGTCGCGGAAAAATACGGCGTTCAGCCGCGGTTCATAGTGGCGCTCTGGGGGATTGAGACCGATTTTGGGCGCAACACGGGAGGGTTTTCCGTGATCGCGTCGCTGGCAACTCTTGCTCATGAGGGACGACGGGCCGAATTCTTCCGGCGGGAACTCCTGCTGGCGCTCGATATCCTGCAACAGGGCCACATAGCGCCTGGCGACATGATCGGGTCCTGGGCCGGGGCCATGGGTCAGAATCAGTTCATGCCGTCGAGCTTCCACGCCTATGCGATCGATCACGACGGGGATGGCGATAAGGATATCTGGAGCAGCCTGCCCGATGTGTTCGGCTCGATCGCCAATTATCTCGCCCAGTCCGGGTGGCGGGACGATCAGACCTGGGGGCGGGAAGTCGCGTTGCCCAGAGGGTTTGACGGCGCGTTGGTCGGAGACGTCGAGAAGTCGCTTCCGGACTGGCAGGCGCTCGGCGTTCGCAAACCGGACGGAAGCGACCTGCCGACCCGCGATATCCCGGCGCGGATCGTCATGGTGACCGAACGCTCCGGGAACGCCCGGTATTTCATCGCCTACAAGGATTTCGACGTCCTGATGAAATGGAACCGGTCGACCTATTTCGTGATCGCGGTCGGAACGCTTGCAGATGCGCTCCGAGGCGGGTAATTTGCGCCATGTGGTATTGTCGATATGCGGCTCTACGAGATCTTGAGGTTTTCCATCGTGATTGAACCGAAGAAGAGCCGGAAATCGATCTTACCGAACTTGCGCAACGCGACCCTTCGCGCTGCAGTATTGGTGATGGGACTCGCCACCGGGCTGGCCGGGTGTTCCGAGGCTCAATTGCTGATCCACGGCGCAAAGCAGGTTAAGCCGGAAAGCGCCGTCAAATCGTCGGGCTACTACAAGGTCGGCTCGCCCTATCAGATTAAGAGCGTCTGGTACTACCCGCAGGATGAACCGGATTATAGAGAGACCGGAATCGCGTCCTGGTACGGGCCGGGCTTCCACGGCAAAGAGACCGCCAATGGCGAAGTCTTCGACGAGAATGAGGTCACGGCCGCCCATCGTACCTTGCCGATGCCCAGCGTGGTGCGGGTCACCAATCTCGGAAACGGCCGGTCGATTGTTGTGCGTGTGAATGATAGGGGGCCTTTCGCCCACGGACGGATCATCGACCTCTCACGGCGTGCGGCGCAGCTCTTGGGGTTTGAGCGGAACGGCACGGCGCGGGTCCGTGTGGAGCTTCTGCCGTCGGAATCCGAGCAGGCACGGGCGGCGATCCGAGGGGATGGGGCACAGGTGACCCAAGTCGCCCAGCACGTGGCCCCGGCGGCGGCCCCGTCCGGACGGGTCTCCGTGGCATCGATCTCGATTCCGAGCGGCGTGCGCGTTTCGAGCGACGCCGCGATTTCGGCCCCTCAGGCACCGCCATCAGTCTCGAACGTGAATATCAATCGCTCACAGGATGATGTGATCGTCATGCCCGTCGCTCAGGACACCGAGCTTTTTATTCAGGCTGGCGCGTTCCAGAGCCGGGAGAACGCGAACCGTCTCTCGTCCCGTCTGCGGTCTTTCGGAACACCGGCGATCCAAGTGGCGGAGGTCGCGGGCAAGACCTTCTATCGGGTGCGTCTCGGCCCCCTTCAGTCCGTGGAGATCGCGGATGCGATGCTGGAGCGGGTGATTGACGCCGGCTATCCGGGCTCGACCATCATCGTCGAATAGGTTGCGCCGCTTCGCCTGGATCGGAGCAGGTTGCGGAGACGCCGCCGTATTTCGCCCCCATTCTCGCGATATCGGGTCTGGGTCAGACACAAGCAAAGGGGCCTCTCGATGCGGTCAAGAATTTCCCGGGTAACGACGTTTCTGGCTCCCGTACTCCTCGGGTTGGCAATCTGGAGCTCCGCAGCCCCAGCTTCCGCCATCACCCTCGATACCGACGCGCGGGAAGCGATCCTCCTGGATTTCGATACTGGCCAGATTCTGTACGAAAAGAGCGCCGATGAGCTGATGCCGCCAGCCTCGATGTCGAAGATTATGACGGTGTATCTGGCATTCGAACGGCTGAAAGATGGCCGGCTCAAGATGGATGATACGGTCCCGGTTTCCGAGAAAGCCTGGAAAAAGGGCGGCTCGAAGATGTTCATTCAGGTTGGCACCCGGGTCACAATATCCGATCTGCTGCGCGGCATCATCGTTCAATCCGGCAACGATGCGGCGATTGCCATGGCCGAGGCGATTGGCGGATCCGAGGAGGCGTTTGCCGAAATGATGACCCGGAAGGCCCGGGAACTGGGTATGGAGCGCTCGACCTTCCGCAATGCGACAGGCTGGCCGGATCCGGAGCATCGGATGACGGCGCGCGAGCTGGCTATCTTGGCGACCGCCATGATCCGGAACTTCCCCGAATACTACAGCATCTATTCTGAGACCGAGTTCACCTTCAATGAGATCCGACAGGGCAACCGAAACCCGCTGCTTTACAAGAATATGGGTGCCGACGGGGTCAAGACCGGACACACGGAGAATGCCGGCTACGGGCTGACCGCAAGTGCGGTCCGTGATGGACGCCGGTTGGTGCTGGTCATCAACGGGTTGGACAGTGTGAACGCACGATCAACAGAGTCGGAGCGCTTCCTGGATTGGGGGTTCAGGGAGTTCGACAACTACCCGCTCTTCGAGACGGGCGAGATCGTGAGCGATGCCGATGTTTGGATCGGTGACAAACAGGCCGTGCCGCTGATTTCAAAGCGGGATATTACGCTCACGCTTCCCCGCGTCGCCCGTCGGGATATGACGGTAACGGTCGAATACGAAGGTCCGATACCCGCCCCCATCGAGGCTGGACAGCAGCTCGCGATCCTGAGGGTGTCCGCCCCGGATATGGAAGATCGAACCTTTCCGCTCTACGCCGGGGAAAGTGTCGGCAAGTTAGGACCGCTGGGCCGGATCACCTCGGCAATCGGATATCTGGTTTGGGGGCCGAGCCCGGGTGGCTAGGGCACCGAAGCTCGAGGAGAACCAGGAAAACGAGACCGGCCTGCCGTGGCCGAGCGAGACCCCGGACTTGTTCGGACACGAGGACGCGGAGCGGGTGGTTGTCGAAGCCTGGACTTCCGGCCGTATGCCCCATGCCTGGCTGATCACCGGACCGAGCGGTATTGGAAAGGCAACCTTCGCCTACCGGATTGCCAAGTTTGTTCTGTCCGGTGGAGGGCCGACGGACGATGCCGGTCTGTTCGGCGCGGCAGAACCTGCGGCAGCGAGCGGTCTTGCCGTCGACCCTGAGAGCCGGGCCGCCCGTCTGGTCGCCAGCAATGGCCATCCGGACCTCCGTATTCTGCGCCGAACGCCGAACGACCGGGGCGTGTTGAGTTCGGTGATCCGGATCGAGGATGTGCGCGCCTTCATCGATCGTGTCCGCTTGAAACCCTCGCTCGAAGGCTGGCGGGTCGCGATCGTCGATGAAGCCGAAATGATGAACCGGAGTTCCGAGAACGCGCTTCTGAAAGTGCTTGAGGAACCACCGTCCAATACCTTGATTTTAATAGTTTCTAATTCGTTGAACGCCATGCTGCCAACCACCCGATCCCGCTGCCGGCGCGTTGCGCTGTCGCCGTTGAAAGACGGGGTGGTGCGAGATCTGCTGACCCGCTCGGAGCGGGTGAGCGACCAGGGCGATATTGAGATCCTCGTCCGTCTTGCGGAAGGGAGCATCGGCCGGGCCCTGGACCTGGCGGCTGCCGGCGGGGCGGGTTTGTACAGAGACGTCGGATCCCTGCTGTCGCGGATGCCGCAGCTTGATGTCGAGGAACTGCACGCCCTGTCCGGAAAGCTTGCCCGGCGTCCCAAGGAGGGTGAGGCGGATGGTTTTGTCACCGCGACATCCTTGATCCTGCGGTGGATCGATCGCTCGATCCGGGGCGCTTCGGGGATCGAGGATGTGGAGGAAGGTGCTGGAAGCGCCGAGTGGGCCCGGAGGATCGGTATAGAAGAGGCGTTCCGGCGTCGCGCCGGGTTCGAGCGTATGATCCGGCTTGAAAGCGCCCTCAATCTGGACCGCAAGCAAGTGCTGCTCGACGGTTTGAACGGCTTGGCAACCGGTATCGGACTTGATCCGAGTGTGGCGGCGGAGTAGGTCAGTGACGCCTCGGATGTCCATGTCGATGGACAATTTGGACGGCCCCGACGAGCGGAGTTCCAATGTCCTCGCCAGATCAGAAAACTTATTACGTCACCACGCCGATCTACTACGTGAACGACAGTCCGCATATCGGGCACGCCTACACGACCCTGGCGTGTGATGTGCTGGCACGGTTCAAGCGGCTGGACGGCTATCGGGTAAAGTTTCTGACCGGTACGGACGAGCATGGCCAGAAGGTCGAGAAGGCGGCGGAAGCGGCCGGTGTCGATCCGCAAAGCTTCACCGACGAGGTCAGCCAGCGGTTCCGGACCCTGGCCGCCACCATGAATTTCAGCAATGACGATTTCATCCGCACCACCGAGGAGCGGCACAAGCGGGCGGTTCAGGACCTTTGGGTTCGCCTGCAGGAGCGCGGCCATATCTACCTCGAGTCCTATGACGGCTGGTATTCCGTGCGGGACGAGGCGTTCTACGGTGAAGGGGAACTGGTCGAAAAGGACGGCCAGAAGATCGCTCCGACCGGCGCGCCGGTCGAATGGGTCAAGGAACCGAGCTATTTCTTCGATCTGTCGAAATGGCAGGAACCGCTGCTGAGGTTCTACGAGGAAAACCCGAATTTCATCCTTCCGGACAGCCGCCGCAACGAGGTGATCAGCTTCGTGAAGGGCGGGCTGCGCGATCTCTCGATCAGCAGAACAAGCTTCAAATGGGGCGTTCCGGTGCCGGGGGACGACGCCCACATCATGTACGTCTGGCTGGATGCACTCACCAATTACATCACGGCCGCAGGCTATCCGAATCAGGACGGCGACTACGCCGACTTCTGGCCGGCCGATCTTCATATGGTCGGAAAAGACATCCTGCGGTTTCACGCTGTCTATTGGCCGGCCTTTCTGATGGCCGCTGATCTGGAACCGCCGAAGCGGGTATTCGCGCACGGCTGGTGGACAAACGAGGGCGAGAAGATTTCGAAATCGCTCGGCAATGTGATCGATCCCGTGTCGCTGGTCGAAACCTACGGATTGGATCAGACCCGGTATTTCCTGCTGCGCGAGGTGCCGTTCGGAAATGATGGTGATTTTTCCCACCAGGCGATGATCAACCGGATGAATTCCGAACTGGCGAACGATCTGGGCAACTTGTGCCAGCGCGTGTTGTCGATGGTGGTGAAAAACTGCGATGGCGCCGTGCCCACACCGGGCGCCTTCGAGCCGTCCGACCAGGCCCTGCTGGACAAGGCGCACGCCATGCTTCCGGCGGTCCGTGCGCATCTCGACGTGCAGGCTTTTCACAAGATGCTGGAGACGGTGTTCGAGGTCGTCGGCGACGCCAATCGCTATGTGGACGAGATGGCGCCCTGGGCGTTGCGCAAGACCGATCCGGCCCGGATGGAGACCGTGCTCTACACCCTGGCCGAGGCCATCCGCCATGCGGTGATCCTGCTGCAGCCGGTGATGCCGGACACGACCGCGAAGCTGCTGGATCAGTTGGTCCTCGGTCCGGACGAGCGCGGCTTCGATCGGCTGAACCCGGCGTGTCGTCTGACTCCCGGAACGCCGTTGCCGAAGCCGGAAGGGGCGTTTCCGCGATGGGTCGCGGAGGAGGGGGCGTCCCAGTGACTTCGGATACGAGCCTGCCGCCGCTGGTCGACAGCCACTGCCATCTGGATTTCGACGATTTCGGCCCGGAGCGGGACGAAGTCGTGGCCCGTGCCCGCCGGGCCGGTCTGGTACGCATGGTCACGATCTGCACCCGGGTCCGCCAGTTCGAGACGCGCATCCTGCCGATCGCCGAGGCCTATGACGACGTGTTCTGCACCGTCGGCACCCATCCGCATCAAGCCGATGAGGAGCCCGATGTGACGGCGGATCAGCTTGTCGCCTATGCCGCGCACCCGAAGGTCGTCGGGATCGGGGAGTGCGGCCTCGACTATTTCTACTCGCACGGCTCTCCGGAGGCGCAGGCCGCCGGTTTCCGCATCCATATCGAGGCGGCCCGACGGCTGGATCTCCCGGTCATCATTCATTCCCGGGACGCGGACGAGGACATGGCCCGCATTCTGGAAGACGAGACCGGGCGGAACGGACCGTTTCGGGCGGTACTTCATTGTTTCAGCTCCGGCCGGGATCTGGCGATGCGGGCGATTGCGCTGGGGCACTATGTCTCGTTCTCGGGGATCGTGACCTTCAAGAAGTCGGACGAACTGCGGGAGATCGCGGCCGCTGTTCCCGAAGATCGTATCCTGGTCGAGACCGACGCTCCTTACCTGGCGCCGCCACCCCATCGCGGGAAGCGGAACGAGCCGTCCTATGTCGTGCATACCCACCGTGTCGTGGCGGAGACCAGGGGGTGGGACGAACGGGAGTCGGCGGAGCGAACCACCCGGAACTTCCACAATCTGTTCTCCAAAGTGCCGATGCCGGAAGGATTTGGCCCGCTGGACGTGGATCGGAAGACCGCATGAAGGTCACAATGCTCGGTTGCGGGTCCTCGATCGGAGTGCCGAGCCTGTATTCCGGCTGGGGCGCGTGCGACGCAAACGAGCCCCGGAACCGCCGCCGCCGCTGCTCGGTCCTCGTGGAAGAGAATGATCGTGTGATCCTGGTCGACGCGTCCCCGGACTTGCGGGAGCAACTCGTCGATGCCGAGGTCGAGCGGATCGATGCGTTGCTGATCACCCATCTTCACGCCGATCACACCCATGGTCTCGACGACCTGCGTCCTATTCAATGGCGTATGGGCGCGCCGATACCGACGATGACCGATGCGACGACCTTCGCGGATCTCCGCCGCCGGTTCACCTATATGTTCGAAAAATCGGCGAACAGCCCACCGCATTTCAGGCCGCCGCTGGAGGCCCGTGAAATTCCGCGCAACGGACGGATCGAGGTCGCGGACATGGCGGTTGACGTCATGCTCCAAAGCCATGGCAGTTCCGGTGAAAGTCTTGGCTTCGTGTTCGGCGAGCGGTTCGCCTATTCGACCGATGTGCACAGCTTCGACGATGCCCAGCTCGAGCAGCTGGCAAGCTACGGTCTCGATCTCTGGGTCGTCGACTGCCTGCGCCCCGATCCCAGCTCGGCGCATGCCGATTTGGATACCACGCTCGCCTGGATCGATCGGGTGAAGCCAAGACGGGCGGTGATGACCCATATGAACACCCAGATGGATTACCGCACCATCCTCGAGCGCTGTCCCGATGGGGTCGAGCCGGGCTACGACGGACTGGTGGTGGCGCTATGAGCAGGCTGGATGATATCCCGCCGCGCCGATGGGAGCGGGACGGCTGGGTGATCACCACCGACCGGGAGCACATCGAGGCCGAGGTGGTCTGCGCGTATCTGGCGGCCGGCGACCAGTCGCCGGGCATTCCGCTTGAGACCGTGCGCCGGATGATCGCGGGGTCGGTCAATTTCGGCGTGTTTCCTGGGGAGCCGGATGTGACGGGCATGGTCGGGTACGCCCGTGTCGTGACCGATTTCGCCGCCTTCGCCTATATCGGCGACGTGTTTCTGCTGGATGGCAATCGCGGTGCGGCGCGCGGCGGCTGGCTGATGGACTGTGTCGAGGGACACCCGGATCTTCAGAATCTGCGCCGCTGGCTGCTGATGTGCGGCCCCCGGCCCCTGAACTGGTACAAACGCCGAGGCTTTATCGAGCCGGAACGGCCGGGCTTCGCGCTGCATAAAACGGATCGCCAAATCTATCTGCGGGCAGCAGGGAAAGCGGAGTAGGGGAGACGGCACCGTCCGCCAGTTTCCGCCGAAGCATGGTGCGAAACCCGTGGCGCGCCATCGTCAGGTCCAGCACCAGATCGTGTGCCCGCGCAACCCGGTCGCACCGATCCAACAGCTCGTCAAACGCCGTCCCGCATCTCTCCGGATTCCGTACATTCTGATTGGCCAGCATGAGCCAGTTCGGCTCGGGCGCCTTCCGGAACGGATCGGTCACCGGCATCACGTGCTGGGTGACGGAGAACTCAAGGTGGCGATGGAAGAAGCCGCGAATTTCGAACAGAACGGCACCCGGCGGCATCTTCGGGATCAGCGGATCGCCCCGGTACATCTCCTCAGCCTCGGCTTCAAGCCGGGCAAGCTCGTACAGCATCTCGCTCATGAAGAACTCCAGCACCTCACCTTCGGTAGTGTCAGAGCCGATCATGTGCAGAAAGGGCGCCAACTCCTTTGGGAGGACCGTGAAATAGTCTTCACGCTGAGATGTCTTGTGGGATCGGCAGTGCGCACCAGCATGCCAGGTTAGGATCCGGCCCGGTTTCTTCAGGTAATGTTCAGGTGTTATCCTCGCCATTCTGCAAGCGTATCGTGACTTGCCTCGGCAACACCAGTGAAACGGCAGACAGCAGGACAGTTCCCAATGATCGACCCGAAACTGCTCGGCGATATCGCAAAGGACCACCAGAAGAATCTCCTGACCCGAGACGAGGCCAAGGCGTTCCTGAAGGACATGATGGAGGTCTGCCAGAAACATCGGGTGTTTCTTCGCACGTCCGATCAGATGATCCGTTTCTCCAAGGCTTTTGCCGATAGCGATCAACGTACGGTCTTCCGTGGCGTGATGGACCGGGACGGACGCTGTTCAACCGCTCAACTTGATATCAAATGAACTGTTGAATTCATTCCGATAATTGTTTTTTCCTTAGGCAAATCTTCACTCAATTCCACTTATGGTCATTACAAGCTTGACGACAGCGGCAGGGCAGAGCACCCTTCAGCCTCGGATTGAATTTCAACATAGAGTTTCAGATTATGGCAACGGTCCTACCATTTGAACGGGCGTCTGAAAGCTGGGTCGCTCGAAAACTGAATTTCCGGAGCGCGCGTTATCAGTTTCAAATCGCGTTGGCGGAGTGGCTGGACCTGCATGACAGATCCGGCGCTCAGATGACCGTCGCGGACTTGCTGGCGTCGCCGAATTTGGTTTGCGATACCTGCTGCGTTCTGCGGGCCTCCGAGGAACATGGCGCTTATGAAGTCAAGTTCAGCGGTGCCAAAATTGACGCAACCCTTCAGGGCGTCTGTTTGGACGCCGCCCGCCGCAATGGTGACGATACATGGCCGGCGGCATATGCCTTTATGTCGACCGAAGGATCACGGTTCAGGGCAGAGGGACAACGCGAGGCGCATGTGATCGTACTGCCCTTCATCTCCAGCACGCCGGACAAGGAATGCATCACGCTGGTGATCGCCGAATGGGATGTCGGCTCTCCGAGAAGCTGAAACCCGGCGAACCGCAATGTCCTTGCTGCAGTGTCCTTGCTGATGACTGCGATAAGATCTTGACAATTTGTCTTGTTAAAATCCCCGATATCCGTAACCATATGTCAACTAAATCGCTTCAGTATGAGGCGGTTTGATACGTTTACGTCAGTGATCGTAGAGGTTTGGGTTGGGGGACTTCGAGATGCGGCTTGTCGGCTCTGGTGCGGCAGCGACCTCCCGTGTCTTTGACGGGGATCGGGGTCATACGACCATAAGGTCCTATGGATTGGACGGCCTTGTTGTCGGTTCTGACAACGAACTGATCCGGCTGATGTCCCTGATCAGCAGCCGATCCAAGAAAAGATACCCGCATCCGGATGACGTCTTTCTGGACGACTTCATGGTGTCTGGCGCGATACGCCGCCTTGCGGGTCTGGTGCATCTGATTGATGTCAGATCCGAGGATCCAAGACGTTACGTGTTTGAAACCTTCGCGGCACGTGCGGCCTGCGGAGGCGGAGACGACTATTCCGCCCGGCTCGTTGTCGATCTGCCCACTCAATCCATTCGTGAAATGGCTCTGGACAGTTTCCTATCCGCCAAACAGCAGGGCGTCCCATTCGTCTCCGAGGTGTCAACGGTTGACAGGAATTTCACGTCATCCTATCGCCGCCTGATCCTTCCGCTTTCCGACAATGGTAGCGACGTCTCGCACCTTCTGGTCGCGATCTTGCGCAATAGCTTCGAGGTCCACTGAGAACTGCTCCAGAATCTCGTCGCGGGATATGTGGATTACATAGACGTTCACAGGTTTCTCGGCCGGCGGGAAATACCCGGTCGTCAACAAATGAACGTCCTGGAACCCATAGGCCTGCTCAACCAGTCCGCTGCTTCGGGTGCTCTCCACGACCACCGCGCAGTGCCGGTCGACACCCCAGAACTGAACAGAATACGACCTCACAAGTCGCGGCAGGAGCCAGGACAGCCCCTGTTTGCGTGCTCTGGGATGGACCCATAATCCGCCTGCACAACCGATCCGTCCCGAGAAGCGGCCAAACGGCAAGTCTTGAGCCAACTCAATCCGCTGCGTCTCCGTCGGGTCGGCATAGTACATCCGGCAACTGCGGAGTTCCTCAAGATAGTCGTCGCAGACAACCAGCTTGTCGGCGATCACCGCGCAAGTGCCATGCTTGTCAGAAATGCGAAGCCAGAAAGAGTTCGAGGCGTCCAAGCGGCTGTGGGCTGGGTCGAACGCAGGGTTCGTCAGGATGCTGTTCTCCGCTGTCTCCATGATCTGAGCCCAGTCCGACAGATCAAACTCCATCGCGACCGTGAAGCCTGACCGGCGGAGCAGGGCGATGGATTCCGCCGCATAGCGCCGGGCGATCGACAGGTCGTCGAACCCATTGAGGAAGTCCGGCAACGGCGTGCCAACGCTGTTCTGTTGGGCTAGAGTGGTCTGGTTTGCTAGAGACGGGTTTCTGGTAGCGCTACGCATGATGATTACTCCCCAGGTAAAAAGGCATTTGGAAAATTACCTTAAGGGGAGCGGTATTCAGAGTTTGGTCGTGATAAGGGTGAAAATCATAGATCTACACACTGCATGGAATTAAATATAATTTCCCATAATATACATTATGCGCGTTTAAGGGGTTTCCTTAACGACTCGTTAACGCCCGTCGGTCGGGGAAATCTCAGGCGAACACCTTCATTGGGCTCGTCCGCACCTTCTCCAGCTTGGCATCACCCGTGTTGAGGCCGGGTGTGGTCGAAGCCAGGCTCGGCGGCCGAGGCGTTCAGATGGTCCAGAAGAACGGCATGGTGAACTCCTCCGTGACCCGGAAGAGCCTGGGGACGCGAGTATGAGCGGCTTGCCTACCGCTCCCAGCCTGACGCGTTTTCCCGGAAATCTCCGGTTTCGGGTTTGAAGCCCGTCGGTTCACCCGGTATCGTCCGGCCCCATGACAGAGACACAGAAATCCGCGCCCTTCCCCGTTGAGGAACTGCCGCAGGAGCCGTTTGACCGGCTGATCGCGGTCATGGCCGCCCTGCGCCATCCGGATCGTGGCTGTCCGTGGGATATCGCCCAGAGTTTCGAGACCATCGCGCCGTACACGATCGAGGAGGCCTACGAGGTCGCCGAGGCCATCACCAATGGCGACAAGGCGGAGCTGAAGGACGAGCTTGGCGATCTTCTGTTCCAGGTGGTCTACCACGCCCGCATGGCCCAGGAGGACGGGGATTTCGACGTCCGGGACGTGGCCGGCGCCATCACCGAGAAAATGCTTCGGCGTCATCCGCACGTGTTCGGCAGCGCGTCGGTGTCCGATGCGGATGCCCAGACCCGCGTCTGGGAGGACAGCAAGGCCAAAGAGCGTGCCGCCAAGGCCGAGGCCGATGGGCGCGTGCCGAGCGTGCTGGACGGCGTGTCTGTCGCTTACCCGGCCCTGATGCGCGCAGTGAAGTTGCAGAAACGCGCGGTGCGGGTCGGCTTCGACTGGCCCGACAGCGCCCAGGTGATCGACAAGATCGAGGAGGAATTGGGCGAACTGAAGCACGAACTTGCCTCTGGCGCGATTCCGGATCGGGTCGAGGACGAAATGGGCGATCTGCTGTTCACCGTCGTGAACCTGGCGCGGCACCTGGGGGTCGACCCGGAAACCGCCCTGCGCCGCACCAACGGCAAGTTCGAGCGGCGGTTTCGCGCGGTGGAAGCCGCCCTCGCCGCCGAGGACCGCACGCCGCTGGACGCATCGCTCGACGAGATGGAGCGGATCTGGATCGCCACCAAGCTGAAGGAACACGCAGAAGCGGCCGCGACGGCGGAGCACCACGCAGACCCCTGAACGACCATCACTTTATGGGAGATCATCTCATGGCAAAGACCGTTTTCATCACCGGCGCCACTTCGGGTTTCGGACGGGCGACCGCCAAGCGCTTCGATGCCGAGGGCTGGCAGACCATCATCACAGGTCGCCGGGGCGAACGTCTGGAGAGCCTGAAGGCCGAGCTGACCAATCCCTGCCACAGCGCCGTTCTCGACGTCACCAAGAAGGACGAGGTCAACGCGCTGGTCGAGTCCCTGCCCGCCGCGTTCACGCCGATCGATGTGCTGGTGAACAATGCCGGGCTGGCCCTGGGGCTCGAAGGGGCCGATGAGGTGTCGATGGACGATTGGGAGACCATGATCGACACCAACATCAAGGGCCTTCTGTACTGCACCCGCGCGATCCTTCCGCAGATGGTGGCGAACGGCTACGGCCATGTGGTGAACATCGGATCGATCGCCGGCTACTGGCCCTACCCTGGTGGAAATGTGTACGGCGCAACAAAGGCTTTTGTCCGTCAGTTCACCTTAAATCTGAGGGCGGATTTGGTCGGCAAGAACATCCACGCCACCGATATCGAACCGGGTCTGGCCGAGACCGAGTTCTCCCAGGTGCGGTTCAAGGGCGATGCCGACAAGGCCGCGCAGGTCTATGACGACGTCGATCCGCTGCAGCCGACAGATATCGCGGACGCGGTGTTCTGGGCCGCCTCCCGTCCCCGCAACGTCAATATCAACCGGATCGAGATGATGGCGGGGGCGCAGGCGTTCTCCCCCTTCAATGTGGTGCGCGGTTTGAAGTAAGCTGCGCCGAACGGTTCGCACAGGAGGTCGTCATGACCGCACGGGTTTTCATCGATGGCGAGGCAGGTACCACGGGTCTTCAGATCCGCGAGCGCCTGTTGGCGCGCGATGATATCTCGCTGATCTCGCTGGACGAGACCCGGCGCAAGGACCCTGCCGCCCGGCGGGAGGCCCTGGCCGAGGTGGATGTGGCGATCCTGTGCCTGCCCGATGATGCCGCAAGGGAAACCGCCGCTCTGGCGGAGGGGCTGCCGGTCAAGCTGATCGACGCCTCGACCGCGCACCGGACGGCGGAGGGCTGGGCCTTCGGGTTTCCGGAGTTCCGTCCGGGTCAGCGGGATGCGGTCATGGCTGCGGACCGGGTCTCGAATCCCGGATGCTACTCGACCGGAGCCATCGCGATCCTGGCGCCACTGGTGGCCGCGG
>JANSYC010000175.1 GCA_024742605.1 Alphaproteobacteria bacterium | reverse complement strand
GTCGCCGAGTAACACCACCGCCGCAGGCCAGACCGCGCTCCGGTTAAATGGAGACCCCGCGCGCTCTGGCCTGCTCATCGAGCGGGTGGGTCAGTTTCCAATCGGCCAAGTGGGCCAGTTTTCAACCGGCGTTGACAGTCTTGGACCAATTCCAAAGGATTTTCAGGCCAGACCAGACCAAAACTCTCGCCGAGTTCTGACGGACCTTCGGGTTCGACGATAGTGATATAGCCATTGAAGATGTTGTTGGATTTGTCGGATTCTGGAGTTCCCTGTTGTGTGACACTTCGAGACAGGTTTGCGGTGATCGAGAAAGCGCGGAGGCCGATATCGTCTGCGTTGATTTCGGGATCGAGCGTGACCGAGCGCCGCTCACCGGGATTCAGGTGCCGGGGGATTATGCCGAGGTTCGTGGCGCCCACCACGACCACTCCGGTATTAAAATGATCCCCACCTGCGGCCGCCTCGGTTCCGAGGTTTACAATGTCATAGGTGAAAATGAGAGGTTGGTCGTAGGCGACGGATTGCTCCGTCGCGACCCAAGTGGCATAGGGTACTTCGTTGATCATCACGTTTTCAATGGCATAGTCCAAATCCGTCAAAGGATAAGGCTCTGCGATGATCACGTCTGACCGCACGACGTTGTTCAGGTAATTGATGTCACCGGTACGTTGTTGATAGAAGTCGGCGAAGACCGCAAAACCGGTCCTACCGAGGTATCCTTATTCGATACGGGGGGTAAATGTCTCTGTGATCTTTTGACCGGGCCCAAGCGACAAATGGGTCGTTTGCACACCGATAAGTCCATCTGCTGTCCCCACGCCCGTATAGAACAGATCGGTGACGGCTGTATCTGAGATATTGACCACGTCAAAGCGCACTTCGAAGGGGCTATCGGGATCAACAACACCCAGCGCCCGCCACTCTAAAAAAGGAAGATCATTAACGTAGACATTTTCAACAACGAGATCGGGGCCGGAGGACGGTTGTTCGATGCCGTCAAAATCCAGTGTCACCAAAGCCCAGTCGCTGTGGATGCTCTCGCCATCGCCAAGTGCATAGGCGAACCTGCCGACTGTATCTGTCCCCTCGCGCCTGAAAAGGATCGCGTCGCCCATATCGATCGCGGTGCCGTTCCCGACCCATGAAAAGCCCGCGCCATCGCCATCAATCGCACGTATCGTCAACACATCGCCGTCGGGATCGCTGTCGTTTTCCAGAAGGGCGGCCTTGTGGACCAGAACCGTATCATCCGGGCTCAAAGTGACTTCGAGCACATCATCGACCGCCGTCGGCAAGCGATTAGATCCAAACTCGGGTGTCAATGCGAGGCGGTAGGTCGTATAGTCATCCTTCGATGACACGCGGATGTAGTAAAGCTCATTCGGCCCGAAACTGAATTCGACGCGCTCGTCCAAGGCTCCTGAACGGCGCGATGAGAAGCCTTCGGCGCCAGGGGGTTCGAAATTCCTGTCCAGGATTTCCAGGTCGGCATCGCTGTTCAAGCCCGAAATGTCCACACGAGCGGTTCCGGAACCGTCAGTCACAAATCGATAGAGATCTGTCTCGCCAGCCGATAGGTCGCCATGTACCGATTGCGCGTCGAAGACCAGCGTTTCGAACGCTTGATCGTCGTCCAGAATCGTCCCGAAGGCCCATGCATCTGTCCCATACCTGGCCGTGGCACCAACGACCTCGTGAATGTTGATTGACATCACTTCTGTGGTTTCGGGCAGGTTGTCCGGGGTGGTCTGGACGCGTACGATTACCTCCTCTCCGCCGCGTTCGATCACAAAGGGCGCATCAACGAACCCGATGTAGTCGCCCGATGTCTCTTGCAGATATGTTGTGGCCAGAAAGGAAACCGGCTCGGTGGCCTGCGCACCATTCAAATGCACGCGAAACTCAAGCGTTCCGCCTTCGCCAGTTTGCGCGTCGTCGATCGTGATCTGCAGCGCAGCCGCCGGCGCCGATCCGTGGAGATGGGTTGGCTCGAGTTCCAGACTGGTGCGGCTCTGTTGCACAAAGCCCTTGGGGGATTCACCCCGTGAATCCAGCGTGATAGCTGGATGGCATGAGCAGACCGATACCCCCGACCTACAAGATCAAGAACTGGCGGGCCTATAACGAAGCGCTGAAGCGCCGGGGCTC
>JANSYC010000153.1 GCA_024742605.1 Alphaproteobacteria bacterium | reverse complement strand
GCCTTGCAGGCGCTGGTTCAGCGCCACCAGGAAATCGACCGTGTTCGGCGCCTGGCGGGGCACATCCGCCATCCAGGCCGCAAGCAGTTCGCCCGGCACTTCCGGCTGCAGATACGGGAGCAGATCGCTTTGCAGCTGCGGGGCATAGGAGAAGGGGAACGCCTCCGCTTCCGGCTCCACGAAGAAGTCGAACGGATTGATCACCGTCATGTCCGCGACCAGGTCGACCGAGACCACGAACCGGTCGGTCTTCTCAGGAATCACAACCCGGGCCTGCCAGTTGCCCTGAGGGTCCTGCAGCCAGTTCAGGAAATGATCGGCGGGCTCGATCTTGAGGCTGTAGCTCTCGACCGGGGTCCGCGCATGCGGGGCAGGGCGGAGACGTATCACCTGGGGGCCGAGCATGATGGGCCGCTCGTACACATAGCTGGTGACATGGGTCAGGGCGACGTGAATGGACATATATCCGGACCTCAGGTTTGCTCGGAGCGGCGGCTTTCCCGGTGCGGGGGACGATGCCGCAGGGATCCGACTCCTTTGGAGAGGACCGGATGTGGGGCACCCAGGCCGTGCCCGGAGGGTACCCTGTTGTCCTATCCCGTTAACCGCGTCGGAACAACAGTACCAGTGAGATGATAGCGTGTGGCGTTCTGGCAAGCAGAGCTGTGCGATGCCCTTCTGGAGGGGCCCTCCGGCCCGCACTATCCGGATACCGGATTGCGGTTAAAATCGCCGTCAGGCATGCCGCCCGCCCGATGCGGTTCTGGCGGCAGAGGGCGGGGAATTTCGATTGGGAGGCAGCGATATGATTGGTCTGATCTGGGGATACGGGTTCGCGGGCGACGGCAGCGGCCGGCGCTTCACACCGGAGGACGGCGACGCACGGATCGCCGAGATGACGGCGCGGGGTCCGGTCTGGCTGCATCTGGACCGGACACAGCCGGCCACCCGGAGTTGGATGGAGGCGCAACCGGACATCCCAGCGACCATCCGCGAGGCTTTGCTGGAAGAGGATACCCGCCCGCGCTGCGTGGTCTCCGAGAGCGGGCTGATGCTGATTCTACGCGGCATCAACTTCGATATCGGTCAGCTCGACGAGGTCACGGTGGCCGTGCGGATCTGGGCGACGCCGGATCGGGTCCTGGTCCTGACCCGCTACAAGGTTCTCGCGGTGCACGATATGGCCACCGAGATGGACGACGGCAAAGGTTCACACTCGATCGCGGATTTCCTGGTTCGGCTGATCGAGCGGCTGACCTACCGGATTGCGCCCGAGATCGATCTGATGGAAGAGGCCCTGGACGTGGTGGAAGAGCAGGCGCTGGTCGCCACCACCTCGGGCGAGCGGCGGGAGCTGGCCCGTATCCGCCGCCGGTCTCTGGTCCTGCACCGTTATCTGCATCCCCAGCGGGAAGCTCTGCACGAGTTCAGAGAGAAGGGGGCCTTGGCGCTTCCGTCACTGGACCCGAATGCGCTGCGGGAGACAGCCGAGCGGGTGACCCGCCTGGTTGAGGATCTCGAGACCCTGCGCGGCCGTGCCCAGATCGTCGAGGACGGGATCGCCATTCGAGTCGCCGAGCGGATGAACCGGAACATGTACTGGCTGTCGATTGTCGCCACGATCTTCATGCCGATCAGCTTCGTCACGGGTCTTCTGGGGGTGAACCTGGGCGGCGTTCCAGGGGCTGACAATGGCGACGGCTTCATCGTGCTGTGCATCATCCTGGTGCTGTTGGTCTCGGCGGAAATCTGGCTGATGCGCCGGATGAGGCTGCTCTGATTTCTGACTAGGCAAAGTGTTTGCGTCAGATTTTAAGTAAAAGATCAGATCTATTTATTGATGTTTCCTCATTGCTGGTTTGAAAGCAGGTCTGTTCCGGTCCGTTATTGGAAATTCTTTGGCGTCGATATGCGTCAGGACTGCTGTTCAATCCTGAAACTGGGGTTAACATAGGTATTGGGCTAAATGGACGAGAGGAATTCAGGAGTGTTTCGGCGTTTGGCCAATTCGAACCAGAATGCAGCGCGCCGTCGCCGAAGCCAACGCGATCGGGGTTCTGAAGCCGGGCCAGGGGCGGCCGGATGTTCGGGTGGGATGTTATGTTATCTTGTAACTCATTGAATTGACGTGATTTCCTCCGACATGCACATTCCTGTGAGCAATGGAGGTTCAGATGTCCGGCTGCTGTGGACAGGATGTGAAGTTCGAAGGCGTTTCGGCCGCCTACAAACGCGCGCTGATCGCGGTGATCGTAATCAATGCGGGAATGTTCGCGATCGAGATATTCGGCGGTGCGCTCGCCGGGTCGATGGCGCTGGCGGCGGACAGTCTCGATTTCCTGGCGGACAGCGCGACCTATGCCATCAGCCTCGCGGTGATCGGCCTGCCGCTTGCCACCCGCGCCAAAGCCGCTCTGTTCAAAGGCGGCTCACTGGCGCTGATGGGGATGGGGGTGTTCGGCCTGACGGTCTATGAACTGTTCACCATCGGCGTTCCGAACGCGGCCGTAATGAGTGGGATCGGTGTCCTGGCGCTGATCGCCAATCTGGCGAGCGTGGCTATTCTGTTCAGCTGGCGGGAGGGCGACAGCAATGTGCGCTCGGTCTGGCTGTGCTCGCGCAACGATGCGATCAGCAACGTGGCCGTGGTGATCGCGGGCGGCGCGGTCTGGCTGACCGGCACCGGCTGGCCCGACGTGATCGTGGCCTTCATCATGTCCGGGCTGTTTCTGAAATCGGCGGTCAGCATTCTGCGCCAGTCGATGGCGGAACTGCGGGAGGCGAAGGCTGCATCGGATCCCAGGCACGCCCATTCACACGCCTGAGACTTTGCCCCCGGTCCGTTTGCCTCTAGCCTTGTGAGCGACGAGTCGCGAACGGACCGGAGGACCTCCCCATGATCGATCTGTATTACTGGCCGACCCCGAACGGTCACAAGGTGTCCATAGCTCTTGAGGAGATGGACCTGGCCTACGCGGTCCAACCGGTTGCGATCGGCAAGGGCGAGCAGTTCGAACCGGACTTTCTCAAGATCTCGCCGAACAACCGGATCCCCGCCATCGTCGATCCGGACGGGCCGGGCGGGCTTCCGCTGCATCTGTTCGAAAGCGGAGCGATCCTGCTCTATCTCGCGCGCAAGACCGGCAAGTTCATCTCGTTGAACCCCGCCGAGGAATTCCGGACCATCGAATGGCTGATGTGGCAGATGGGCGGGCTCGGCCCGATGTTCGGGCAGGCGAACCATTTCATCGTCTACGCCAATGAAAAGATCCCCTATGCCATGGACCGGTACCGGAACGAGGCGCACCGGCTGACCCGGGTCCTGGACAAGCGGTTGGGCGAGGTCGAGTACGTGGCGGGCGACTACACCATCGCCGACATGGCGATCTTCCCCTGGATGCGCAGCCATGACCGCTATGACATCAAACTCGCGGACTATCCCAATGTGAACCGCTGGTATCAGGCGATCGACGCCCGTCCGGCCGTTCAGCGCGGCCTGGAGGTGCTGGCCGACCAGCGCCGCAAGGGGGCGATGAGCGAGCAGGAGAAAGAGGTCATGTTCGGCAAGACCCAGTTCGAACAGCGCTGACCATGGCCGAGACCGGATCTGCCGACTGGCCGGAAGCGGCCAAGCTCGCGCTTTCGATTGTGGTGAATGTCGAGGAAGGCTCCGAGATGTCGGTCGCGCGCGGCGACCGGGGACCGGAGCCGGTCGACGAGTTATTCGTGACGCTCAAGAAGCCGATCCGCAATTTCGGCAATGAGAGCAATTATCTCTACGGCATCAAGGCGGGCGCGCCCCGGGTGTTCGGTCTGCTGGACTCCTACGGGTATGCCTGCACCGTCACGGCGGCGGCGCAATCGCTCGAAAGCTTTCCCGATCTCGCCAAGCGGATCGCCGGAGCCGGCCACGAGGTGGCGGCGCATGGCTGGCGCTGGGTGCATCAGTTCCAGATGGAGGAGGCCGACGAGCGGGCGTTCATTCGGCGCGCCGCCGACTCGATCGAGGCCACCACCGGAACCCGTCCGGCCGGCTGGCTGTCCCGCTATCTCCACACCGAGCAGACGAGACGCCTGCTGGTGGAGGAGGGGTACCGCTATCACATGGACGACTACTCCGACGACCGTCCCTTTATCGAGACGGTTGGAGGT
>JANSYC010000010.1 GCA_024742605.1 Alphaproteobacteria bacterium | reverse complement strand
TGCGCCGGGTGCCATCAATCCCGTGCCCCTGTCCTGGGCGATCCTCGCCTGTATCCTGGCAGCCCTCGCCCTGCGCGGTCGCGACCAGGGCATCGCATCGCGCACCGGCGATCAGGGCCGGTGGATCCGCACGCGGCACCGACCGTGGTAACCGAGCTTGCGGACAGCAAGCCGATGAGCTGGTTCGAGACCCGTTGCATCACCCAGGTCCCGATGCACTATCCGGGCTCCCGACGACGGGTGTATCCGGGTTTCATGCAGGTCGGCGCTTTCATCGCCATGAACCCGGATCGCCATTTCTCGGCACATATGTCGATGTTCCGGAATCTGGTCGACGGCGACGACAAATCGGTGGCGGCGACGAAACGCTTCTACGACGAGTATTTCAGCGTCATGGACGTGCCGGCGGAATACTATCTCGACACCATCAAGGTGGTATTCAAGGAACGGCATCTCGCCCTTGGCACCATGAAATGGCGGGACCAGGAGGTCCGGCCCGAGGCGATCACCAGGACGGCCCTGTTGACCATCGAAGGCGAGAAGGACGATATCTCCGCTCCCGGTCAGACCTTGGCGGCGCAGACCATCGCCTCGAACATACCGAAGGCCAAACGGGCCAATCACCTTGAGAAGGGTGCGGGGCACTACGGGATCTTCAACGGTCGGCGTTGGCGCGACAACATCCTGCCGGAGATCACCAAATTCGTGCGGAGCCACGGCTGAGCAGCTATCCGATAGCCGCCGTCCAGGCTGGGCCCTGGCCCGGACGGATTGCTCTTGGTCCCGCCCCTTCGGCCCCCGATGCAATCCGATCCATCAAGCGCTGGGGGGCCGGATTCGTGCTTTGTCTGATGGAGCGCGAGGAACGCGGCAGCCTGGGGTTGGCGGATCTCGGCCTTTGGGTCGATCGGGCAGACATGCGTTTCGTGGACGCCCCGATCGGCGACTACTCGGCGCCCGATGGCGGCTTCCTGTCGGACTGGCCGGACCTTAGGGACGATATCCTTACGAGGCTCGCGGCCGGCGAGAAGGTGTTTCTGCACTGCCGGGCCGGTTTGGGACGCAGCGGCACCATCACCGCGGCCCTGCTGATCGCTGGCGGAATGGACCCGGACGACGCCATTGAGGCGGTGCGCGCCGTCCGCCCCGGCGCGATCGAGACCGACGGTCAGGTCGCTTGGCTGCGGAGCCTCACCGTCTGAGTCCCCTCTTGCCAAAACACTCCAATTGCCTCAAACATCTTCCCAGTACTTCGGGGGAGCCATGGATGCGTGGCTGAGAGGTCCGGTGATCGGACGACCCCAGAACCTGATCCGGGTCATGCCGGCGGAGGGAGAAGGACGGTCATGCGCGACCCCGCGCACTCCCGTATCAGCCAAGACGAGACTTCACCGGCGCTCCGGATCCTGAGGCGCGCGGGACGTCCGCTCACGATCACGGCCGGGCTGATTCTGGTTTGGCAGATCGTGGTCTGGCTGACCGGGGTTCCGCGTTTCATCCTTCCGGGCCCGACCGAAGTCGCGGTGACCTGGGTCGAACGCGCCCCACCGATCCTGGGCCACGCCGTCACCACCGTCACCGAGATCCTGTTGGGGCTGGTGATCGGGGTGGGTGTCGGCCTGTCCACCGCCCTGGTTTTGACCGCCTTCCGACGGGTTCGCCCATGGCTGATGCCGGTCCTGGTGGTCAGCCAGGCAATACCCGTGTTCGCACTGGCGCCGATCCTGGTGCTGTGGCTCGGCTACGGCATGGCCAGCAAGGTGGCGATGGCCGCGCTGATCATCTTCTTCCCGGTGACCGCCGCCCTCTATGACGGTCTCCGCAGGGTCGATCCGCTCTGGCTCGACAGTGCCCGGACCCTGGGCTGCGACGGATGGCGTCTGTTCGCCCGGGTCCGCCTGCCGGCCGCCCTGCCCGCCTTCGGCTCCGGCCTGCGGGTGGCGACCGCCGTCGCGCCGATCGGAGCGGTGGTGGGAGAGTGGGTCGGGTCCTCCGCCGGTCTCGGCTTTCTGATGCTGCACGCCAACGGCCGGATGCAGACCGGCCTGATGTTCGCGTCCCTGCTCACCCTCGCGGTGCTCTCGGTCGCCCTCTACACCCTCGTCGACCTGATCCTGAAGCGGCTCACCCCGTGGCAGGTCGAGGATCACACCTAGTGTCTCACCCTCGAAAATCTGGAGTTCCCATGTATCGCCGATCCCTGAGTTTCCTGGTTGTCCTGTTCCTGTCCCTCAGCCTGTCCGGAACACCGGTGCGCGCCGCCGACAAGCTGGTGGTATTGCTCGACTGGTTCGTGAATCCGGACCACGGCCCGCTGATCGTCGCCCAGGAACTCGGCTACTACACGGATGCCGGACTGGAGGTGGAACTGATCGCACCCGCCGATCCCAATGACCCGCCGAAGCTGGTGGCCGCCAAACAGGCGGATATCGCGATCTCCTACCAGCCGCAGCTGCATCTCCAGGTGGCCGAGGGCCTGCCGTTGTCGCGCATCGGCGCCCTGGTCGCGACACCGCTGAACACGGTGACCGTCCTGGCCGACGGCCCGATCCAGACGCTGGCCGATCTGAAGGGCCGTAAGATCGGTTATTCAGTCGCGGGCACCGAGGAGGCGGTCCTGGGTGCCATGCTGAAGACGGTGGGCCTGACCATGGACGATGTGGAGCTGATCAACGTCAACTTCTCGCTGTCGCCCTCCCTGGTCTCCGGTCAGGTCGATGCCGTGGTCGGCGCCTACCGGAATTTCGAACTCAATCAGATGGACATCATCGAGCGTCCGGGCCGCGCCTTCTTCATCGAGGAACACGGCGTTCCAGCCTATGATCAGCTGATCTACGTCGCCCACAACGACCGGCGCGACGATCCCGCATTCCAACGCTTCCTGGATGCGGTCGAGCGGGCCACGGTCTACATGATCAACCACCCGGACGCCGCGTGGGAGCTGTTCGTGCGCAACCATCCGGACGCGAATGACGAGCTGAACCGTCGGGCCTGGCGCGACACCCTGCCCCGGTTCGCCCACAGCCCGGCCGCCATCGACCCGGCCCGCTATCGGCGGTTCGCGGCCTTCCTGAAAGATGCCGGTCTGATCGACGAGATCCCGCCGGTCGAGAGCTATGTGGTGATGCCGCGCTGAACGCGGACCGAAACGCGGCCGGAAGACGGTGGACCCGATATCCGCCGTCTTCCGGCACTAGGCCACTTCGGCTTCCGCCGTCGTCGAGATGATGTGACTGATGCTGGCGCGACTGTTGCGGATATGGGTCCGCATGGCGGCCTCGGCCTCGTCCGGATCGCGCGCCTCCAGCGCCGCGAGCACAGCCCGATGCTCCTCAAGCGCCTGGGCGGGGCGCCCCGGCGCGGTGCTGAGCCGCTGGCGGAACAGGCGCAGCAGCGAGTACATGTCCTCATCCAGCATCTTGATCAGCCGATCATTCCCGCTGGCGCGCACGATCCGGTAGTGGAAGTCCAGATCTCCGCCGCCCTGGAAATAGCCTTTGCCGCTGACCACCGAGGCATCCTGGGCGTGACCCTCCAGCATGCCGTGCAGACGCTTCAGCTCGGCCGGCTTGATCCGGGCCGCGGCCAGCCGGCAGGCGATCCCCTCCAGGCTCTCGCGGATCACCAGCAAATCCATGATCTGTGCCTGGTCTAGGGACACAACCCGGGCCCCCTGATTGGCGACCCGCTCGACCAGATTGCGGCCCTCCAGGCGGCCGATCGCCTCCCGGAGCGGCCCCCGGCTGATCCCATAGCGCTTGGCGAGGGTGACCTCGCTGAGCCGCTCACCCGGCTGGAGCTCGCCGGCCATAATGGCCTGCTCCAGCCTCTGAAAGGCCAGCATGGACAGGTTCGCCGACATCAACGGCTGCGAGACATCTGAATTCGCCACGGCGTCGCTTCCTCAAGCTGATCGGGACTCTTGGACCCTCGTAATTGTTGACAGTTTACGCTCATTTGGCATGAAACAGCACCTCTGATGTGTGATCACGGGATTGTATCCGGGTTTTCCTCGAGATAACCCGCCACATCGCCCAACCGCGCCGGCCAGACCCGCGGATAGGCGGCTAGCCGATCCAGGGTCTCGTTCAAATAGCGAATCCGGTGCGGCATACCCCAGAGCCAGGGATGGACTCCAAGCGAAAGGCTGCGTCCGGAGCGCGCGCCTTCCTCGTGCAGAACCGCCATCGCATCCTCGATCAGAGCGGGCACCCGGTGGGCCGGAATCCGGCGGTGCCACTGCAAGGCGACATCGTCCCATTCGACCTGGCAAGGGATCGACAACAGCCGGGGTCGGGAGGTCATCCAATAGGGCTGATCGTCATTCGGCCAATGGGCGAGATACCTGAAACCGGCCTCGGCCAGCAACTGCGGGGTCCGGGCGCTTTCGCCGAAATCCTGGGCGACCCAGCCGCGGGGCGCGGTGCCGGTCGCCATCTTGAGCGTGGCCGAGGCCTCGGCGATCACCCGCCTCTCCTCCGACGCCTCGAGCCGCGCGCTGATCATGCGGGTCGCGTGAATGCCGTGCGCCACGAACTCCCAGCCGCGTTCGGCGCAGGCTGCGATCAGATTGGGATAGCGCGCGCATGCGGCCGCATTGGCGGCCACCGTGACCGGCCAGCCGATCCGATCCAGAGCTTCGAAGACTCGAAAGATCCCGACCCGGTTGCCGTATTCCCGCATCGAGTAGGTCCGATAGTCCGGCGCGAAATCCCCGAACGGGTCCTTGAAGCGCGGATCGCGCAGGGCGGCGGCGGGCGGCACCATCTCCCAGTGCTCCAGATACAACACGATCGACACCGCCACGTGTGCGCCGCTGGGCCAACGCAGCGTTGGGCGACCTGGCAGCGCGGAATACGGATAAAGCCCGTGATCCATGCCGGGCGCGCGGGTGGTCATAACCCGTCCTCCACCGGCGCCGGATGCTGGCCGCGATACCAGTCCGCGATCTCCCGGCCGGTTGCCAGCCAGACACCCTCATGCTCGATGATGTGGCGCAGGGCCCTTTCCAGGTGCCGGATCCGATGGGGATGCCCCATGATGTAGGGGTGAAGGGCGATGCAGACGACCCGCCCGTGCTCCGCCCCCTCCTCCCATAACGTGTCGAAATGATCCACGATCATGCGGGCGAAATCCTCCGCCTCCAGTGCGTGGCGCAGAACCATCGCGTCGTTGATGTCCATCTGATAGGGGATCGTCAGCAGCCTGCCGGCGCGGGTGTTCATCCAGGTCGGCTGATCGTCGTGATACCAATCGCAGTAGTAGCCGATACCGGCCTCCGCCAAGAGATCCGGCGTGTTCGGGGTAAAGGTCGCCGCCGGCGAGAACCAGCCGGAGAGCGTGCCTCCGGTCAGGCGCCGATAGGTCTCCACGCATTCGGCGATGATCGCCCGTTCCTCGTCCTCCGGCAGACCCCAATGGTATTGGGTATTGTAGATCCCATGGCACATGACGTCCCAGCCGCGTACGACCGAGGCCTCCATGATGTCCGGGTAGTGTTCCCAGTTGGCGAGATTGAGCGACAAGGTGACTGGAATGCCGAGCGCATCGGTCACTTCGGTCATCCGCCAGAACCCGACCCGGTTGCCATAGTCGCGCTGGCCGTAGCCCAGAATGTCCGGATGCGGCATGCGCGGCCAGGGATCGCGGCCGCGGATCGGATCCGGCAGGTACTCGTAGTGCTCGACATTCGGAACCACCCAGACCGCGACCCGAGCGCCGTTCGGCCAGCGCAATGGCGGGCGGCTCGGCAACGCGGAATACGGCATACGTTCGGCTTTCATACCCGGGCACTCTTCGTTAGGAATGACACATCAACAGACATGCGGGAGCGCGCGACATGACGGCGATCGACCTGAGACTGGCGGGCGGCACGGTGTATCTGGCCGGCCTCGGCTTCCGGGAGGTCGATGTGCTGATCTCCAACGGCCGGGTCGCGGCGATTGCCGAACCCGGCGGCGGCGGGTCCGCGCGTGAGACCGTATCGGTCAAGGGCCTGCATGTGCTTCCGGGCGCCTGCGACGTCCACCTGCATCTGGGACATGGCAGCGACATCTCGAAGCCGCGTGTGCCGGGCGATGCGGCGAGCGAGACCGCGGCGGCGGCGATCGGCGGCGTGACCAGCTTCATCCCCTACGTGATGAGTCCGGAGCCCTATTCCGGACAGTTCGAGACACTCAAATCGGTCACCGAAGCGGGCGCACGGATCGATTTCGGCTTTCATTTCGTGATCGCGACCGACGACCAGCTGGCGGAGCTGCCCCGCTACATCGCCGAATTCGGGGTGCCGACCGCGAAACTGTTCATGAACATCCGCGGCGACGAGGGCAAACGCCTGGGTCTGCCGGGCACCGATGACGGGTTCATGCTGCGTCTGCTGGAATGCCTTGCCGCCCACAATGGCATGATGTGCCCGCACCCCGAGAACATCGAAGCGGCCTGGGTGCTGCGCGACCGGGTGCTGGCGCAGGACCCGGAGGGCGCTGGCGGTCTGGCGACCTGGAACGCCACCCGTCCGCCCTTCGTCGAGGCCGATGCGATCCGCCGGGCCGCCTATTTCGGCCGGGTGACCGGCGCGCGGGTCTATACCGTGCACACCTCCTCCGGCGAGGCTCTGGCGGCGGCGATCGAGCAGCGTCGGGCCGGCAGCAAGCTGACGATCGAGACCTGCACCCATTATCTGACCCACGACACCGGCAGCGAGATCGGTGCCGTCGGCAAGGTCAACCCGCCGCTGCGGGAACCGGCCGACCGGGACGCCCTCTGGGAGGGAATCCGGTCCGGCGAAATCGACACCGTCGGTACCGACCATATCCACCGGCCTATCTCCTCCAAGGACGGCGGAATCTGGAAGGCACAGCCCGGTTTTCCCGGGCTGGACGCGGTCCTGCCGGCCCTGTTCACCGAGGGCCATACCCGCCGCCAGGTCGCACTCGAGCGCCTGATCGACCTGGTCAGCGCGAACCCGGCCGATGCGATGGGTCTGTCTCCCGCGAAGGGACGGATCATGCCCGGAGCGGATGCGGATTTCGCGATCCTGGATATGAACGCCACCTGGGTAGTCGACAAATCCAGTCTGGCGACCGATGCGCGCTACTCGGTCTACGAGGGCCAGGAGATGGCCTGCCGGGTGATGCACACCATGGTTCGGGGCCGGTTCGCCGTCCGCGACGGCGCGCTGTCGGAGGACGCGGTCGGCACGGGCCGCTTCATCCCCCGCTCCCTCGGCCCGAAACCCTGATCCCATCCGCGCGTCCTCGCCTCATCACTTCAGACAGCGCGCGGCGAACAGGCGGCAGGTCAGACTTTCGGGGCCGGACACTGTGGCGGCATCGCCGCTGGCCTCGCGGCCGATCCCGGTCTCCCTGTCGATTTCAAACCGCGAGGCGAGCCAGGAGCGAACCCGGGTCGCGGACAGGGGCGTGAACGGCCCCTGATTGGGGACCTGGGCTTTCGACTCCTCGGTTCGCCAGAGCGCGCCATAGGCCGAATCCAGGTTCCGGACGCTGACCACCAGGCATCCGCCCGGCTTCAGGACCCGCTGCACCTCATCCAGCACGGCCTTCGGGTCCGGCATCTGCTCCAGAACTTGCGGCAGCACCATCGCGTCGACACTGGAATCCTCATAGGCCAGCCGAGGCCCGGCTATGAGGTCGGTCTGCACCTGATCCAGCGACAGGCCCTCCTGACGGAACCGCTCGAGGATGAAGGACAGGTTCGCCTCGGACAATTCCGCCAGACGGAGTTCCACACCGGCCCGGAGCCGCCTGCGGAGCTCCACGCTATAGGTGCCGCCCCACGGCATCAGTTCCACAACCCGTGCGCCGTCGGACAGGTCCGGCAGCAAACTCAACTCCGCCTCGGTCGCAGCCCCCTGGCGCCGGGACACGTACACCCCGGCAAGCGGAGATTTCGCCCAGACCGAATAGCCCCGGAAATCACCAACCTGCGGCCAAGTCCACCGTGTCGGGTCCCAGATCGCGAACGGATTGTGATCGTTCCGGATGTCGAAATACGGATAGGTCGGCGCGTCCTTCACCGGGTAGACTGAGGGGTCCGGGCGGCTGAAGCCGTTCCAGGAATGCACCTGCTCAAATGGACGGCGCGGGGCCTTCATGTCCGGTGCGGTCGGGCGGGCGCGTCCGATGGCGAGCGCGCCCTGGATCTCGAAGACCGCAGGCACAGCCAGCATTTCGGCCAAAGCGTCCTTGTCCCCGATCCCGGCGTTCCAGATGCACGAGAAGCCGCGCAGATGCGCACTCAGCATCATGTGGTAGCAGGCGCCCGCGACCGACTGGACGACTGAGAAGTTTCCGTGGGTCCAGCCCTTCTGAAAGCACAGGTAGACCAGGGCCGAACATTCCGCGAAATGGTGATTGCCGCCGGAGATGTCATGGGCCCGCCGCAGGAGGTCTCGGTCGTCGACGATGATGAAATGCCATTGTTGCTGATTGCAGGACGATGGCGCCTCGGTCCCATCCTGCACGATCTCGGCCAGGATATCCCGATCGATCCGCGACCCGTCGAAGTCCCTGCAAGACCTGCGAGTGGCCAGCGCGTCGAGGATATCCCGCCATCCCGGTACCGACTGATCGGTGGAGACCGCATGGCTCGACCGGGGCTGATCCGAGGCCCTTTCCCGCATCTGTTAGATCTCCATCTCGACGCTTTTCATCCGACGCGTTGACAGCAAGCCGCCGCCCAGGAAAGATGTCAACAGTTGACTATTCTGACCGGCCTGCCACGCGGTTTTCAAAGACCCTGGCTGAGTCCGTGCGGGGAGTCCGAAAGAACGGGAGACGGAGGGATATCATGAATTCTCATATCAAGATGATGCTCAAGGGCGCGATCGTCGCGGCCGGCATGAGCGTGGCGGGAACTGCGGTCGCCCAGGACGAAGTGACGTTGCGCTGGGGACACTATCTCCCCAACTCGCCGTTCCTCGAAGTCGAGCAGAACTTCGTCAAGAACATCGCCGAGCGCACCGGCGGCAAGGTGAAGATCGAGATCACCTATGCGGGCGGTCTGGGCAAGGGCAACGAGGTGATGACTCTCGCCGGTCGCGGCGCCATCGACATGGCTTCGGTCGTGCCAGGCTACTATGCCGACCAGCTTCTGTTCATCCGGGCCTTCCAGATCCCGTTCGTGTTCGACAATCCTGCCGAAGCGATGACCCTGTCTCGCAATTCCTTTGCGGAACTGCCGATGTTCGATGCGGAACTGGAGAAGTTCAATATCAACTTCCTGTTCCACCAGCCGCTCGGCGTCTACTACCTGACCGGTCCGGACGAGGGCTGCACCGATATCGCCAATCTCGAGGGCAAGAAGATCCGCAGCTTCGGCGCGGACATCCCGAAACTGCACGCGGCAGTCGGCGCGGTTCCGGTTTCGGTCGGCGTTGGCGATGTCTACGAGGCGCTGCAGCGCGGGACGCTGGACTACTCGTTCCTGAACCCGGGCAATATCGTGACCAACCGGCTTTACGAAGTCGGCAAGTACAGCTGCGGTCCGGTCATGGCGATCACCGGTCACCTGATCGTCATCGGTGACAAGGCGTGGGACAAGCTGACCCCTGAGACCCAGGCGATCTTCACGGAAGAGGCCGCCAAGAGCCAGGCCGAGTACCTAGCCTGGATCGACGCCTTCGAGAGCGGTGCAGTCGAAGGGATCAAGGCCGGCGGCGGCGTGATCAAGGACTTCCCGGCCGATCAGTTGGCCTCCTGGAAGGAGAAGGCACCGGATCTTCTGGCCAACTGGGTCGAGGACATGAAGGGCCGCGGCATGGGCGACGAGGCCGTCATGGTTCAGACCAAGTGGAAGGAATGGCTCGGCCGCTGATCCGCTAGCGGCACAGACCAATACCCCGGCGGCTGGTCACCGGATCGCCGCCGGGTTTTTTGTTTCCGCTTCGAGACCCTACTCCCTTTGACCCGACCGGGGCGCGATCATGGATGTGTTCAGAGAGTCTCTGCGTCGCGTTGCCCTCGTCATCCTGCTCCTGGGCGGGATCGGAACGATGGCGGCGATGTTCCTCGGCACCATTGAGGTGGTCGGCACCCAGATGCTCAAGACGCCGGTCCCCGGCGCCCTTGAACTGACGGAAAGCACAATGGTCCTGATCGTGTTCGGCGCCCTGGCCTACGCCCAGATCCGGCGCGGCCATATTCGGGTTGAGTTGATCTACACCAACATGGGCCCCAGGGTTCAGGCCGCGATGGATGTGTTCGCCAATCTGGCGGCCATGGTGTTCTTCGGTCTGTTGCTCTGGCAGTCCTATCATGAGGCCATCTACAGCCTGCAGATCGGCGAAGCGACGGTCGGCTTGATCCGCTTCCCTCTGTTTCCGGCGCGCCTGATCCTCTCGGTCGGCACCGCCCTCCTCCTGCTGCAGCTGGTTCTGGACATGATTGTCGATATCCGGCGGATCCGGACCGGCGAAGCACCGCCGAAGATCGATCCCCAGAACACCATCATGACCGACTAAGGGAGATCCAAGGTGCTTGATCCAGCAACGACCGGCATTCTGGTCGCGATCATGATGGCGATCTTTCTCGGCGTCGGCGTGCATATCGGCGTCGCGCTCGGGCTCGGCGGAATTGTGGGTATGTACCTGGCGATCGGCCCTGACGCCGCTTGGGCCCAATTGGCCACGATCCCCTTCAGCACGACCAACGATTTCAACCTGGCGGTCATCCCGCTGTTCATCCTGATGGGATCGCTCGCCACCCAGGCGGGGATCACGGGCGACCTCTACAAGGCCGCCTACAATTGGATGGGCCGGCTGCGCGGCGGCTTGGCGATGGCGACCACACTGGCCTCGGCCGCCTTCGGCGCGGCCTGCGGATCCACCGTGGTGAACGCGGCGGTCTTCACCCGCATGGCGCTGCCGGAGATGACCAAGTTCGGCTACGACAAGCGGCTGAGCGCGGGCTGCATCGCCGCATCCGGCACGCTCGCCTCGCTGATCCCGCCCAGCATCCTGATGGTGATCTACGCCGTCATCACCGAGCAGTCGATCGCCCATCTGCTGATGGCGGGCCTGGTTCCGGGCCTGCTCTCGGCCGGGGTGTTCATGCTCGGCATCTACCTGATGGTCCTGCGCAATCCCAAGCTGGCACCGCAATCCGACATCCGCATCCCGATGCAGGAGAAGATCAATTCCCTCAAGGGCGTGTGGGGCATCGGGTTTCTGTTCGTCCTGGTGATCGGCGGGATCTACGGCGGCTGGTTCGTGCCGACCTATGCGGGCGCGATCGGGGCGTTCGGAGCGTTCCTGATCGTTGTCGGTAAAGGTCGGTTCAGCGGCAAGACCATGATCGAAACCTTCAAGGACGCGGGGGTCACCACCTCGGTGATCTTCATCATCGTGATCGGTGGCATCCTGTTCGCGCGGTTCCTCACCTATACGGGCCTGATCTCGGACATCACGACGCTCCTGCTCGACTGGGAGCTAAATAAATATCTATATCTACTCGCTTTTGCAGTGATTTATCTGATTCTCGGGATGCTGATCGATCCGATCGCGATCATGGTGATGACCCTGCCGGTCATGTTTCCCATCCTGACCGCCGCCGGGTTCGATCCGATCTGGCTCGGGGTGATCTCGATCAAACTCGCGGAGATCTCACTGATGACGCCGCCGGTCGGGTTGAACGTCTACGTGGTCCGTAGCGCCTCACCGATTCCGATCAAGCTTGAGGAAGTGTTCGCGGGGGTGATGCCGTTCGTGGTGATGGACGTCTGCACCCTGCTGCTGCTGATCGCCTTCCCGGGCATCGTGACGTTCCTTCCCAACCTGATGTAGCCCGGCTTCGGGCTCAGGCGAAGATCTCTCCGCGCCTGAGCCCGCACCGGCAACCTCAATGCACGCGTTGGGTCGCTACGAATGCCGTGTAGAGATCCCGGGCCTTGCGGAAGACCGGGCCGGGTTGCAGATCGCGCTCCTCGAAGCCGGTGACGGCCTGCACCTTACCCGCATTGCCGCACATGAATATCTCATCGGCGGTTTCGAGATCGGCGACCGTCATCACCCGCTCCTCGGTCGACACACCGGCCTCACGCAGAAGTTCGAAGGTCCGGTTCCTCGTGATCCCGTTCAGGAAGCTGCCGTTCGGCTTCGGGGTGATCGCTACACCGTCCTTGGCGATAGCCAGGTTCGCATGGCTGAATTCCGCCAGATTGCCGTCCGGGTCCAGCACGACAGCGAGTTCAAACCCCCGTCCCCGGGCCTCCCTGCGCGCCCGCTGAGAATTCGGATAGAGCGCGCCCGCCTTACTGTCGGTCGGGCCCTGGTCGGGTGCTGGCCGGCGTTGTGCCGTGACGGTCGCGCGCCCGGCCATGGCGTCCGGCAATGGCATCTCAAACACGGCCAGCGTGAATCGGGTCTCGGCCTCCTCCGGCATGATTCCCGCCCCGAAGCTGTAGAACATCGGCCGCACGTAGAGATCCAGATCCGCCGGCAAGGCCTGGATTCCCTCGACGCACAGGGTGTGCACTTGCACGGCAGTCAGATCCGGGTCCAGCCCGACCGCCTCGGCGGAGCGGATCAGCCTGGCACAGTGCCGGTCCAGATCGGGTGCACAGCCGGCGATCGACCGGGCCCCGTCAAACACGCTCGTCGCAGACCAGAATCCCAGATCGGCCGGCCCCACGACTTTCGGCGGATCATTGCTCCAATCACCGTTCGAATAATACTGACCTTTCATTTTTTGCTCCTTTCGGGACCGATTGCAATAAGGGCAGTATTAGTGACCTGTTTTAGGTCAGCTTTATTGCCTTATTTTTGCAAGAAGCCCCTGCAGGAAAACGACGTCCCCCTCAAGACGAGCGCCTGAATTCTATTGCAAACCACAATCTAAGGGACCGGTTGGATTGCCAGCCGGTTTCCCCGGAGTTAGGGTTCACGACGTCAAAATGTCTTGGGTATCGTGTTCTTTAAGGCCCAGATAACGACCGCCGGGAGCATAAAAATGGCCATCAAATCAATTCTTTGTCACATGGCGAATGATCCCAGGCACCGGGATCGGTTGGAACTGGCAATCGCGCTGACTCACAGGTTCGAGGCTCACCTGAATGTGGTCTATGTGACCTCGCCGGTCTCGATGCCGCCAGGAGCCGCCGGACGTGCCGCCTCCAATGTTTTCATCCGGGAGCAAACAGAGGCTGCCGAAGAAAAGGCCGCCGCAATCCGCCGCGAGTTGGAGGAGCGGTTCGCCAAATCCGATTGCAGCCACGAGATGCACATGGACAATGGCGACCATGTGAAGATCCTCGCTGAACACGCCCACCTCTCCGATCTGGTCGTTGTCGGACAGGGCGCGCCGAAATCCAGTGACCATGTCGTTCTCCACACACCGGAAAAGATCGCTCTGGAGGCCGGAGGACCGGTTCTGATTCTGCCGTTCGAAGCCGGGACATGGTCGCCGGAGAAGCCGCTGGGCCGCAGAGTGATGGTGGCGTGGAAAAACTCGAAGGAAACAATCCGAGCCGTGCGCGACGGTCTGAACTTCCTGACCGACGCGGACGACGTGCACGTCTTCACCACAATGTCGGAAAAGGAGCACGTCAATGGTGTCGATATCGGCCAGTATCTGTCCCTGCATGACGTGCATGCGGAGATTCATCCAGATATCGACCGACACGGCCGCATCGGCGAGCAGCTCCGGTCGCGGGCGGAAAGCATCGAAGCGGATCTGATCCTGATGGGCGCATTCGGCTCGGACAGCACCTGGAAGGAGCGACTGTTCGGCGGCGTCACGGAGGACATGCTCGCCCATCTCGAACGACCGCTTCTCGTCGCACACTGAAGCAAGCGCTCTCACCGCAGGGCTTAAAGGACCCTGTGGTGAGACAAATACACGGTATCGCGCGTCAGACCGTCAGTCAGTGGTCCTTCTTGGTAGACTCGCCCCTCTCCGGGGTTTTTTCGTCTTTGTTGTCCGCGCCTTCCGCATCCGGCGCCTTGGGACGCGGCGGCTTCGAGAACGGCACGGATCCGGGTTGAAGCGGATCTACCGGATGATCCGGCGGGTTCGATTTATCGGACATTTGGCGGCCTCCTTTTCGGACCAGGGCGATCAGATGCTGGTGGCGGCAGGTTTCGGTCCGGCGAGATACCAGACTATCAGACCGATGACCGGGAAGACCAGGATCGCGAGAATCCAAAGGACCTTCGCCATACCCGAGGCGCTGCTGTTGAGAACCTGAACGATCCCGTAGATATCCAAGGCCAGGATCAGCAGTCCGACGATTCCGTATTCCATGAGATGGGCTCCCTTTGTAAGCAGGTGTCGCAAGGACAACGCGCCTGGTCCACAAAGGTTCCAGCCTCAGAACACGGGGCACCGGACCGCTCTTCAGGCGGCCAGTCTTAAATTTGCACGAAACCCGGGCGCGAGCTTACAAACATCGGTCACCCAGGGCCTCGTCCTAGACGTGCCCCAATAGCGCTTTTCGGAAGATGTGCTTGCGCTCGACTCCGTCGAACGACCGGGAAGAGGGTTTCGGCGGTGGAGCATCGCTGATCTTCAGATGCACGAAGACCAAACCGTCCTGCCGGCGGATCAGGTCCCGGGCGGTATCCATCTCGTCCTCGGCCGCGGCCAACATGGTATGTCGGAAGCCGAACCCACGCGCCACGGTCGCAAGATCGATCCCCATGGCGGTATGGGCGATCTGATTGCCGGTCTCGCCATACCGCTCATTATCGACACAGACGACCGAGAACCGGGTCAGCCCAGACGTCGCAGCCACCGCGAGACTGCCGATCGCCATGAGTAGCTCACCGTCACCGGTCACCACCAGAACGTGCCTTTCGGGCTGTGCGAGCGCCAGGCCGAGCCCCATCGGAACCGCCGCCCCCATGGCCCCCCCCATCAGGTACGCGTTGTCGGCGCCCTCCTCGAGGGCATGCACATCCTTGGCAGCGCCCGCGAGGCCGCTGACAATCAGGAAATCCCGATTGTTGCCGATCACGCGCGGAACGGCTGTTGCCCGGTCGAGACGCTGATTGCCACGTTGCTGGTTCATGACGATCTCCCTCAAAACGCTTTCGCGCCGATCAGTTTCTGCGACAACAGGACGGCCACCGCCCGGTTCGACCGGTAGGCCATGTTCAGCGCGGCCTCTGCTGTTTCGGCCACCTCGTCCTCCCGCTCCACCTCCAGGCAATCCACCCCGATCGATTCGAGGGACGGGCGAACAGCCTTGCCCATGGGAACCTGCCAGGCATTCTGTTCGCCGAAGGTTCCTCGCATTGTCACAAAGCACAGGAACGGAAACTGGCCATTCGCGGTCAGGGACAGCATGTTGATGCAGTTTCCCGCCCCGCTGCTCTGCATCAACAGCACAGCCTTCGCGCCGCCGAGATGGGCGCCGGCGGCGAGCGCGACCCCCTCCTCCTCGGTGGTCAACGAGATCGCACGCACCCGTGGATCGTCGATCGCCCGTTGGATCATCACCTTGTGGCCACCGTCCGGGACATAGGAAAAAATCCCGACCCCAGCCTCGACCAGGGTGTCATAAAGCGCATTTCCCCAGATCTCTTGAACAGCCATGCCCCATTGGCTCCCTTGGCTTGGTTTGCCGTCGAATCACCAGACTTGCACATTGTATACAATGGACAGATGGAAACTAGCGGGAACGATGAATTTCAACAAAATCCCGTAACAAATTGATAACATTATAATTCTACTGCATAACATAGTAATCAATCCCCCCTCTCAGAGTCCATACTTGGCAATCTGCACCAGGGGTTTGGTGATTCTTAATCTTTTGGATATGATCTTTCCCGAGAATTACTCTTTATTCTAGGCAGTCATGGTCAAAGATACCGAAACACGCGCGCTGAACGTCCTCGCCAGGGCCACAGCCGAAGTGACGGGGCGTGGTGCGGTTTACCGCAAGGTAATGCGTGTCGCGACGACCAAGAAGCCGGAAGACTACGATGAGGCGCGACTTGCCTTCGATGTACAGGATGGCAGTCAACGCTCCGAGATCAGCGACCGCGCCACGATAGGCGCAGAGCAAGACCGACGGGCGGCTGCCGAGCGGCTCAGGGAGATCGAACAGGAGCGGGAGCGCGCCAATCGGGCCGCGCTGGAAGCAGAGAAAAAGAATAAGAACAAGAAGGACCCGAACATCCGCGCCCATGTCTGGAGCTGATGTCGGGGTTATGACCGCACCGTCCTCCCGATCGAACATGTATCCATGACCCTCCCCGTCTTCCGACAGACCGCTGAGTTGATCCTCGAGCATTGGCGAAACGGAACCCGTATCGACGCGCTTCCGGTCGATGCGACGCCGCGAAGCCGCGCCGACGGCTACGCGATCCAGGCGGATCTGGCCGAACTGAGCGGTCAGAATGTGATCGGCTGGAAAATCGCGGCGACCAGTTCCGCGGGACAGAAGCATATCGGTGTCGACGGTCCGCTGGGCGGCCGGCTGCTCGCCGATCACTGTTTCGAAGATGGCGCCACCCTTCCATTCGGGGGCAATGCGATGCGGGTGATCGAGGCCGAATTCGCCTTCGTGATGGCCGCCACTCTGCTCCCAAGGGCCGCACCGTATACCCAGGGCGAGGTGCTGGCCGCTGTCGACCGGCTGCATCTGGCCCTGGAGATCCCGGATTCCCGCTTCACAGACTTCGCACGGATGGGCGGTCCCAACCTGATCGCGGACAATGCCTGCGCCCATGATTTCGTCCTCGGCCCGGTCGCGCCCGAGCTCTGGCGCGGGCTCGATCTGGCGAGCCATGACGTGACCCTTACGCTGAACGATAGCGACCGCCACCCCGGCATCGGCGCCAATGTCCTGGGCGATCCCAGGATTGCCCTGACCTGGCTGGTGAACGAGGTTTCCGGCATCGGCCTGACCCTTCAAGCTGGCCAGATCGTGACCACGGGTACCTGCATCGTGCCGGCCCCGATCGCCCCCGGAGACCGGGTCAGCGCCGATTTCGGCATCTTGGGCAAGGTGACCGTCCGCTTCGCCGACAGCTAGACCGGTTTTTGCATCAGGGCGACATGGGGCTCCGGTATCTCGCAGCTCCACCCGAAAGCGTCGGCAATCCAGTACAGCGTCTCCGGACGATAGAACACCACATGGGTGGGATCACGGCGGTAGTGCCAGGTCGGGAATCTGGAATCGTCATCCTGAAACCGTGTCATCAGCCCCAACCATCCGCCGGGGCGCAGCAGATGGTCCAGCTGTTCGAAGATCGCGGCCGGTTCATGCAGATGCTCGATCACCTCGGTGCATGTGATGACATCGTAGGTGCGCTGGAGAACGGAAACATCGGCCGCAAAGGCCGGATCGTAGAGCGCCATCGGGTGCCCGGCTTCCTCGAATACCGCCGCCAGGGCCGAACCGGCACCGCAGCCGAAATCCAAACCTTCCACGCCCGCCGGCAGCCGCGCCAACATCGGCACCGACAGTTTGGCGAGAAACCTGCGATAACCCGGGTCGTACGGGTCATTTCTGTGATGGGCGTAATGCGCATGCTCCGCCGCGCGTGACGGATGATGTTCGGGATTCATGAAACGGGCCTGGCAACGGGCGCACCAGGAGTAGGTCGTGCCCTCAACCTCGGCGAATCCCGCGATGTCCTCGGATCTGCAGACCGGACACCGACGGGTCACGCGCTCACACTCCGCGATCGGTGCGGGCGAGATAGACCGATTGCACGAAGGTATTGTTCTGAAGCGGGTTGTGGAACGCCACCTCCTCGACCCAGGCCTCTGAAAACACATCGGCCAGACGTGCCGTGAAATTCGCGTCCGGCCGCTCGTTCGACCACAGCCCGAACACCCCGCCCGGCTTGAGATGGGCGGTCAGGGCGGCCAGCCCCTTGGGTTGGTAGAAGGCTGCATTGCGCTCGTTCAGAAGCGCCTCCGGTGAATGATCGATATCGACCAGGATCGCATCGAACTTCCGGCGTGGTTTCTGCGGATCGAACCCGGCGGTCGACGCGGACATGGCGAAGAAATCCCCGAGCACGAACCGGCAGCGCGGGTCCGCCGACAGGCTGGCGCCCAGCGGCAGCAGCGCATTCTGGTGCCAGGCGATCACCGGCTCCAGTGCGTCGACGACCAGCAGATCGGACACCTGCTCCCGTTCCAACACCGATTGCGCGGTATAGCCGAGCCCGAGGCCGCCCACCACGACCTCCAACCCGTCACCGTCCAGCGCCTCCAGGCCCAGACGTGCCAGTTCGACCTCCGAGGTGGTGAACAGGCTTGACATGAGAAACTCTTCGCCCAGCTTGATCTCGAAAACATCCGCGCCGCTGGCGAGATCCCGCCGTCGTCGCAGGCTGACATCGCCGATCGGCGTGGAGCGGAAATCCAATTCCTCGAAAAGCAGGCTCATCTGGGCACCGATATCCTTATGCAAACCCGGTCCATAGCATGCGAGACCCGGGCCACGCGAGGCGATAGGATGGCGAGACATCCGAAACCACCTCGTCCGAAGAACCCATGGCCAAGAAATCCACCTCAGGCGACCCCCACGCCCTGACCGATCACGCGATCGACAAGGCCACCTACAAGGCGGACATGCATGCGTTGCAGATCGAACTGGTGAAACTTCAGAAGCATTTCCTGGCAAAGGACGACAAGATCCTGGTGCTGCTGGAGGGTCGGGATGCCGCCGGCAAGGATGGCGTGATCAAACGCATCACCCGACATCTCAGCCCTCGCGAAACGCGGGTTGTCGCGCTCGGCCGCCCGTCCGACCGGGACCGCTCGACCTGGTATTTTCAACGCTATATCCCGCACCTGCCCGCAGCCGGCGAGTTCGTTCTGATGAACCGCAGTTGGTACAATCGTGCCGGAGTCGAACGGGTCATGGGGTTCTGCGATCAGGCAGAGTACGACGAGTTCATGGAGACGGTTCTGGATTTCGAGCACATGCTGGTGCGCTCGGGGATCAAGCTGGTGAAATACTATATCGACATCACCAAGGGCGAGCAGAAGGCCCGGCTGAAGGACCGCCGGGACAACCCGCTCAAACAGTGGAAGATCAGCCCGATCGATGCGCAAGCGACCAAGCTGTGGGACGACTACAGCGTCGCCCGAAACGACATGCTGGCGCGCACCCACAATCCGGTCTCGCCATGGACCGTGGTGCGTGGCGACGATAAATGGCTGGCGCGGCTCAATCTGATCCGGGATCTGCTGATGCGACTGGATTACGACGGTAAGGTGAATGAGGTGTTGCGCTCGAACCCGGACATCGTCTTCCGCTACGACGAGAGCTATATCCAGAACCGCATGATCGCGCCCTGACGCGGCCCGGTCACCAGGGAAGTTTGTCCCCGCGATAATCGAAGAACCCGCCGCTATCGTCCGGGCCAAGGCGTTCGATCACCGCCAGCAGATCCAGTGCCGCCTGTTCGGGCGATCGGACATCGAGCCCCGTCTTGACGAATTTTCCGCTCAGCCCGGTATCGACGGTGCCCGGATGCAGGGCCACGCAGATTGCGGCCTTGTTCTTGCGGGCAAGCTCGACCGCAGCGGTCCGCACGAACTGATTCAGCGCCGCCTTGGATGCCCGATAGGACCACCATCCGCCGATCTTGTTGTCGCCGATGCTTCCGACCTTGGCGGACAGGGTGGCGAAAACTGACGTGTGGTCGCGTTTCAGCAACGGCAGCAGATGTTTCATCAGCAGCGCCGGGCCGGTCGCGTTGACCGCGAAAGACTGCGCCATTTGCGCCGGGTCGAGGCTGCGCCAACTCTTTTCCGGCTCGACCCCCGCACCGTGCAACATCCCGGTCGCATCGATCACCAGCCGAGGCGCTCCGTCCAGCTCGTCAAGATGCCGGGCGGCGGCCGCGATACTGTCTTCGTCGATCAGATCGATCGGCGGAGTCGACGACCGGGACAGCCTGACCACCTGCGCGAACCGTCCGCCTTTTTCCAGGGCATCGGACAGCGCCGAGCCGATCCCGCCGGACGCCCCGATCACAACCGCTAGATCCTTGGATGTCATGGGTGCGTTACCCCAGCGCGGGTTCGTAAAAGGCCAGCACCTGCGCAGCCATCGCCCGGCCGCTGGCCAGCGCGTCGGTCACATGCGGTCCCAAACACCAGTCCCCACCGGCGGCAAGTCGGAGATCCGGGTCCGGCACGCAATCGACCCCCAGCGGGGATACCACTTCCGCGAAACGCCAGCGATGCGCCGCCACGTATCTCGGATGGCCCTGGGGGACATACGCACGAAACCCGGCCAGCAATCTGTCGCGCGCGGTGTCGGGTCCGATCTCCAGATTGGCCGTGGACCAATCCTGACGGGCGTGCACCACCCAGCTTTCCGGCCCGCTCCGGCCCGGTTTGATGTCGTTCCGGACCGCGAAGTCCAGGACCTCGTCTTCGAACCAGATCCGGTCGGACGCCTGTTCGAGATCTCCGTCCGGAACCACCATCAAGGTCCAGCGTGGTGCCATCCGGGCTTGCGCAATCTGTGCTGAGACTTCGGTATAGTCCGCCAGAAGATCCGCCGCCTGTGGCGCGGGGGCGGCGACCAGGAGCCAGTCGAACGGTCCGAGTTCCGGTGCGTCTGACTCATCGGACCGCAGATACCATACCTCATGCTTCCGACGGACCTGCGCGATGCGCACCCCGCGAAGCAGCTCCAGACCCTCGGCCAGGGGCTTAAGCAGCGACGACATGCCGGGACATCCCAGGTAGACACCGTCGGGCTGAACCGAGGTCGACCCCGCCGCCGCCAGTTCCGCCATCAGATCGAGATCGGCCGGATCCGACACCGCGACCGACGGACAGCCGTGATCGAACGCCAAGGTCTCGACGCGCCGGGTCGCGAGCCGGCCGCCCAGGCCCCGGCTCTTGTCGATCAGGGTGACGGACAGGCCGGCCCCGTGCAGGGTTCGGGCGGCGATCAGCCCGGCGGCACCGGCGCCGATGATCGCGACGGTCGCACCGGGCGAACCTGAGATGGAGGGGTGTTTTGTCAGCATGGACCTGACATGGCCGGTCCGCCAGAAAGGTCCAGTCCCACCCACGAAAAAACCCGCCTCAGAGGGCGGGTTCTTCCGTAGCTCATGCAGTTCAGCCTACCAGGAGCCGGTGTTTTCCATCGAGGCCCAGGGCTCGGCCTTGTCCTTCGCGCCGCCCTTCTGGAGCAGTTCGATCGAGACACCGTCGGGCGACTTCACGAAGGCCATGTAGCCGTCCCGCGGCGGACGGTTGATCGTCACGCCGTTCGACTGCAGCTTCTCGCAGGTGGCATAGATATCATCGACCGCAAAGGCCAGATGGCCCCAGGCCCGCGCGGTCTTCAGCTCCTCGGGATCCCAGTTGTAGGTCAGTTCCAGCAACGGCGCCTTCTTGTCCGAAGTGGCTCTTTCCTTATCTTCCGGCGCCGACAGAAAGATATTGGTGAACCGGCCGCCTTCGCTGTCATAGCGACGGATCTCCTCCATCCCCAGCAGATCGCAATAGAACTTGAGGCTGGCATCGACGTCCGAGATTCGGACCATGGTATGAAGATATTGCATTCGGCTCTCCGCATAACGCGTTTTCGGTTTGACTGATCCCAATGTGGCGATTTCGGCGGACGTGACAACCCGCTCCGTCGAAGTCCCTTCGTGATGAGTCGCTGGTGACAACACAAGCAGGGACTGCCGCCGTCCCTCGCATTGACCCGCCTCACCCTGAACCAGGGTCCGGAATGCGGCCTCAAAACCCGTCCTGGACCCAATGATATCTGGACTGCGCATTCACCGACTGCGTGGGCCGAGGGAAGTTCGGATCGGCGAAGCAGCCCACGGCAACGGCGATCATATCCGGTTTGCGCTGCGGCTCCCAAAACACCGTAGAGGCGCAGTGTGGGCAAAAATGAAACCGCACCGGAAAACCGCTATCGGAGGGACGCTCATAGGCGGTGCAAGACCCCACCACCAGGACATCCGTGCGATTGAAGAAGGCGGCTATTCCGAACGGCGACCCGGTTCGCCGCTGACAGGCGAGGCAATGGCAGAGAGAGACCAGGTTCGGCTCTGCTGAACAGGTCACGCGGAGTGCCCCACAATCGCAGCCTGCGGAACGCGTCATCCTCGTTTCCCTTCGAAAATTTAAGCCGGCGCCGGATCGAACTGTCACCGCGCCCGATCAATGCCCCAATCCTTCAGCAGGCTGTCAGCAAAGTTCTTCGGACCAAAGTATGCCTCAGATGCGCTACGCTTCACCAAAGACCTATGACCAGGGATGCAATGCGATGTTACAGCCTCAGGCGAACCCAAGCTCCAGCATCTTCACCTCGATCCTGGGCGCTGTGACAC
Source organism: Alphaproteobacteria bacterium (assembly GCA_024742605.1). Taxonomy (GTDB): domain Bacteria; phylum Pseudomonadota; class Alphaproteobacteria; order Thalassobaculales; family Thalassobaculaceae; genus JANSYC01. The sequence goes on along the minus strand of JANSYC010000010.1, from coordinate 57,370 downwards.
TGTTCGGCGCTCTTGCCGCGACCTCCCCCGGACTGGCGCAGACCAACACCGAGCCGTTCGCGTTTCAGAAGGAGCGCTACGACCTGAGCGGGGATCGCCCGGTTGTGTGCCTGGATTTCAATCGGCCGCTCGACTTCGCCCGCCCGAAACGCCCCGACGACTACATCGCGATCAGCCCGGATGCGGATATCAGCCCGCGCGTTCAGGATCAGTCCCTCTGCCTGTCCGGTCTCGATTGGGGCAGCCGCTACCAGGTGACCGTGCGCGCCGGCCTTCCCGGTGCGGCAGACGGTGACGCACCCGCCTCCAGCCTCGCCGGTGACCGCATCGTCCTGGTCGATCTCCCGGCCGCGCCGCCCTCCGTGGCGTTCCACGGCGACGGCTACGTTTTGGCCCAGGACGGCGACGCCGTCCTGCCACTCGCCACCCGCAATATCTCCTCGGTCGACATTCAGGTGCTGCGGATCGTCGACCGCAATCTGATCGAGCAGATCCGCAACACCAACCTGCAGGAGGTGATGAACGGCTGGAGTATCGAGCAGATCAGCAACTGGCAGGGCGAAACCGTCTGGAGCGGCACGCTGGAGGTAGAGGGTACGCCGAACCGCACGGAACGCACCGGCATCGAGATCGATACCATTCTGGACCGCAGCGTGCCCGGCATCCACATCGTCACCGCCTGGCCTTCTGACGCACAGCCGAACGATTGGGACGCCCGCGCCACCCAATGGGTGCTGGTCTCGAACCTCGGGATTTCGAGCTTTGAAGGCTCCGCCGACGGTGCCATGACCGCCTTTGTGCACGGCCTGAACGACGCCCGGCCGCGCAGCGACATCACGGCCCGTCTGATCGCGCGCAACAACAAGATCCTCGGCGAAGCCGTGACCGATGCGGATGGGCGGATCGACTTCTCCGCCGGGTTGATGCGCGGCAACGGAGGCAACACGCCGACTGCCCTGATGCTCTATGGCATGGATCAGGATTTCAACCTGCTGCGCCTGTCTGGACCGGCCTTCGATCTGTCGGATCGCGGCGTGTCGGGCCGCGCGCTGCCGGGTCCGATTGACGGGTTCCTGTGGGGCGACCGGGATATCTACCGGCCGGGCGAGACCGTGGCTTTGGCAGGAATTCTGCGGGACGGCGCCACCGCGTCTGCCGTCGCCGAAATGCCGGTCGCCCTGTCGATCCTTCGGCCGGACGGCCGCGCGTTCCGTACGTTCTCGCTGACCGCCCGCCGTGCCGGATCGTTCGAGGTCAATGTCGAGTTGCCGAAATCCGCCCCGACCGGCCAATGGACCGCCCAGGTTCGGGTCGATCCGACCGCGGAGCCGGTGGCAAGCCGGTCCTTCTCGGTCGAGGATTTCGTTCCAGAACGTCTGGCCCTGGAATTGAGTGCCGTCCCGACAGGAAGTGACACCAGCCCGAGCCTGGCCCCAAACCAGGTCGTCGAGATCGCCGCGGACGGGCGGTTCCTGTTCGGTGCCTCGGCCGCCAATCTGACCCTCACCTCCGAGATTGTGGTGAGCGTCGATCCGGAGCCATTCCCGGACTGGGCGGCTTACAATTTCGGCCTCGAGAACGAGAGCTATATCTCCAGCCGCAAGCCGTTGCCGGAGAGCCGTACCGGTGCCGAAGGCCTGGGCCGGATCAAAGCCAGCCTACCGCCGATCGGCGACACCACTCATCCGTTGCGGGCCACGATCCGGGCAACCCTGTTGGAGCCTGGCGGACGCGGCGTCACCCGCTCGCTCGATCTCCAGGTGCGAAAGTCCACGACGGGCGACGCGCTGGCCCTGGGCCTGCGACCCACCTTCCAGGACGGTCAGGTCGCCGAGGGCACCAACGCCACCGCCGAAGTGATCGCGCTCGATCAGACCGGAACACCGGTCGCGGGGCGGGCCTTGGGATGGGCCTTGGTGCGGGAGGTCCGGGATTATTTCTGGACGACGCAGAACGGGGTCTCGAATTGGGATTTCACGGTTCACCATGAGGATGTCGCCACCGGCACGATCGTGACCGCCGATCAACCGGTCGAAATCTCAGCGCCTGTCGACTGGGGCCGCTACCGGATCGAGATCTTCGACAGCGAAACCGGTGCTGCGTCCAGCATCGCGTTCTCCGCCGGATGGCGCGCCCAGGCCGGGGGCGGCAGCGCGCCCGACAAAGTCCGGGTGGTGACGGATCGGGACAGCTACCGCCCAGGTGACACGGCCCGCGTGTTCATTGCCCCCCCCTATGCGGGTGAAGCGCTGATCGCGGTTTTGGGCGACGAGGTTCTGCAAACCCAGCGCCTGTCGATCCCGGAAGACGGCGCCGAGTTCTCCCTTGTTGTCGGCGACAATTGGGGGGCTGCGGGAGCCTATGTCTCCGTCACCCTGCTGCGTCCGACCGGCACTGCCGAAGACGGGGCCAAGGGAACCCGCAGCGCCGACCGGGCGATTGGAATCAGCTGGCTGAAACTTGACCGGGAGGAGCGGAAGATCGCCGTCGTGATCGACGCACCCACGGAGATCGAACCGAACACGACCCTCACAGTTCCGGTGCAGCTGACCAATCTGGCCGCCGGGCAGCGCGGCTATCTCACCCTCGCCGCCGTCGATCAGGGCGTGCTCTCCCTCACCACCTATCAGACGCCCGATCCGTTCGCCCATTACTTCGGGCGCCGCGTGCTGGGGGTGGACATCCGGGATCTCTACGGACGGCTGATCGAGGGGCAATGGGATCGGATGGGACGGCTCCGCGCCGGTGGCGATGCCATGGCCGAAGCGAGCGGCGGGCTGGATGCCGATGCCTATGATGTGGTCTCGCTGTTCTCAGGGATCGTCGAGACCGATGCCGAGGGCCGGGCCGAGATCACGCTTGAGATCCCGGACTTCAATGGCGAGCTCCGGCTGATGGCGGTCGCGTTCAGCGCCGACCGGATCGGCAGCGGCGAGGCCACCCTGCCGGTCCGGCCGCCGCTGGTGGCGGAACTCTCACGCCCGCGCTTCCTCGCGCCTGGAGATCAGGTTGACCTCACTCTGGATCTCACCAACCTGACGGCACCCGCAGGCGTCTACACCTCGACCGTCACCACAGACGGACCGGTTGCCGTGATCGGCGATCCGGCCCGTACCGTGGAGCTGGCATCCGGAGGTACCGCCGTCCGCAGCCTAAGACTGGGCGCAAAGGACAGCACCGGTGTGGGGACGGTGAGCCTGACCGTCGCTGGGCCGGACGGCTTCTCCCTGACACGCCGTTTCGAGATCTCGGTCCGAGACCCGCAAACCCGCCAGACCCGCACCGTCGCGGCCTCGCTGCCGGCCGCGCGGAAGCTGGTTCTGAACCGCGACATCCTTGGCGATCTCTCCGCGACAGGCGCCACGCTCGCGGTCACGGTGGGAACCGGGCCGACCTTCAACCTGCCGCGCCTGCTGGACGAGCTGGCGCGCTATCCCTACGGCTGTCTGGAGCAGACCATCAGCACCTCAATGCCGCTGCTGTATATCGACGATCTGGCGGCGTTCGTCGGCACGGAAGAGCCGAGCGCACAGATCCGAGACCGGGTCCAGGCTTCGATCTGGCGGCTGATGAACATGCAGCGCTATGACGGCGCCTTCGGGCTCTGGACCGGCTATGGAGAGGCGGAGCCCTGGCTGACCGCCTATGCGGTCGACTTTCTGGGCCGCGCCCGACGCGCGGGCTACACCGTTCCCGACAGCGCCTTCGATCTGGCACTTGATTGGTTGGAGAGCACCCAGAACCTGAACACCGGCCAGGAGGTCTTCGGCGCCAATCTGACCTACACGCTGTACCTACTGGCCCGCGAAGGCCGACGACCGGCGAGCGAGGCACGGTATCTTCAGGACACTCATCTCGCCCAACTGGACGCGGCCAGCCGGGTGCAATTGGCAGGCGCCCTGGCACTGTCGGGAGAGACCGGTCGGGTATCGTCCCTGCTTCGGGCAACCGATCTGCAGGTCCGGGAGTGGGACGATTCGGACTACGGCTCGACGGTCCGGGACGGGGCTCTGCGTCTGACCCGCATGATAGAGCTGGGCGCCGATCCGGGCCGGATCGGCCGGCTGTCGGACGAGCTGGCCTCCACCGTTGCCGGTGACCGGTGGCTCAGCACCCAGGAGAAAGCCTGGCTGACCCTGGCTGCCAAGGCGATGATCGAACGGCAGGAAGCCGTCTGGGTCGCGATGGGTGGACAGAGCCGGACGGCAAGCGCAAAGCCGGTGACCGCCTTCCCCCAAGTCTCCACCCTGACAGATGGCTATGTGATCGAGAATCGCGGCACCAAGCCGGTACGGATATCGGTCGCGATCTCCGGCCGCGCAGACGGCCCGCTTCCCGCCATCCGCAACGGGTTCGGGATCGACCGAACCCTATACACGCTCGACGGGACGCCGGTGGCACCCGACGCACCGCTGAAGCGGGGCACTCGCTACATGGTGCTGCTCGACGGCACGACCGACTCCCAGGACCCGCAGCAGGCGATGGTGATCGATCTGTTGCCGGCCGGACTCGAGATCGAGAACACCCGACTGGTCGCCGGCGGGTCGCTCAAGGATTTCGGCTGGCTTGGGCAACTGACGCGGACCGAGACCACGGAGTTCCGCGACGACCGGTTCGTGGCCGCTATCGATCTGAACGCCGAGCGGGGCCAGTTCCGGGTGGCCTATCTGGTACGGGCGGTGACGCCGGGCGATTTCGTCCAGCCTGCCACCCAGGTCGAGGATATGTATCGCCCCGAGCGTCTGGCCCGGACCGCTCTCTCCCGCGTGACGGTCGCCGAGTAGGGCGCGCGCGATGGGGTTTCGGCTCAGACATATCGGCTTTGGGGTATTGGGGGCCGCGCTGTTCGGCGCCCTGGCGCTCCGGCTTGCGATACCTCTGGGCCTGATCCCGTCGCTCGATGCGTCTCGGCTCAAAGCGACGGATCTGTCGGTGACGGTCACGGACCGGCACGACCGTCCGCTGCGGATCTTCCTCGCCTCCGACGACCGGCACCGGTTGCCCGCCGATCTCTCGGCGATCGACCCGCTGTTTCTCAGGCTTCTGCTGGCGATCGAGGACAAGCGATTCCGGAATCATCCGGGCGTCGATCCGCTGGCCCTGCTGCGTGCTGTCGGACAACGTGTGGCGTCCGGACGGGTCGTGTCCGGGGCCTCCACCATCACCATGCAGACCGTGCGTTTGCTGGACCCGCGCCCCCGGACACTGTCCGCCAAACTGTTGGAGATGGTCCGGGCTGTCCGGCTGGAAGGCGAGCTCGACAAGGATGAGATCCTGTCACTTTACCTGACCCTGGCCCCTTATGGCGGCAACATCGAAGGTATCGTCGCGGCCGGCCTGCGCTATCTCGGCAAATCCCCCAACCGTCTGACCCCGGCGGAGGCGGCCCTGCTGGTGGCATTGCCGCAAGCGCCGGAGCGGCTGCGGCCGGACCGGTATCCTGACGCCGCGAAACGCGCCCGAGACCGGATTCTGACCCGAGCGGCGGCGCTTGGGATCCTGTCCGCCGAGACCGCCGAAGAGGCCATAGGCGATCCGGTCCCCGCCGCCCGCCGCGCCCTGCCCTTCCTGGCGCCCCATCTGGCCGAACGGATACGCCACTCCCGGCGTTCGGCTGCCCGCATCCCGACCACACTTGATCTGGATCTGCAGGCGACCCTGGAGGCGTCCGCCCGGCGCCGGATGGAGGAGCTTGGAGATCAGGTGGGCTTGGCCGTCCTGGTCGTGGAATCCGCCACCGGTGCGGTACGGGCGCGGATCGGCGCGCCGGACTATTTCGACCGCACACGGGACGGGGCCGTCGACATGACCCGGGCGATCCGGTCGCCCGGATCGACCCTCAAACCGGTCCTGTATGGGCTTGCCTTTGACGACCGCCTGGTCGATCCGCGCACCCTGATCACCGACGCGCCGATGCCGGTGTCAGGCTATGCACCCGCCAATTTCGCCCATGCCTATCTGGGTGAGGTCTCAATCGCCGACGCCCTGCGACACTCCCTGAACGTGCCGGCCGTGCGGGTTCTGGAGCGCTACGGCCCCGGCCGGTTCATCGGACGGATCCGAGACGCAGGTGTCCCGGTTGTCCTGCCGAACCCGGATACCGCCCCAGGCCTCGCGGTTATCCTGGGCGGCGCCGGTGTCTCGTTGGAGGGGCTGGTGTCACTGTTCACCGCGGTCGGGACGGATGGCGAGGTACGGCCGCTGCAGGAGGTGGCGGAAACTGCCAGTATCGGGCCGCAGCGTCTTATGTCTCTCCGCTCCGCACGGGACATCGCACATATCCTGCAAACCGCGCCCCGCCCGCTCGGCCTTCCCTATCTGGCCGACGCCCGTCCGATCGCCTGGAAGACCGGCACCTCCTATGGATTCCGCGACGCCTGGGCGATCGGCAGTGACGGACAGCACGTGGTGGGAATCTGGGTCGGACGCCCCGACGGCACACCCAACCCGGGCCGCTATGGACGCAACACGGCGGCCCCTGCGATGTTCGAGGTGTTCCAGCATCTCAAAAGCCTGCGCGATCCCGGTCTCCCTCCCGTCACGCCGGACACCGCACTCGCAGATCGGCCTTTGCCCGACACCTTGCGTCATTTCGATCTGCGGCCCGGATCGGTGTCGGAACCCAACAGTGTCCTGCGGCTCGCCTTCCCGATGCCCGGCAGCGAGATCGAACTGGGCCGGACCAGCCTGCTGACCTTGAGCGCGCAGGGCGGCACCCGCCCCCTGACCTGGCTGGTCAATGGCGCACCGCTCGACAGCCCAGCCCATCGCCGCGCCGTCACCTGGCGTCCGGACGGGCCCGGCTTCGCCCGGATCACCGTGCTCGATGCCGAGGGCCGCAGCGATACAGCCGACATCCGCCTGCGCTAGCTGTTACGGTGTGTGCCGAGAATTGCGTCCAGGATCGCCCGCTCGTCCACCTGTCCGACAACCCGCTCGCGGTCGCAGATCAGGATGGTCGCGCCGGTGCGCAGCCGGGTCTCCATCAACGCCCGCAATGGCACCGTCCCGATCGCCCAGCTCACCTCGCCCAGCGCCAGATCTGGGGCGTCAAACGGTTTCGGATTGGCGGGCAGCCCGGTCTCCGAGACCGGACGCATGATCTCCACCGCCCGCAGCACGTTCATCGGATTCATATGGGCCACGAACTCGGCCACATAGGCGTTTGCGGGGTTGAGCACGATCTCCTGCGGGGTGCCGAACTGCACGACCCGACCGCCCTCCATGATGGCGATCTTGGTGCCGATCTTCATCGCCTCGTCCAGATCGTGGCTCACGAAGATGATGGTCCGCTTCAGGCTCTGCTGGAGGTCCAGCAACTCGTCCTGCAGCTTGTCCCGGATCAGGGGATCAAGTGCTGAGAACGGCTCATCCATCAGCAGAATTGGGGCCTCGGTGGCGAATGCCCGGGCAAGACCGACGCGCTGCTGCATGCCTCCGGACAGTTCCTGCACCTGCCGGTCGGCCCATTGGCCAAGCCGCACCAGGTCCAACTGTTTGGCCACCCGCTGCTTGCGCTCCGCGAGCGGCACACCGGACAGCTCAAGCCCGAGACCCACATTCTCAGCGACCGTGCGCCAAGGCAACAGGCCGAAATGCTGGAACACCATGGCGACCCGCTGGGTGCGCAGCCGGCGCAGCATCGCCGCATCGGCGGTCGCCACATCGACGACCCCCTGCGCCCCACCATCGACCATCACGGCGCCCCGGGCAACCGGATTGAGCCCGTTGACCGCCCGCAGCAAGGTCGACTTGCCGGAGCCGGACAGGCCCATCAGGACCACGATCTCACCTTCCATCACATCGAGGGAACAGGCGTGTACCCCCAGGACCTGGCCGGTCGCGTCCTGGATCTCCTCCCGGCTCTGTCCCGCATCCATCAGCGGCAGGGCCTGGTCCGGTTTATCTCCGAAGACGATGCACACATCCTCGAACCGGACGGCAGGTCTGGTCTCGGTGACGACGGTCATCGGTCGTTCTCCCGCTCAACCCGGAACAACCGGTCGAGAATGATCGCGATCAGGACGATCGCCACCCCGACCTCGAAACCACGGGAGATGTTGACCTGGTTGAGGGCGCGAAGGGTCGGCACGCCCAGCCCGTCGGCCCCCACCAGGGCGGCGATCACCACCATCGACAGAGACAGCATGATGGTCTGGGTCAGACCCGCCATGATCTGCGGCATCGCATAGGGCAGTTCCACCTTGACCAGAAGCTGCCATTTGGTGGCACCGAACGCGCGCCCGGCCTCAATCAGCGAGGTCGGTGTCGAGGAAATCCCCAGATGGGTCAGCCGGATCGGAGCCGGGATCGCGAAGATCACCGTCGCGATCAAGCCGGGCACCATGCCGAGCCCGAACAGAACAAGGGCCGGGATCAGATAGACGAAGGTCGGAATGGTCTGCATCAGATCCAGGATCGGCCGGATGGCCGTGAACAACCACGGCCGGCGGGCGGCCGCGATCCCGATCGGGACGCCGACCCCCATGCAGACGACGGCGGAGGCGAGAACGAGAGCGAGGGTCTCGGTGGTCTCCTCCCAGTACCCCTGATTGACGATCAGCAACAGGCCGGCCGCCACGAACAGGCAGAACCAAGCGGAACGTTTCGCAAACCAGGCCACGATGACCACAAGGGCGATCAGCACAATCGGCGGCGGAAACTGCAGCACCCAGAGCATGCCGTCGATCATGGTCTCGAGTCCGGCCGCCAGCCCGTCGAAGAACCAGGCCCCGTTCAGGGTCAGCCAATCAACCACCGCTTCGGCCCCATCGCCGATCGGCAGTTTGTACTCCGTCAGCCAGTCCATACCCCGCTCCCCCAAAAGCCAAAGACCAAAACGCGCACCGCCCTCGGTAAGGCTGCCGAGGGCGGTTAATATTTGGACCGGCTCAGAGACCAAGGCTGTCCTTGACGGCAGGCAGACCCGGCTTGCCGTCAAGCGTCGTCACACCGGCAAGCCATGCATCGAGCACGCCGGGGTTTTTCTTGAGCCACGCCTCCGCAGCATCATCGGCCTCTTCCCCGTCGTTCAGGATTGCGCCCATGATCTCGTTCTCCATGGACAGCGTGAACTTCAGGTTACGCAGGAACTGGCCCAGGTTCGGACATTCCTGCTCCAAGCCCTTGCGGACGTTTGTATAGACCGTCGCACCGCCATAGTTGGGGCCGAAATAGTCGTCACCACCGGACAGATACTCCAGTTCGAAGTTCGAATTCATGGGATGCGGGGCCCATCCCAGAAAGACGACCGGCTCCTTGCGCTGTACCGCACGGGCGACCTGGGCGAGCATGCCCTGCTCCGAGCTTTCGACGACCTTGAACCCCTTGAGGCCGAACGCGTCCTTGTCGACCATGTCGAGGATCAGACGGTTACCGTCATTGCCCGGCTCGATGCCGTAGATCTTGTCATCCAGGCCGACACGGAATTTGGCGATATCCGCGAAGCTCTTCAGACCGGCCTCAAAGGTGTATTTCGGAACGGCGAGCGTATACTTCGCCCCTTCCAGATTGGCGCCGACCACCTCGACCGTACCCTCGTCCCGGTACTTCGCGATATCACCTTCCATGGTCGGCATCCAGTTGCCGAGGAACACGTCGATATCGCCGTTCGCCATCGAGGCATAGGTCACCGGCACCGACAGAACCTTGATATCGGTCTCGTAGCCCAACGCCTTCAGAACTTCGGTGGTGGCGGCGGTGGTCGCCGTGATGTCGGTCCAGCCCACATCGGAGAAGGTCACTTCGTCGCAGGCCTCATCGACCGCAAGGGCCGGTGTTGCGGCTGTCAGTGCCAGCGCACCAAGTGCTGTCACGCCCAGAGCAGCGCAGAGAAGCGGTTTCATATGGCCATCCATCGTCAAGCTCCCGTCTTATGATGTTTTCGTTGGAGCCATTGAAGTTTTTATTGATTGATCAGTCAATCAAAAATAAGTTGGATAACGAGCGTCACACTGGAGACCACGCCTCTTATGCCCAAGATCGGGATGCAGCCCATCCGCCGCCAGGCTTTGATCGACGCGGCGATCCAGACGATCCACGAGCGGGGATCGCTTGAGGTGACGGTCGGTCAGATCGCCAAACGCGCCGGCGTGTCTTCCGCCCTCGCCCATCATTATTTCGGCAGCAAGGACGCGTTGATCCTGTCCACCATGCGCTATCTGCTGACCGAACTGACCACCGATCTGCGCGCCACCCTGGCCGCCGCCCGAACGCCGCGGGAACGGATCTCGAAGGTGATACGGGCGAACTTCACGCCGTCCCAGTTCGATCCCGCCGTGGTCTCCGCCTGGCTTGTCTTCTACGTCCGCGCCCAAAGCTCGGCAGAAGCGCGGCGCCTGCTGCGGGTCTATGCCGGACGCCTGCACAGCAATCTGGCCCACGCCCTCACCCAAATCACCGACGGCCGCCGCGCCCATGCGATCGCCGAGGGGGCCGGCGCCTTGATCGACGGGCTCTATATCCGCCGCGCGCTGAAGAGCGGTTCACCGGACCCGGAATCCGCGATCCAGGTGGTCGAGCATTTTGTCGACGCAATGTTGGCGCAAGCCCAACCCATCCGCGAGATCTCCAATGGCCGAAGCTGATTTCGTCATCGTCGGATCCGGCTCCGCGGGAGCCGCGATGGCCGCCCGCCTGAGCGAGGACGGCACCCATTCGGTGCTGGTGCTGGAGTACGGGGGCACGGATATGGGGCCGCTGATCCAGATGCCGGCCGCCCTGTCCTATCCGATGAACATGGCGCACTACGACTGGGGCTACCGGTCCGAGCCGGAACCCCATCTCGGCGGCCGTCAATTGGTCTGTCCACGTGGCAAGGTGGTCGGCGGTTCGTCGTCGATCAACGGGATGGTCTATGTGCGCGGCCATGCCAGAGATTTCGATCACTGGGCCGACCAGGGTGCGGACGGCTGGGGTTATGCCGACGTGCTGCCCTATTTCCAGCGCATGGAAACCAGCCATGGCGGGCAGACCGGCTGGCGCGGCACCCAGGGCCCGCTCCACGTTACCAGGGGCCGGCGCGCCAACCCGCTGTATCACGCCTTTGTCGAGGCCGGCGCGCAGGCGGGCTTCGAACTGACCGAAGACTACAACGGCGAGAAACAGGAAGGCTTCGGGCCGATGGAGCAGACGGTCTGGCGAGGCCGCCGCTGGTCCAGCGCCAACGCCTATCTGAAACCGGCGCTGAAACGCTCCAACCTGAATATGATCCGCTGTCTGGCCCGAAAGGTGGTGATCGAGAACGGCCGTGCCGTCGGCGTTGAGGTCGAGCGCGGCGGCCGTATCGAGACCGTGCGCGCCCGGCGCGAAGTGATTCTGGCCGCCTCCTCCATCAACTCACCCAAACTGCTGATGCTGTCCGGCATCGGACCGGGCGCGCATCTGGCGGAGCATGGGATCGAGGTGGTGGCCGACCGGCCGGGGGTCGGCGCCAATCTGCAGGATCATCTGGAGCTGTATGTCCAACAGGAATGCCTGCAGCCGATCACGCTCTACTCCAAGCTGAACCTGATCTCAAAGGGTCTGATCGGGCTGGAATGGCTGCTGTTCAAGAGCGGCGACGGCACCACCAACCATTTCGAATCCGCCGCCTTCCTCCGCTCGAAGGCCGGCGTCGAGTATCCGGACATCCAGTATCACTTCCTGCCGGTTGCGATCCGCTATGACGGCAAGGCCCCGGCCAAGGCCCACGGCTTCCAGGCCCATGTCGGCCCGATGCGGTCACCGTCGCGCGGACGGGTGAAGCTGACCTCAAGCGACCCGAAGGCTCTGCCCTCGATCCTGTTCAACTACATGAGTCAGGAGCAGGACTGGGCGGACTTCCGGCACTGCATCCGACTGACCCGCGAGATCTTTAGCCAATCCGCGTTCAAACCGTTCAAGGGCCGCGAAATCTCGCCGGGCGATCAGGCACAAACCGATGACGAGTTGAACGACGTGATCCGCGACGAGGTCGAGAGCGCCTACCATCCCTGCGGCACCGCCCGGATGGGCAGGGCCGACGATCCGATGGCGGTGGTCGATCCGGAATGCCGGGTGATCGGGGTTGAGGGGCTCCGGCTGGCGGACAGTTCGATCTTTCCCCGCATCCCCAACGGCAACCTGAATGGACCCTCGATCATGGTGGGGGAAAAGGCCGCAGATCACATTCTGGGCCGCCAACCGCTGGCACCCGCCAACCTGCCGCCCTGGATTAATCCGAACTGGCAAACATCTGACAGATAGAGATTTTATGGAAACGCAACCGACCGCCTCGCACTTCATCGACGGCACCTTCCTGGAGGATCCAGAGGGCCAGGATTTCGAGAGCAGCTATCCGGCCACAGGTGCCGTGATCGCTCGCCTCACCGCCGCAAGCGCCGCGACGGTCGACAAGGCGGTCGCGGCGGCCCGCGCCGCTCAACCGGGCTGGGCCGCCACCTCTCCCGCCGAGCGCGGTCGCATCCTGCGCCGGGCCGCCGATCTGATGCGCGCGCGGAACCGGGAGCTTTCGGAGCTGGAAACCCTGGACACCGGAAAGCCGCTACAGGAGACCCTGGTGGCCGATGCGGCGTCGGGAGCGGATTGCCTTGAGTACTTCGGCGCGCTGGCAGCCGGCCTGACCGGCGAGCACATCGATCTGGGCGGTGGACCTGGAGGTTCCTTCGCCTATACACGGCGGGAGCCACTGGGGGTCTGCGCCGGGATCGGTGCGTGGAACTATCCGATCCAGGTCGCCTCCTGGAAGGCGGCCCCCGCACTCGCCTGCGGCACTGCGATGATCTTCAAGCCCTCGGAAACCACGCCCCTGACCGCCCTCAAGCTCGCCGAGATCCTGATCGAAGCGGGCCTGCCGAAGGGCGTCTTCAATGTCGTGCAGGGGGCTGGCGCGACCGGGGCCCTGTTGACCGGCCATCCGGGCGTCGACAAGGTTTCGGTCACGGGATCCGTGCCGACCGGCCGCAAGGTCATGGCCGCAGCCTCCGACGGACTTAAGCACGTCACCCTGGAATTGGGTGGTAAGTCGCCAATCATTGTGTTCGAGGATGCCGATATTGAGAACGCGATCGGTGGCGCCATGCTGGGGAACTTCTATTCCTCGGGACAGATCTGCTCGAATGGCACACGGGTGTTCGTCCACCGGGCGATCAAGGAGCGGTTCCTTGAGCGTCTGAAACAGCGGACCGAGACGATCATCCTGGGCGACCCGATGGACGAGAACACCCAGATGGGCCCGGTCGTGACCCGGGCCCAGTTCGACAAGGTGCTCGGGTACATAGAGACCGGAAGTTCCGAGGGCGGCCGGCTGGTCACCGGCGGCGCAGCTTCGGGTGACGGATTGTTCGTGCAGCCGACCGTGTTTGCCGACGTCACCGACGGCATGACCATCGCCCAAGAGGAGATCTTCGGGCCGGTCATGTGCGTGTTGGATTTCGAGGAGGAGGACGAGGTCGTCGCCCGGGCCAACGCCACCCAGTTCGGGCTGGCCGCCGGTGTCTTCACCAAGGATCTGTCACGCGGTCACCGGGTGGTCGGACGTCTGGAAGCCGGAACCTGCTGGATCAACGCCTACAACCTGACACCGATCGAGATGCCGTTCGGCGGGGTAAAACACTCGGGTATCGGCCGCGAGAACGGCCATGCGGCGATCCAGCACTATACCCAGATGAAGGCGGTCTACGTGGAGATGGGAAACGTTGACTCCCCGTATTGATCCCAGCCAGCCGAAACCCCAATCGGAGTTGTGAAACTGCGATCAGGGTTATTCATTTCTAAGCCGGAACGAGGCTGTTCGTACCTCAGTGGCGTTCGGCGCCGCCGTCTTCGCCGAGGATCGTTCCGCCGTAGACGGCTCCGACCGTGCTGGTGGTCCCGACGCGGTCGCGAACCGGCCGCCCAGTCAGCTCGGATGCCGCCTTGGCGTTCTCAACAGACCAGCGGACCTGAAACTCATCTTGGTATTTCACTCGGAAGTCACTTTGATAGGCGGCCATTGGACCCTCCATGCTTTCACTTGAAAGGCATGTGGAGCCGAATCACCCGGAATGGAATTCCGGATTCCATCAGGGCAATCGTGCCGAAATCGAACCTATCGCGCCGAAATCAGGGCAGCCATTCCGCAATCACATATGGGACACGGCTGCTCGGCACTTCCGGATGATGCCAGGCATAGACCTTTCCGGCCGCCTCGAAGGCTACCCGGTCATCAGCGCCGCTGCTGATCAGGTGATCGTAGGCGCGGGTCACCGCGACCCTGCAGGCCGCCGTCTCCATACAAGGGACAATGACGATTTCATCCTCGGAATTGGTCTTGGGGGTTCGGTCGAACCGGTCCATTGCGCATTTCCTTCTGGAGCCAAGGGCCCGCCCCTCCGGGACGGCTCCCCGACCTGTGTCAGTGTTTTTTCTCGGAGATCCGGACGCCGAACAGCTCCAAATGATGGTCCACCAGTTTGAAGCCCAGGTCCTTAGCGATCCGGATTTTCAGATCCTCGAGTTCCTGATTGTAGAACTCCAGCACCTCGCCGGATTCCACGTCGATCATGTGATGGTGGTGATCTTCCGGCCCGCTGACCTTCTCGTACCGCGCGCGTCCGTCCCCAAAATCCCGCTTGGAGACGATCGAGACCTCCTCGAACAGCTTCATGGTCCGGTAGATGGTTGCCATCGAAATCGACGAATCAATCACCTTCACCCGCTCGTAGAGCTCTTCAGCGTCGGGATGATCGTCGGTGCTGGACAGCACCCGAGCGATCACCCTGCGCGGCTCGGTCATCCGAAGCCCCTTCTCGACACAGATCCGTTCGATCCGAGACGTGACACTGTCGGTCGCCGCTCCATCCGTCCCCGGGTCTTGCAAGATATCGCTCACGCGCGTTCGTCCCTCAGTTCACACCGACACTTTCGATCACCTCGGCCTTACCGGCCGAGACATCGAACTTCAACCGCTCGACCGCCGCCAGATCTGTCCCGGTCACCCGAACGAACCGGGCGCCATCCGGATAGTCGATCGCATGAATGGCGCCCACGTCGTAAAGCCCGGCCATGCCCGGCTCAAGCCGATATGTGGTGTTGTGCTTCAACTCCGCTGAACCGGGTCCCGATTTGCCGTCGAGCCGGTCGTACTCGCTCATGTCGGTGTATTTGGAGGCCTGTCCGTAAATCGCCCAGGACGATCCGTGATCGTGCGGCGGCGACTTGCGGGCGGGCCCGTTCACATGGGCCAGGACCACGAAGTCGTGGTCCTTGTCGCGATAGATCTGGTGGGTGCCGATTTCAGCCTGCGGACCGCACACTTCGGTCACGAAGGCTTCATTCTTCAACAATTCCTCCAGCAGTTCCCGCACCTTTTCGCGCCCGGCAGGGCCCGGCGTGGCGCTCAGCGCCGCATTCGCGTCGCGGCAGAAGGCATCGAAACTATAGGCCATCATCAGTCAACCCCATGTTCGGTTAACGAGTTCCCACACTAGCCCAAGGGTCGAAACTCGGCAACGGCAAGATCACCGGGCCAGCCGGGTCAGCATGTCACGGTAGGCTGAGAATGAGGCCACATCCAGCCCCTCTATCTTGCCCGCGTCGTCCCATTCCCGCACCCGGATGGCCCCCTCATGGTGAGGATTTGCGGCGAACACCGCCACTTCGTCCTGGGACATCGGCCCGCCCTGATGAGCAAGCGTGTGGATCGAAGCCTTCGACAGCCGATCGCGGTAGGCAGGCTCCACCGCGACCCGGTAGCGCTTGGCCGCGACGTGCAGGCGCACGGGCTCGACCACGGAGTCCGGGAAATGCGGTGTCAGGAACGCCGCCCCGCCCTTGTCGTGGGCATGCACTCCGAACCCGTCATCCGGATCCTCGATCAGATGCCCGACATCGTGCAGAAGGGCCGCCGCGACCAGCGCCTCATCCGCCCCTTCGTGCCGGGCCAGAGCCGCGCATTGCAGACAATGCTCCAGCACGGACACGTCTTCGCCGTAGGGCTCGCTGCCCCTGGTCGCGAACAGGCGGTCGAGGTGATCGATGAATGCCGTCATGCGAATGAGCCTATCCGGGTGCGTCCTGCGGGGAAACATCTAAAATCGGTATAGGGTCCGCGCGGTTTCGCCGGCAACCGCGCGGCGCGCCGCCGTTTCCGGCACCCAGCCATCGAGCCATCCAAGACAGTCCCGATACCCGTGACGATCCTCGTACCGGGTCCAGGGACAGTCGCTCGCCCAGACCAGACGGGCCGGCCCGAACGCCGCAAGCAGCCGTTCCGCCAGAGGCTTGGCCGCCTGCCCGCCGAGACGGTAGGGGCCCGACAGTTTCACGTGGTGTCGAGGGTCGCCGGCAAGATCGAGCACCGTCCGCCAGTTCGGGTCGTCGACGCCGCAATCCGCCGCCGGCAGTCCAAAATGGTCGATCACGACCGCGCA
This sequence comes from Alphaproteobacteria bacterium, assembly GCA_024742605.1. Classification (GTDB taxonomy): domain Bacteria; phylum Pseudomonadota; class Alphaproteobacteria; order Thalassobaculales; family Thalassobaculaceae; genus JANSYC01. The sequence goes on along the minus strand of JANSYC010000010.1, from coordinate 40,979 downwards.
TCCGGCCTCAACCAAAGACGGCAGTACGCGGGGCATCCGGTTCGCCTCGGCGAAAACCTGGATGTGCAGGCCGGCTCCAGTGGCTCGGTCCAGAAAGGTCCGCCAAACTTGCGACCGCAGGTCCGGGATCTCACCGTGCAGCAGATTCAGCCGCAGACCCGCCACGCCGCCGGCCCGAAGATCGTCCAGTTCCTCCACTGTGGTCTCCGGCGGAACCACCGCGACCCCGCGAAATCGATCGGGATAGGCGCTCAGGCAGGACAGCAGATATCTGTTGTCGGTGCCGAGAAAACTCGGTTGCACGATGACCGCGCCCGCGACCTCATTGGCGTCCAGCAGCCGCAGCAGATCTCCAACCGGAAACGCTCGTTTGGGCGTATAGGTCCGGTCCGTCCGCAAGCTGGCCTCCATCGGCCAAGCGTGCACATGGGCGTCCAAGATCATCTGCAGGTCTCGGATCAGGCGTCGGTATGGGCCGGCTTACCCTTCACACCCTTGTAGAGAACCTCCTGCCGGAAGGCCATGATCCGCGCGTGCTCGGCCAATGCGGCCGCGTCCATGTCGACGGCTGGTGCCTGCTCCGGCAGGAAATTGCCGTATCGGTCCTCGCCCCGACACAGCAGGGCCGTATCCTTGTCGCCGTTGATCTGGCGCACGTGCGGCGCGACATAGCGGATGGCGATCCCAATCCGGCGATCATCCGACCGGTTCGGCTCGGAGGCGTGGGCCGCCAGCACGTGGTGCAAAGACAGCTCCCCGGGCTGAAGCGGCATCAGCACCGCCTCATCCTCATTGACCTCCACCGCCAGTTCCTGCCCGCGGGTCAGCAGGTTCTCTTTGGCGAGCGTGTCCCGGTGATCGACCTGGTTCCATTTCTGGCTGCCGGGCAGGATCTTCATGCAGCCGCTGATCTCGGTCGCGGGCGACAGGGCGATCCAGGCGGTCACCACATCGGGTTTGTCCAGGCCCCAATAGGTCGCGTCCTGATGCCAGGTCACAAAACTGGGGTTCTTGGCGTCCTTGACGAACAGCGAGCAGCCCCAGCACAGGATATCCGGTCCCAGGACCTCCTCCACGGCATCGAGCACCTTATCGTGCAGCACAAGTTCGGCCGCCCAGGTCTGCAGGAGATAGAGCTTGGCGCCTTTCGACAGCTCGTACCAGCCGCCATTGGCCTGTTCGTAAGCCTCGAACCGCTTGCGATAGGCGGCCGCGTCGGCCTCGCTCATCACCCGAACCGGCGCCACATAGCCGGTGTCCGGATAGGCGGCAATCTGTGCCTCACTCAAGATCTTACCCATGACATCCTCCCGTCGTTCTCACCTTTGCGGAGAGATTCGCTGTTTCTCAAGTCTGACGCTAGCGCTCAGTGGAGGACCTGACAAATGATAGCTTTCATCGATCTACCCGCCGCCTTCTGCTGACCGATACCGGTGAGATCTACCGCGACAGGATCGCCCGCGCCTGTCGCGACCTGCGGGAGGCGAGCCAGGAGGTCACGGAGCCTGGCGCCTCGGACTTTCTGGTGCTGACCACGCCTCCCAGCTTTGCTGAAATCTGGCGGCTTCCATGGCTGTCCCGGTTTCTGACCGCATATCCCGGGATCGATCTGCGGGTCGAGGCCACGTCGAGACCGATCAATCTCCGACGCGATCCGGTCGATGCAAGCATCCGATATGGCCACGAGGACTGGCCCGGATGCGATACCGTGCCTCTTGTGGAGGAGCGCCTGACGGTTTTCTGCGCGCCCGGCCTGATCACCGGTTCCGCATCATTGACGTCTTCGGAGGATCTCCGCCACCACACCCTCATTCATTCGGATCAGCGATTGATCAGTTGGTCGGACTGGCTCACAGCGATCGACATGACCAGAGTGAAGGGCGCGCGAAACCTGAGGTTCTCGCAATCTGCCCATTCCCTTCGCGCCGCTGTAGACGGTTTGAGCGCTGCCCAAGACCGTCGCGCTGAGGACCTGACTGATTGAGGAGGCGCAGCGACCTGAGCGACACCCGGTGTCCTAGAACGGCCACCAGGAGACCGCATCGCGGATCTGCACATGCGATTGCTTCAAGGCCCAGATGTAGATGAACCCCCAGACCAGCAGGTTCACCACAAGCAAAGCACCGGTCTGTAAAAGGCAGCCCAGTTCATGCCCCTTGCCAGCCCATTCCACTTTCGGCTTGTCCGTCACATCCGGCCTTTCGTGCAGCTCCTGGGGCAAAGACTAGGCCGGGTTGGTATCGCCACCAAGAGGGTGCCCGCGGTCACTCCATGAAACAGACGCGCACCAGATCGTCGCCGCGATAGACCGCGGCGGAGAACCGGTGATTTCCGTCCTGAATGCGGCCGTCCTTGACTGTGATGGTGCAACCGTTCGGCTCGATATTCCGGATCAGCCAGGCGACCCGGCCGGCATGTTCCTCGGCCGGCACCGGTGCATTCGGGTCCCGATCGTCACAGGGCGCGATCAGCTCCTCGCACAACAGATGAAGTTCAATCAACTCATCGTCGACGGTCACACCACCCGACCAGCGGGGATAGCTGGCCAGCCCGGTCAATTCCCGAACGTCATCCACATGCACCGTCGCCAGTCTGATCGGCATCCCTGCCCCCCAAAGACATCCCCGCGACCAGGCCGCAGCGTCCAATTTGCATGAAGACCCGGGCCCGACATCTCGAGGCCGCCCCGGTTCCGATTGAAGTGCCCGTCTACCTGTTTTTTTGGCAACGCAAAAGACAAAAAACGACCTCTCGTGTCGTCTTTGGACGGTCGGGGTAATCCCTTACCGACTATCTATTTTCTCAAGAGTGGCGGCCTGCGCTTCGTGTTTCGCGAAGCGTCTGTCGCCACAAGCTTTTTTGCAGTGCGAAAACTGTCGTATTTCGGTCAAAATGACCCCGATCCGACATGGGATTCCGAAGCCATCGGAAGCCCGGGAACCAGAATGGAGACCGCCATGGATCAGCCAGCCGAAATCGTGGATCCGATCATTCTGATTTTTCTGTTTCTGGTTTTTTCGATCGGGGCGATCGGTCCCGTGATCTTCTGCGTCTGGGGTGCGAAACGCGCCGAGAAGGAACGGGTCTTGGCAGCGCAGGTCGAGTCCGCTGCGTCGGTCGACGGGCAGACAGATGCCTCAAATGAGAACCAGCCGCTGGCCGGCGCCCGGCTTGCCGCTGCCCCGTCTTCGGTGGACGCGATATCACCCGCAGCGACCGGCACCGACGAAAAACTGGCGGTGAACGCCTAAACGTTGCTCGAACTGGCTTCCGACGCCCCGAGAAACACATTCAGGATTGGGCCGAGCTCCTCGAGTGCGTCCGACAGAACCCAGGTCAGTCCAAGTTCCTTCTCGTCTTTCCAAACGACCGTGCCCTCACCCACCAGACGAAGCCGGCCCTTTTCCGTTGAAACCTCCAGTGCGATGGGGAACACGTCCCCTGTATTTCTGCGCCCCGAATAGTCGCGGATCTTGGCTCCGCCTCGGCTCCAGTTGTCGAGCCGGTAGGACATGTCGTCGAAGACGGCCATGCTTTCGGTGAGTTTCTGCCGAGTGGCCCGGCGTTTGTTCTCAATGCTCACGTCGTTCGGACCTCTGTGTTGAACCGCGTCTTGTCGGGTTAACTTCAACTCGAAACCCTTCTGGACGATATCAGTCCGAGGCAGCCTGACAAAGTACCCCCCGAAAAAACGGAACACTTTTAAGGGCAAGCGTTAACCCTTTGTTGTCTAGATCGGGTTAACTGTGGGTCTGCACAGAAAGAGGGCGAGGTTCATATGGCTCAGCAACGTCGCACGTTTACGGTCGAGCGCCGCATGCGTGAACGCGGAGATCTGCCGGGTTCAGGTTTGACACACAGCTTGGCAGATCCCGTCGGTACGCCGGCGATCAATGCCGTGGCAGCGACGTCGATACCAAACGCGGCAGCCCTACCTGACAGTATGGCCGAAGAGCTTCGGGCGCTTACCCGTGAAATCGCCGAGCTTCGCGAGCAGGTCGACAAAGCCGCCTCATCCGAGTTTGAAACCGACGAAGCGGCGCTCCGGGATATCCGTATCGAGATCGCCCGCATGGTGCGTGAAATCGGCCGCGCGAAGTCCGAACTGGCATCGCTCAAGCATCCTCTCTCGGCCGACGACCCCGTCAACACCGCGAATCTCCAGCTTGAAACGATCGTCTCTGCGACCGAAGACGCGACGAACTCCATCATGGGCGCCACAGACGAGATCGAAGAGATGGTCGGCCGGGCCAAGGCCATGGCACCAGGCGACACCGAGCTTCAGAATCTGTTCGATGACATGTCGAATAAGCTGATCAACATCATTGAAGCCTGTTCGTTCCAGGATCTGACGGGCCAGCGCATCACCAAGGTGATCGGCACCCTGCGCTTCATCGAACAGCGCGTCCTGGCGATGATCGACATTTGGGGTATCGAGGCTTTTCAGGCGGTTCCGTTCGAAGAGAGTGAGGGCCAACCGCCCGAAGGCGAAGAACTGTCAGGTCCCGCCATGGAAGGCGAAGGCCTCAGCCAGTCGGATATTGACGCCCTGTTCGATTGACCCTGATCAACTCGCTCGGCGTGCCGTAACCACAACCGCTGGGTCGCGGGCCGGGCATCACCAATCGATCATCGTCGGCTCTGCCATGCTCTACATCGCCGAGCCGACGTCCTGCTCAATCTTCACGATCTTGGCGAGCCCCGGATAGATCTCCGAGCGCACGAATTCCAGCCGTTTCAACGGACCTCCTTCTCGCGTCGGGAAGCGTTCCTTCCAAAGACCAGTTTTCACAGCCAGCCCGCACAGAACGGCACCGATACTGACATGGTGCGCATTGACGAGATCCTGGAAGACCCGGAAGGAATTCGCGTTGATATCATTCCAGAACTGGTGGCTACGCTGATCGAAGACTTCGAACCGGCCAACAATGGAGGTCGAGATTGCGTTCAGGTTTTCCGCGACCTCCTCAAGCACCCGCGAACTGTTTCTGTCGTTTCTAATCTGATGGTTCTCCGAGGCCTCCGCCATCCATGCGATAAGATCGGGCAGATCTTCCATGATATTGTCGAGGCAACTTCGGAAATACGACAAAGACAGAAACACGTCGCCATAGCGTTCCAAGAAAGCCGGTACTTCGATCAACTCGACGCCGAGTTCCTGGGCCAGATTCTTAAGTTCGCTGATCGCTCGTTCCCGGTTGGGCTGGGCAACCATCGCGATGATTTGAGAAACGTCGGTGATATCAGTCTGATCGCCGCCATAGATCCGCTGGATCAGCGGGCGGGTGAAGGTCTTCATATACTCCGTTAACTCGGCGCGCTTGCTCTCCGAGAGCTGCAGACTTTCGTAATTGTCGAATGCGATGCCGCTTTCGCGCAGCTGCATACGCAGCGAATACACATCGAATGACTCGAGCCGGGCCAGCTGCTCCAGCATTCGAATATCATGGGCCAAAGTCTGATCGTGGCCGTTGATGAACCCCGGCAGCTCTTCAGGCGTGACCTGGCCACTGCCGATCCCCTCTCCCTTGAACAACTCGATTACGCTCGACAGGCGGGCGTTCTTGATCATCAGGGCGCGCTTCAGTGCCGGTGTCAGAACCGGCATGATTTCGAGTGGAAGCGTGTGCAAAGAGTCGATCGCCTCGTCATATCCGGGCGACTTCTTGCTGGCTTTCTTGGGCTGGGCGTTGTCAACGGACATTCGAGACCTTTGATGCTAAGCGGACAAACAGCCTCGACCAGCGCAGGAAACACCAGCCGGCATTTTTAACTTATCCTACTTCCACAGCAGTGCGGTAAAGCCGTCCAGAATCGCCTTGCGTTGCGCTTCGGTCGGATCCAGGAAAGCGATATGAAGGCCTTCCGGAGAACGGCCTATAACGCGGGCCCGAACGGCACCGGCTCTTGGGACATCGATTTCAATCAAGCTTTGAATCTCCAGATCGGCCTCCGCATCAATCAATGCTCCTCCAACCGAGAGATCACCGATCACGCAATCGAACGCGTGTCCGTCCTTGCGCAATGTCGACACCGCAGTTTGCGCCATCCGCATGTCCCGCCGTCGATCCCCCTCCTTTGGTGTTTCGAGATCCATCAACACCTCGGCGATCAGCCTTCGGATGTCGGCAAGGGCGTGAACGGTGGTTTCCAGCGCAGTACCCGAAGCCGTCTCGTCGAGTCGCTCCAACGCGAGCTTCAGAGTGGCCGCATTCCCTATACCGGTCATCTTCCGTCACCTCCAATGGGTCGACTTCGATTTTGCTAATGTACACTCAAACAACCACATCCGCCAAAGCCAAAGCATCTGCCGACATTCTACCTACCTGTTGTGGCGATGTTTTTGAGCTTTGCGCCAATTTCCCCGAGCGGCAGGATCGCAGCGCAAAGCCCGGCATTTGCAACCGCCCCGGGCATGCCCCACACGACGGAACTGGCCTCGTCCTGACCGATAACCTGGCCGCCTGCGGCAACGACCCCTTGGCAGCCGTCGCGTCCGTCGTGGCCCATACCCGTCAGAATCGCGACGGTGATCCGACCCCGATAAACCTCCACCAGACTGCGCAGCATCGGGTCGACGGACGGTCGGCAAAAGTTCTCCGGCGGAGCCTGATTCAACTCGACCGATTTTGCCCCGTCCTTGACCTTTACGACCATGTGATAGTTACCCGGCGCGACATAGACCCGGCCGCCGACAACCGGTTCTCCGTCGATGGCTTCGGCAGCGTTCAATCCGGTTCGGGTCTTGATGTGTTCAGCAAGGATTTTGGTGAAGGTTGCGGGCATATGCTGGGTGATGAAAATCGGCTGCCGGATGTTGGGCCCCATACTCTTCAGCACCTCGAACAGCGCTTGTGGACCTCCAGTCGAGCTTCCGATCGCGATGACTTCCGGAACCCCTGTCGCCGCAGGGCGTAAGCTGACGGGTGCCGGCGCAGGTCTGGAGAAAGACGGCTTTGGCGCTTCGGTCTGAGCTCGGGCGGTCTGGGACGGCAGGGGTTCCGACTTGCGGCGCCGACGCTGCTGTCCGAAGCCTTTGATCCGGGCAATCAACTCGCTGTTGAAATCCGCCGGACCGATCATCTCGCGCGACGAGGACGGCTTCGGAAGATAGTCCTTCGCACCGAGCGCCAGTGCCTTGATCGATATCTCGGCATTCCGCTGCGTCAGGGTCGAGGCCATGACGATCTGCAGGTCCTTGTCGATCGCCAGGAGCAGAGGCAGAGCCTCAATCCCGTCCATACGCGGCATTTCGATATCAAGGACGACGACCTCGATATCTCCGCGCTTCGCCCGCTCGACAGCGGCCATACCGTCGCCGACGGAGGCCGTGACCTCGATTGTGTGCTCGTCCTTCAGTGCCCGGGCAAGAAGACCCCGGATCACCGCCGAGTCGTCGACCAGCATTACTCTGAAGGGCCCGGCCCCGCTGGAGGCCATGTCAGATCAGTCCGACCGTCTGAAATTTCGACTGGATGATATCCTCATCGAAAGGCTTCATCACATATTCGTTGGCGCCGGCCATAATGGCCTCCTGGATCTTCGGCATCTCATTCTCGGTCGTGCAGAAGATCACCTTTGGCGCGTCACCACCATCCAGTCCGCGCAGTTCGCGCAGAAACTCGATACCGTTCATCACCGGCATGTTCCAGTCCAACAGGATCGCATCGGGCATAGCCTTGGAGCACTGCTCCAAGGCTTCTTGCCCGTTCACAGCTTCCAGCACCTCGAAATCCAGCGGCTCAATGATACGGCGCGCCACTTTCCGCACAATGCCCGAATCGTCAACGATCAGACAGGTTCGCATAACCCGACACCCTCTCAACTCGAAGCCTTAGAATTCCAAAATCTTTCCGACATCCAAAACCACCATCAGATGACCGTCCAACCGATGAATGCCGGTGGACACATCCCGAACGGACGACCGCATCGTTGGCGGGTGCGCTTCCCGCGCGTGATCCTCGAGTGTGAGAACCTCGCCAACCTCGTCCACAACCAGACTGTACAGGTCACCGTTCCGTTCGACGACCACGTTCATGCGGTTCTTTTCCTCGGTCAGTTCCGGAAGACCGAGGCGTCGCCGCATATCAATCGCGGTGACGATGCGCCCTCGCAGGTTCAGCGCTCCCTGGATCACCGGGCTGGAGCGCGGAATGAACGTCACATTCTGCGGCCCGATGATGTCCTCGATGTCGAGCACCGGAATACCAAACAACTGTGGCCCAACCTTCACGGTTACAAGCTGGGTCGTGCCGTGGCCACCGTCCATGACAGCGCGCACATTGTGGTCCATCTGGTCAATCTCCTGCCCACTGGCCTCGCGGGTCATCACTTCGGTGCTCATGACGTCATCTCCGGCAAGCGCTCGAGCAGCGAGTCGCGATCGAGCTTTTCGATGTAATCGTAGAACCCGACCTCATGGCCCTTCTCGATGTCGCTCGCATTGGTGCGAGAGGTCAAGGCGACAATAGGAGTCTTTTTCCATCGCGAGTTTGTGGTGATCCGACGGGCCAACTCGAACCCATCCATATTCGGCATCTCGATATCGGTGACGATGGCATCGAAATCGCGCCCCTGATCGTGCAGATCCATGGCGGCAGCCGCGCTGTCGACGGCCGTCACCTGATAGCCGGCCGACGACAGGAAGGGCGTCATCAGATTGCGGAAGAAGGCACTGTCATCGACCAGCAGCAGCTTTTTCCTGGATTTCCGTCCGTTCTGATCCGGCGCCGGAAGATTCTGAGTGCGGAACCAATCGCCGAAAGCCTTGGTCAGGTAGAAGCCGGCATCGATCACGTCAGTAGCCTCACCGTTGATGATGGAACTTCCCATCATGCCAGGAGCGCTGGCTTCCATGCCGATGTTGATGCTCTCCTCGACGATATCAAGGATCTCGTCGACCACCATTCCCATGCTGCGCCGACCCTCGGTGAACACGAGGGCGGGGCGACCGCCTTCACGCTCAAGATCGCGTGCACCGACACAGGGAACCAGCGGCATCAATTCGCCACGGTACTGGATCAGCGGACGACCTTCGGACGTCTCGACCTTCGTCAGATCGATCATCTCGATCCGGGCCACCAGCGACAGAGGGACCGCCTTCGGACCGCCTTCTCCCGAACGGAACAGCAGCAACGAGGTGATGTCGTCGGTGTCGACCCGCTGGGCTTCCTCGTCCTTGAACTTGTCCTGCGGCACCAGAATCTCACCGGTCTCGGCCGCAATACCATTCGGATCCAAGATCATGATGACCGCCCCGTCCCCAAGGATCGTATTGCCTGAGAACACGGTTAACTCACGCAGGATCGGAGCCACCGGCTTGACGACGATTTCCTCGGTATCGAAGACCCGGTCGACCAGAATCCCGAACTGGTAGGGCCCAACCTGGGTGACCACCACAAAGGATTCGATGTCCTCCATGTCGCCGCCTTCGAGATCCAGGTGCGAGCGGAGAGAAATCAGCGGCAACAGACGCTCGCGCAGCCGCATGATCGGCGTGCCCTGGATCTCCTCGATCTTGTGCTCGCTGCCCTCACCCGTCCGTACCAGTTCCAAGACGCTGAGCTGCGGGATGGCATAGCGCTCACCCGCAGTCTCGACGATCAGGGCCGATACAATAGCAAGCGTGAGCGGAATCTTGATCTTGAAGCTCGAGCCCTTCCCGACCGTCGCCTTCAGATCGATGGTGCCGCCGATCTTTTCGATGTTCGTGCGGACGACGTCCATCCCCACACCCCGGCCGGAAACCGCCGTGACCTGCTCCGCCGTCGAGAAGCCTGCCTTGAAGATGAACTGCAGGATCTGCTGATCTGACATCTGGGCCGCTTCGCTCTCGGTCGTCAGCCCCTTCTGAATAGCCTTCTCCTTGATCCGCGCCGGATCGATCCCGGCCCCGTCATCGGAAATCTCGACGATGATATGACCGCCCTCGTGATAGGCGTTCAGCACCACATGACCGGTCTCGGACTTCCCGGCCGCACGACGCGCGTCCGGCATCTCGAGCCCGTGATCCGCCGAATTCCGAACCATATGGGTCAGGGGATCTTTGATCAGTTCCAGGATCTGGCGGTCCAACTCGGTGTCCGCGCCGTACATCTGAAGTTCGATCTTCTTGCCCAATTCAATGGACAGATCCCGAATGATCCGAGGCAGCTTCGACCAGGCGTTGCCAATCGGCTGCATGCGGGTCTTCATCACCCCTTCCTGCAACTCCGTCGTAACCTGACTCAGGCGCTGCAGAGGTACCGTGAACCGCTCGATATCGAGCTCTTCGCTCCTCGACAACTGAAGCAACTGGTTCCGGGTCAGCACCAGCTCGCTGACCATGGTCATCAGATTCTCAAGCAACTCCACATTGACCCGAATGGTCTGATTGGAAATTGCCGTTTCCTTCGAGCGCTTTTCGTCTTCGGCCGGTACCGGAGCCTTGTTGGTTGTCGCGGGAACTTGTGCAGGAGCCGCCGGCAGCTGCGAAGGCGCCTCGGGCTCAGGCTCGGACTGAGGAGCAGTGTCGGCCTCGGCAGCTGCGGCAGCCTCCGGTCCGTCTGCTTCCTGAAAAATCCGGTCCAATTCGTCCAGAGAGACTTCGCCGGGGCGCGTGCCGATCTCGCCCGTCCCGGCTTCCGCAACAGGCTCGGGCTCGGGCTCGGGCTCGGGCTCGGGCTCGGGCTCGGCTTCCATGGCGGCGGCCATCTCCATCTCGGCTTCCGACATTTCTTCGGCAGGCTCGGTCTCGCCGGCGGGGCTTGCCACCCCGGACGGCATCCGTCCTTCGGCAATCTGGTTCAGCTGAGCGATGAGATCAGTGTCCTCGCCTTCCGGTTCGCTCTCAGTTTCCTCAATATGCGCCAGGATCATCTTGATCCGGTCAATCGAGGCGAGCACCACCGTAATGGCCTCCGGAGTCACTTCCAGTTCACGGTCGCGGAACTTACCCAGGACGTTTTCGCCCGCATGGGCCAACGTTTCGAGCCGTGCCAAGCCAATGAAGCCGCAGGTCCCTTTGATCGTATGGACGATCCGGAAAATACTGGCCAAAAGATCGTGGTCATTTGGATTTTGCTCCAGATTGACCAGCTCAACGTCCACCTCACCGAGGCTTTCGGCCGTCTCCATCAAGAATTCGCCTAGCAACTCATCCATTCGAGCCTCCTGCAACTGCCTTCAACTCATCTACACCCGAAAAACGAAACAAGAGGTTAACGCGCCTGCACTTGTTTCAGACTTTCGAGCCGTATGATGAGATCCCTGCCTAGAACGGCCCAAGCACGGCGACCATTTTCTGCTTCAGGGTTGCTGCGTTGAACGGCTTCACAATGTAATTGTTCACGCCGGCCTTCTTGGCGGCCACCACGTTCTCGGGCTTGCTCTCGGCCGTCACCATGATGAACGGCAACGGCTTCAGCTTCGCGTCCTGCCGCACTTCCTTCAGCAACTCGAGACCGGTCATCGGTTCCATATTCCAATCCGAGATGACCATGCCGAACGAGTCCAAGCGGAGTTTCTTCAGCGCCTCGCCCCCATCGCTTGCGACCTCCACATTCGTGAAGCCCAACTGGCGGAGCAGGTTGCTAACGATCTTCTGCATCGTCTTGTAGTCATCGACGACCAAGACCTTCATATTTTTATCAACTGACAACGCTCTTCTCCTACTCTGCGCACTGCGACCCTATTTACTCCCGTATCGGGGTCGCCCTGGATACATTAGAAGCTTGCGGATCGCGTTCTGTACGTTAAACCTAGGGCTCAAATGAAAATAAGTGGTTAACATCGTGGCGAAATATCACATCATCGCCATCGCACTAAGTTCCGACGCGAGATGCAATATGTTGGTCGCGCGTTAACGAAGTGTTTTCAAATTGCCTGTATTCGCTTTAGGCCGGACAAGACGGCACCCATGAACAGCTTGCTGGATCGGCAACGGTATGGACAACGACGATTTCATTTATCTCTCGGACCTGATCAAGCGCAGGTCTGCGATCGTCATCACCAAAGACAAAGCCTATCTGCTGGAAAGCCGGTTGGGCGCGGTCGCGCGGGCTTACAAGCTTGATGACATTTCCGGTATCGTAAAGAAGCTCAAATCTGGTGACCGCACGCTCGAAATCGATGTGGTCGACGCCATGACAACCAATGAGTCGCTGTTTTTTCGGGATCAGCATCCGTTCGATCAATTGCGGGACTTCGTCCTTCCCTCCCTGATGGAGCGCCGGACGAACAAACGCTTACGCATCTGGTGCGCGGCGTGTTCAAGCGGCCAGGAGCCTTACTCCATCGCCATGCTTCTTTCCGAAATGGGCGCTAAAATGGCTGGGTGGACGGTTGAGATTCTGGGAACAGACCTCTCCCGCACCATGATCGACCGATGCAAGCGCGCCGCCTACACCCAGTTCGAAGTGCAGCGCGGCCTGCCGATCACCATGTTGGTGAAGTACTTTGAACAACGGGGTCAGGAATGGTTCCTGAAACCCCAAGTCCGCAGCATGGCGAACTTCCGAGAGTTCAATCTGTTGGACAGCCCGTCGAGCTTGGGCCAATTCGACATCGTGTTCTGCCGGAATGTTCTGATTTACTTCGACCAGCCGACCAAGCGCCAGATCCTCGACGGAATTGCCAAAACCATGCCGGACGATGGGATCCTCTATCTTGGCGGCGCCGAGACGATCATCGGGGTGACCGACAGATTCGGGTCCGAGCCGGGTCGTCGCGGAATCTATCGCCGAGCAGCATAATTTCCGCCTCCCCATGCCTTTAATCGAGCCGTCGGATCTCAAAGAATTCTGTAGGCGCTGGGTTCTCTTTGGGACCGCTCATGCCTGGGAGCCTCTGACTATTTTCGCCCGCTTGGGGACACCTGGGACGAATGGTCAAGAATTACCCACCCGCTTTCTAGCTCGAATCACCTATCCTCAACTAGGTGTCGTTTTTAGACCAGGGTGCAGAAGTGTCCCGTAAAAACCTCGTTTTGATCGCAATTGCCGAGGTTCTTGGCCGCAATACATCGGCCTATCATGATCTGGCGGCGGCGATTGACCGGGATGACGAGCTTGGAATGATCCTGTGCCAGCAGTCTCTGGATTCCCTCCCTGCCGAAAAGAAGACCCAACTTTGGGGTCGCGTCCGCGAGTTGGAGGACAGCATCCGTAGAGGCGATGCTTCGACGGCAAAGGCGGCTGCATCCAAATAACGAAGAAACTCTATTATCGCCTCAGGCGTTAACCAAATCCTTCCGATTCCGTCATCATAATAGGACCAGCGCTACGCGAATCCGCTACGCGTGTCGAAGCCTTGTCCATGGAGTTGGCATGTCAGATACCACCCCAAGCACCGCCGCCTCACCCGATCTGGCCGCGATGCGATCAGAGATTCTTCAGCTCCGCGCGCTCCTGGACGGGCTTGAGTTCGAGCGAAAGCCGGAGACCGGACCGTCGGTTGGACGAGAGGTTCGGGTCGAAATCGCACGTATGGTCCGTCAAATCTCGCGCGTGAAAAGTGAGATCGCCAGTATCAAACGGACTGACGACGAGAATGACGACATGTTGTCCGGCGCAAACCGCCAGTTGGAAACCATCATCTCCTCCACCGAGGAGGCGACCAACACCATCATGTCGACGACGGACGAGATTGAGGAAATCGTCAAGCAGGTTCGGATGCGATCGCCCGAAAACACCCAGATGAATGATGTTCTGGAGGATATTTCGGGACGACTCATCGGGATCATTGAGGCGTGCAGTTTCCAGGACCTGACCGGTCAGAGAATTGTAAAAGTCATACAGACCCTTAGGTTCCTGGAACAACGCCTGGCCAGCATGATTGATATATGGGGCGTCGAGGCCTTCAAGGATGTTCCGGTGATCGGGGATGAAACCGCCGGAGGTGAGGAAATCGACCCAGGCGAGATTCTTGAAGGTCCCGCGATGGAGGGCGAAGGTCTGAGCCAAGATGATATCGACGCCTTGTTCGATTAAATCTAAGATATATTTTCCTACAGTTCTCATCACCCTAAGGATTAGAACTCTTGGCAATTTCCGAGACACCTCATGTGATCTTGGCGGAGTTACCCGGCGAGGTTCGCACGGCGTTTCTGGCGACCCTCAAAGACGTCGGGGTCGAGACTGTGGACCTCGTATCCAAAGGCGAGGACCTCGTCCGGCAACTTGCCAGCGGAACGCCCGACCTGTTGGTCGTGAACTACCGCTTTTCAAACGGCGAGGGCGAAAAGATCGTCCGGGATCTTCGTATGGATCGCCTGGGAGAATTTGCAAACCCGTTCATGCCTGTGGTGATGACCAGTTGGGACAACGACGATGGCCCAGTAAGAGCGGCCCTATCCACCGGCGCTGACGATCTGCTGATTTTCCCGATTCCCATGGGCACATTGCGGAAGCGCGTTGAGGTGCTCGCGCATAAGCGGAAACCTTTCATCGTCACGAGCGACTATATCGGCCCAGAACGCCGCAAAGATCCCAATCGGACGTCCGAGATCCCCTATTTCGAGCCGCCGAATACGCTCGGCCAGAAGCTACGGGGCGACCCCATCGACCGGGCCGAGACCCGGCAGGCGATTGACAGACTACGGCGCGAGGTGTCCGCTGAAAAGATGCGTCGTGACGCATTCCAGGTGGCATTTCTGGCGCGACTCCTGGCCGAGGATCACGAAAATGGAGCGAGCTACCCAGAACTCGAAAGCCGTCTCCATCGCATTGCCGCAGTGGCCGATCAGATCCTGCTGCGGGCGACGCCCGAGCAGGCGGACAGCTTGGCGTCCATGATCGAGACCATGACAGAGACGATCGCCGTCTGCGACGAAGACAGCGACGAGGACACTCTGAACAGGATGATTCATCTGCTGGAACCGGTCGCCCAAGGCATAACGCTGACGATCCGCGACGATGAAACCGCCGATGGGCTCAGTTCAGAAGTCCAGAAGACCGTCGCCACCTTCCGAACCCGTTCGCGCGAGCGGGCCTCGCATGCGCGGCGCTCCGACTGACCGCAAGAGTTCCCGACGGCCATTACAACTGCGGGACCGCATCCGCCAAAGCCAGGGCCGCATTCGAGAATCGCTTGTCACCGGTGATTTCGGGACCAAGCCAATCCGGCCTCGGGATCTCGGTATCCTCCGACGGGATCTCAATCTCAGCCAGATAGAGCCCCCCGAGTTCGCCACCGAATCGGTCGAGTTCGAACGCAAAGCCGGCGAACTCGACGACCATACGTTCCTTCTCGATAATCCGCCCCACCCGGATCGTCTCCATCATCTCTGACGCGTCCTGCACCGGAATTTCATATTCAAACTCGCCCCGGGTCATCCCGGAGCCGGTCGATTTTATCGTCAACCGTGCCGTCATCTCGCCATCAGGATCCCGCGCGATACGCACCCGGATCGCCGATGGGCCCGTGGCGCTGAGATAGGCCTGCCTGAAGGAGCGACGGCTTGTGACCGTGCCCTCTCCAACGGCGCGATCAAACCGCGCCGCATCCATCAGGAACCTGCGCTCAATTTCAACAGCCATGTCACCCAGCCCCCGTGGTGGAAATTCCTACCGGTATCTTGTGGATAGTCAGCCCATAATACTCTTTCATATCCGGAAGTTAATCGATCGTTCATAAGTGCCAATCATAATCCGAAGCTGTCTGTTGTCCCATGACTTGGGGCAAGCCTAGTTATGATATGGTCACTCTCAAGACAGACATTCGGACATGACGCGAGGAAGCTAGTAATATCAAATGTCTGTGCCTATAAGTCTTATCGGCAGGCACATATGCGCATTTTGACAGCATCAAGTAATACTCCCACTGGCATCGCCATTTTCCGGATCCGATCGGCAAGCGGCATCATCTGGCAGGATAGGGTCGAGGACGAAAGCGCATGGGACAAACGTTACTCGAACTGATTAGCAATCTCGGCGTTCTGGCTCTCGTGTTCGTTTTTTATGTCGCGCTTAAACCCGGCACCGGACGGATTCCCCCCGTATACCGACAGGTTCTCTTTGGGATTGGCTTCGGAGCAGCCGCTTCGATTGTAATGCATATACCCATCACCCTCCTCCCGGGCATCATCTTCGATACCCGAGGTGCCCCAATCCTTCTGTCCGCGGTATTCGGAGGTCCCCTTTCCGCGATTATCGCGACGGCACTCGCGTCAGCAACCCGATTCCAGATCGGTGGGGTCGGAGCCACCGTCGGCGTGCTGTCGCTCACGATCTACGGAATCGGATCTGTCCTGTTTCGAGCCTGGCTTGATCGCAGAAAACAAGAGGCTCGCCTGCCGGATGTGCTGATTTTCGGTACCACGGTGACCGCGCTGTCCCTACCGGTCATCTATTTGCTGCCGCAGGACATTATTGATCGCATCGTACCGGTCGCATTCTATCTCCTGATGGCTGGAAATTTCTTCGGCGTCCTGATTCTGGGCAGCTTGCTGACCATGGAGGTCCGGCGCATCAAGCTGGTCGAAGAGCTGCGGACAGCAAATGCCGAGGCACAGGCGGGTATCCAGGCCAAGGACAGGTTCATGGCGTCGATGAACCATCAGATTCGGACGCCGCTCAACGCGGTCCTGGGCGAAGGGCAGCTCGCCCTGTCCACTAGCCTCCCTTCGGACGCACGTCGCAGGGTCGAACAGATGATCACATCGGCGCGCGCACTTCTTACGCTTCTGGATGATGCTTTGGCGTTTGCCCGTCTCTCGGCCGGGAAGTTCGAGGTTCGGCCGGTACCGACCGACCTCTGTGAGGTTCTAAAGGACCGGGCCGAAACCGCCGCCAAGGAGAGTGCCGGCAAGAATCTCGAAGTCATCGCGCATGTGACATCGGCGGTTCCATCGCTGGTTTCGATTGATCGGCAGCGGGTTGATGAGGTGATCGAACGACTCGTCGCGAACGCAAAGGCGCATACCCGGTCTGGCCGAATTGTCCTCAGCGCCGATGTGACGCCGGGCGATAGGGCCGCCACACACAGCATCCGGATCACGATCGAAGATACCGGCGACGGCATCTCGCCTGAATTTCTTTCGCGCATTTGGATTCCGTTTGAGCGTGGAACGGCCGGCGACGGGGATGATGTGCCGGGAACCGGGCTCGGGCTGACGATCTGCCGGGAAACCATCGAACGCCTGGGCGGAGCGATCAACGTCACATCCACCAAGGATCAGGGCACCACCGTCGTGTTCACCGTTCCGGTGAATCTACCGTCCGGGCCCGAGGGCCTTGCGAATGGAGAGCCCTTCGAGGGGGTGTTCCGCGCGGATGAGCCTGCCGCCCGTACCGAACACGCGGATGTTCAGCCCGCAGTCAGCAAGGCCAGCGGAGATCGGCGGGTTCTGGTCGTCGACGATATTGAACTCAATGCGCAGATCGCTGCGGCCATGCTCCGAAATGCCGGCTTCGAGGTATCGATTGCGATCAATGGACAAGAGGCCCTCGACAAGATTGACGACAACCGGGTCGATCTGATCCTGATGGATATACAGATGCCGGTCATGGACGGGATAGAAGCTACGAAGCGCCTGCGGCAGCACGTCAACGACCAGATTCGCGCCACGCCGGTTGTAGCACTGACCGCACACGGCTCGGACGCGGACCGCGATGTCTGTATTTCGGCGGGGATGAATGCTTTTCTAAGAAAACCCATCGAAAGTAAGGAACTGGTGGCTGTCGTCAGACAGCTCGTCCCTTAGAATGGGCTCTCCACGTGTTGACACCGACGTCTGCCATTGCAGTTTGGTGAAATCGCCAGACGCATTCTAGTCTCTGACACCCGCAACGCATTGCCCGAGAGTTGGAATGCCGTCACCCTTCGATAAGACCAAGGCCCGAAAATTCGCGACTCAGGCGGTCGAAAACATCAATGCGATGGAGTTCACCGCCACCCCCGAACTGTTCACCGTGTTCTTCAGCTTCGCGTCCGGCGCTCCAAAAGGCCTGAAGGACGAATTGGATGACGCTTTTTTCAAGCCTGGCGGCTTTTCGGAAGACTTCTGCTACCAACTCTACGAGAAGTACTTTACCGGGGCAGACGACGCCGCGATGCTGGTACAAGCCTTGGGGTCCATTCTCGAAACCATGGGAACGGTCGTCAATCAGCAGGACGCCAGCGCAGCTGCCCGCACCGGCGCCCTGAGGCGTATCCAGAGCACCTTGGGGCAGAATCCCAACGCCGAACAGCTGCGACGGGCCATTCTTCAATTGAATGAGCAGTTCTCGAAAGCGCTTGAGGAGAATGCGGCGCTCAAGGACAGTCTTGCCTCCGCCAATAGCCAGATAACCGAACTGAACGACCCGGTGGAGGTCGCCACCAGATCGAGCTTGACCGATCCCTTGACCGGTCTCGGCAACCGAGCTGCCTTCGACCGCCGCATTCGGGAAGCCCGACAGCTGATGGAGCGGTCATCGATCCCGACCACATTGGTTCTGTTGGATATCGATCACTTCAAATCGGTGAACGACACCTATGGTCACGCGATCGGTGACGAGGTGCTGAAAGTGCTGGCCCAAACCCTCGAGACCCATGCGCGCGACAGCGACTACGTGGCCCGTTACGGCGGAGAGGAATTCGCCGCGGTCCTACTCGGCACCCAGTTGATCGAAGGGCGCCGCATGGCGGAACGCCTGCGTGAGGCAATAGCTGTCATGGATCTCGGAGAGAAGGCACGCGCAGCCGGGCTGAAATCGGTAACGGCCTCGTTTGGAGTCGCGGAAATCGCGGGAACTGGTACCGGGCAATCCTGGATCGAGTTGACCGACAAGGCCCTATACCGGGCCAAGGCCAATGGTCGGAACCGTGTCGTCTCTAACTCAGAGCTGACCGAGACCAAGAACATCGAGGAAATCTCAGTGATGGTGGTGGAGGATGATCGGATTTCCGCGCAACTGACCGAGGCCATGCTTCGCAAGATCGGCGTAAAGGATGTCTGCGTCGCGGCCAATGGATCCGACGCCCTGGATTTGCTCGCCCAACGGTCGGTCGATTGTGTGGTCTGTGATGGGGTCATGCCGACCATCGACGGGCTTGAGTTTACCATTCGGGTGCGGACCGGCTTCGCCCAATCGGCCACAAACATGCCGATCATGTTGCTCACGGCGCGTCAGGAAGAGACCTGGGCGAACGCCGCACGCGACGCAGGCGCCAATGAGTTCGTCAACAAGCCCGTATCACTCGAACGGTTGGAAGGCGCTCTTCGGGCCATGCTGTTCGAGCCGCGGAAATTCATCAAAAGCCGGGGCTATGTCGGCCCGGACCGGCGCACCTTCGAGGACCCGAACTACTCGGGGCCGGAGCGGCGTGGCGCGATCACAAGCCCCCCCGCGCCCGCGGCCTAGAGGCTTTGGATCTTGGTAAGCAAATGGACCCTGGTTTCGGTTGCAGCATCTTTTAGCTGCGAGAAGGTCTCACGGATCCCGAGGACGCCGCTCTCCCGCACTTCCGATTCTATGGAATGAGCGAGATCGGCAAGTGCGGTCGCGCCGAAATTTAAGGCTACACCCTTTATCGCATGGGCCGTCTGCCGGGTGGCTTCCGCGTTGTCTGACGATATGGCCTCCCCCAGCGTCGCAATGTACGCGTCGGTGCTGTCAAGAAACTGCTCGGACATTTCGGCGAAAACCTCCTTCGGAAGAACCGTCAGCAGTTCCCCCAGACGCGCATCATCGATCAAGGGTGCGGTGTCTGATCCGCCCGCCGACAGAGCCCCGGCGATCGGGGCATCGAGCGCTTCGGGAGTATCCGCTATCCCATTCAGCAAAGCCTGCAGTTCAGAGAGCTTGAGCGGTTTCGACAGGTAATCATCGAAACCCGAGTCGATGAGCCATTTGCGGCTGCCTTCGAACGCGTGAGCGGTCATGGCAATCATCGGGGGCGTTTGGTCTTCCATCCGCTCACGAATCCAGCGAACGGCCTCCATACCGTCCATCTCGGGCATTTCGATATCCATCAGCACGACATCGAAGCTTCCACCGCGACAGGTGTCGTAAGCCTCCAAGCCGTTCGAGACGATGGTGACCCCGTGGCCCATCCGCTCCAGGGCTCGGATCATCAGGGCTTGGTTGACCGGATTGTCCTCTGCGACCAAGACATTCAGACGGCGCTCGCTGCGGAACAGTTGATTGGACGGGGCCGGCTTATCGGTGAGCGCAGCGGATGCATCCAGAAGCTCCGAGCCCTCCCGCCCCGCCCCCAAGGCGAGAAGAAGGCGCACTGGGTCAAGCGGTTCGATCAAGACCGCATCGGCACTTTCCGGTGCCTGCGTGCGCTCCCCCAGACTGCGGGTCAGCGCGACCAGAACGCGCACACCCTGGGTTCGGGCCAGTGCCGCCATATCCGCCACCTGAACCGGTTCATTGCCACTGAGCACCAGAAGCGTATCCGGGGTGTGATCATTGAGTGTCTGGAAGACCGCTGCCGGCGAAACGGCAACGGCTTGCAGGCCCCAGACTTCGAGCTGACGCCTGACGGTGTCACGTGCGAGAGGTGACTCATCGACGACCAAAACAGACATGTCCGATACGACGGCGATGCGCTTCAGCAAGGTCTTCGGCGCACCACCGTCTCGGGTTGAAGGCAGAGGCAGCTTGAAAGCGAAACAGGTTCCATCTGGGCCAGTACGATCCAGCCAGATATCCCCCTCCATCATTTCGACCAGACGCTTGCAGATTGCCAGACCCAGCCCGGTTCCTCCGAATTGGCGTGCAACAGACGAGTCGAGTTGACTGAACTCCTGGAACAGCGCGCCCTGTCGCTCCTCTGGAATACCGATTCCGGTGTCCGTGACCTGTACCATGAGACTTTCGCCGGAAGTGTCCGGGGCGGTCCCCACCCTGATGGTCACCCCTCCGGTCTTAGTGAACTTGATCGCGTTACCGACCAAATTCATCAGTATCTGACGCAGGCGCGTCGGATCACCGACCCGTTCGATTGGAAGATTCTTCTCCAAGACCGTGAACACGCGCAGTCCCCGTGCGCTGGCCTGGGTCCCGAGCAACCCAACCACATCCTTGATTACGCTGGGCAGATCGAAGGTAACCGCCTCAAGCTCGAGCCGGCCAGCCTCCAACTTCGAGAAATCCAGAATGTCGTTCAAGATCACCAGCAGGCTTTCGGCCGAATGCTTTGCCAGGTCCAGCATTCCCGTCTGCTCTTCGTTGACATCCGAATTGAGCATCAGGTCCACAAGCCCGATCACCCCATTCATTGGGGTGCGGAGCTCATGACTCATCATCGCAAGGAAACGCGACTTCGACCGGCTAGCCTGTTCAGCCTCCTCTTTGGCCTCGCGCAGCGCTGCAAGGGCTCGGCTCCGGCGCACCTCGATGCCAAGCCAGTCCGCCATGATGCTGATCAGATCCCGATGCGAGGCATTCAGATTCACCCGCTGTGAAACCTGAAAAAACCCGAGGATCGCGATGGTCTTTCCATCGAGCACGACCGGAGCCGCCAACAGCGATTTTGCGCTGCCTGCGAATGTCGTCGTCAGGCCCCCTAGATCTGGATACGAGACCGGCTCTCCCGACATCGCCAATTCGGAAATCGGGTTGCTGGCACAGGACGACCGGTCCCCCAGCCGGATCTCTAGATGTTCAGCCATATCTCCCAAGACGGCAGCGACTTCGATTTCACCGTCCCGCACGTCCCAGACGACACCGACATCAAAATCCATGACCTCACGGCCAAGTTCCAGAAGGCTGATCCGTTTCGTACGATAGGAGAGTTGGTCGCTCGAACTCATTTGCTGAAGGCGCCGCAAGCTCTCAGAGACCCGTTTCTGCCAACTGATATCCACGCGAAAGCCGACGATCTCGTCAGCATGAGTTTTGGTTTCCTGAATTCGCAGCCATCGCCCGCCGGTGAGTTTCTGTTCGATCGGCTCGGAGGGCGACCGATGTGCGGCAATCCGGTCGGCGACCCAGCCGTCGACGCCCCCCGGATGATCAAGTGCTTCGGGATACTGATTGCGGTCGGCCCCGTAGCGGATCACGTCTTCGAACGTCGCGCCTGGGCGGATGGCCGGCGCGCTGTCGGCATACAGCTCGGTATAGGTCTGGTTGAAAAGCACCAGACGGTCGTCCTTGTCATAGAGAGCGAAGCCCTCCGGCAAGGCTTCGATCGCGTCTCTCAGACGCCGCTCATTGCGCTCCGCCCGGCCGCGCTCCGATTGGATAAACTGGGCGTCCTTGCGATAGTGGAGTAGTTGCACGGTGACCGCAGCAAAGCCTTTCAGTTCGGCCATCTGGGCGTCTCCAAAGGCACGCGGCGCTCTGTCGATGACACAGAATGTCCCGTACCGATGCCCCGACTCTCCGATCAGCGGAGCACCGCCATAGAAGCGGATACCCATCTCGCCTGTCACCAGGGGGTTGTCCCGGGTCCTTGGATCCAGCGTTGTGTCCGGAATCACCAGGGGATCGTCGCCGAGAATAGCATGCGCGCATATTGAGTGGCCCCTGGGGGTTTCTCGGGCCTCGACACCGATACGGGCCTTGAACCACTGGCGATCTTCGTCCACTAGGGAAATGAAAACGATTGGAACCTGGAATACGGTGCGCGCGACCGACACGATCTGTTCGAACGCTTCTTCGGGCCCGGTATCCAGGATCCGCAAGGATCTCAACGCTGCGAGGCGAGTGTCCTCGTCTTCAGGCAATTCCGCATTGGGCATAGATCGCCGACCAAATCTTTAGGGGCCACACTGGTTATCAAAGAAGACTCTACCACCCAAACCCGCACTGACAATCAACGCAAACATCGCCAAGTCAGGTCCTCCAAACTTTCGAGCACACCCCCCTGCCCATGTCCCTGATCATCGAGACCCATACCCTTCCTGGCGCCATCGCCCCCTATCTGGATCGGTTGGCGGATCTCCGCGTCACGGTATTCCGAGCATGGCCCTATCTTTACGATGGCGACCCTGAATACGAGAGCCGCTATCTAGCCCGCTTTGCCAGTGCTGAAAACGCCGTGATCGTGCTTGCCCGAGATGGCGACCGCATCGTCGGTGCCGCGACCGGCGCACCGCTGATCCATGAGCACGAGGCCTTCCTGTCTCCCTTCAAAGCCGGCGGCTGGGATATCGACCGGATCTTCTACAACTGCGAATCCGTGCTTCTGCCGGAATACCGGGGACGCGGTGTCTATCGCCAATTCTTCGACGCGCGAGAACAATGGGCCCGCGATCTCGGCGATTTCAGCCACGCGGTCTTCTGCGGGGTTGTTCGTCCGGACACGCATCCACTGAAACCAACCGGTTTCAAGCCGCTCGACCCGGTTTGGCGCCACTTCGGCTATACTCCGGTCGACGGTCTCGTGGGAGAGTTCGCCTGGACGGATATCGACCAGCAGCACGAGACCGAGAAGCCCATGCAGTTTTGGATCAAACAGCTATGACCGCACGCACCGTCACAATTGCCACCAGCCAATACCCGATCGGCCGCCCCGATCGCTGGGAGGACTGGGTCGACCACTTTTCCGGCTGGGTTGCACGGGGTGCCGAGCTGGCGCCGAACGGGATCCTGGTCTTTCCCGAGTACGGCGCGCTCGAGATCGTCTCGGTGCGAGGCGCTGAGGCCGAGGCAGACATCACCCGCCAGATCGACGTGCTGTCAGAACTCGCGGCCGATATCGATGCCGTCCATCAACGGCTCGCTGAGCAGCATCGGGTTTTCATCCTCGCGGCCTCCGTGCCCCTCCGACTTGAAGACGGACGGGTGGTCAACCGGGCGCGGCTTTTCGCGCCGTCCGGAGAGGTCGGCCATCAGGACAAGCAGATCATGACCAGGTACGAGCGGACCCCCTGGGGGATCGCCGGCAACCCGGGACTGCGGGTCTTCGATACCCCGATCGGGCGGTTGGGGATCGCCATCTGTTATGACGTGGAATTCCCGCTGATCGGACGGGCATTGGGAGAAGCGGGGGCCGAGATCATCCTCGCCCCAAGCTGCACCGACACCCGCGCCGGGGCCTACCGGGTGCGCACCGGCGCCTTGGCCCGGGCCCTGGAGAACCAGATCATCACCGTGGTCTCTCCGACCGTGGGAGCCGCCCCGTGGCTTCCCTCCGCCGATACCAATCACGGCCGGGCCGGCATCTACGGACCGTCCGATACCAAGTTTCACGAGACCGGAACCTTCGTCGAGGGCGAATTCGACGTGCCGGGCTGGATCCACGGCGCTGTGGATCTGGGCCTGATCGAGCTCACACGCAGCGACGGAAACGTGCTCGCCTTCCGGCATTGGGCGGAACAGCCGGGGGCGGACAGCCTCGCCTTGCCGCCGGTCGAACATGTCCGGCTCGGCTTCGGCGCATGCTGAGCTATCAGCACGGCTTTCACGCGGGAAACTTCGCCGACATTCTGAAGCATGCCACACTGCTGGAGCTGCTCGACCATCTCGGATCGAAGGACAAGCCGTTCTGCGTTCTGGACAGCCACGCCGGGCGCGGCGTCTATGATCTGTCCGCTCACGAAGCGGAGAAGACCGGGGAATGGCGCGCAGGGATCGGGCGGCTCTTGGAGGCACGTCCCAAGGGACGGGCCTTGGCCCGGCTTTGCGCCGCGGTTCAGTCCGCCGGTCCTGCCCGCTACCCCGGTTCGCCGGCCCTAGTCCTGTCGGTTCTGCGGCCAGAGGACCGGTGGGTCGGGCTGGAATTGCACCCAACCGAACATGCCGAGTTGAGCAGATGGATCGGGCGCGATCGTCGGGTGGCGGTCCACAAACGGGATGCTCTGGAAGGCCTTCCGGCCCTGGTCCCCCCTCTCATCCGCCGCGGTCTGGTGCTGATCGACCCTTCCTATGAGGTGAAGACCGACTACGCGAAGCTGCCAGAAATGATCATTCGCTGCGTCCGGCGATGGGCCAACGGAATCTACGCGCTGTGGTATCCGATCCTGATAGGACACGACCCGCAGACGGCAATGATCAAGCGCTTGGCGGAGCGCCTGGGTTCAAGCCACGGGGTCTTGGTCGTCGAGGTCTCGGGTCGGGAGATCGACCGCGGAATGTCCGGCTGCGGGCTGGTTCTGATCAATCCGCCGTTCCAGATCGAAACATCGATGGCCGAGATCTGCGCGGAAATGGTCGATCTGCACCTGGCGGGACTAACCCGCTGGCGGGTGGAACGTGTGGCAGGTGCCTATGCCGGCAAGCGTCTGCGCCAAGGTGGCGCCGAACCGAACCGCACGGACACCTAACCGACCAGACTAGTTCCGGAACCATTGGAAACCCTTGGCCTGGGCATCCCACGTCACGAACATCCCGTCGCAGGCGCCGTCGTCGATGCGCACCATCGGACAGGAGCGATCGGCGAAGCTCGGAACCACGCTCATCAGCACCTCACCGGTGCACAGGGCGTCCTGGTCGTCGCCGCCGATCGGAAAGTTAACCGACCAGTCTCCGATGGTGAGCCGCGCCATCAGCAGACTCTTGCTCGGCGGGGCCAGCGGAACCAGGGCCAGGGTTGCCAGATCCGGCGCCCCATCGCAGTCGAAATCGCCGATCGACACCGCGTCCGGTCGCTCGAAAGCCGGAAGATGCGTCGTCTCCGCGCCCGCGCTGTCCAAGAGTTCGCGGGCGCGTCCGGCCGTCAGATACTGCAGGCACGAGGTCCGGAGCACACCGGCGAGCGAGCCACCGCGCGCGGAATCGGCGATGCGAGCGCATTCCGCATCGCGGAACGCGATCCAGGCCCGCTGGGAGTCCTGCAGCAACGTCTTACCCGCCTCATCCAGTTCCCCACGCAGATCCGTGTAGCTCAGATTCAGCAACGCGTCGGCCTGCGACAAATGCCAATCCGAACAGGTCAGCATCTCGCGTGTCGTCATTTGGGAGTCGCACTCCGGGGGCGGGCTGTCGGCCTCGGCCGGTCCCGCCACCGTCAGAAAGACAAGTGCGGTAACGGCGCCTATCCATCGATCCACGGTCATTCCTTTCACGTCTGCTCCCCCGAGAAGATCCGCACAGCCTCGCCGATCCTAAAGGCCGTTGTGATCCAGCACATGGCGCCGAATATCCCGGCGACCCACGGCAGCCAGTCCGGGCGGAGTGTCAGAATTGCCAGAGCGATGATCGTCTCTGTCCCTTCCGCCAGCCCTCCAATATAGAAGATCGACTTCCGTCCCTGCGCATCGGTCTCGATCCTACGTTTCGCGGCGACGATCGCGAACCCCAGAAACGATGCGCCGGTGCCGATGAACGAGAAGATCAGGAACGCGGCCCAGATCGCCAGGTCCGGCCGGGCCAGACCGGCCCCGAGGACGACCGCGCTGTAGAAGATGAAATCCAGCACAATATCCAGATACCCTCCCAGATCGGTGGGTCCGCGCTGCCGTGCTATCGCGCCGTCCAATCCGTCGGCCAGCCGGTTCAGCACAAGGCAAAGGAAGGCTATCCACCCCAGTCCCAACCCCATGGCCGGCACGGCACAGATACCGATCGCGAAGCCCGCGACCGTCACCGTATTCGCCGAGATCCCGACCCCCGACATCCGACGCCCGACCGCGTTCAGCGGTACATCGATCAGCGGCCGAAGGGTGGCGTCCAGCATCTATCAGGTCTCGGAGGAGCCGCCCGTACCCGGCGTATCCTCGCCTTCGCGTCCCTGCGCCAAGGTCTCCGCCGCGGCCAGCAGACGCCGATAGGAGAAGAACGACAACGGGATGGTCGCCAGATAGACCATAATCACCACCGCGAGGGTTATCCACGGGGCACTGACCAGCGCCGCCACCAGGAGACCGCATCCGATCAGCACCGGCAGGACCAGACGCTGGGGAATCCGCATCTTCTTGAAGGAATAGGTCGGAACCTGGCTGACCATCAGAAGCCCGATGCCAACCGTCCAGATTGCGATCAGGATGGGTACGTCCTGAAGCCCCGGCTCCAATTGAAAATCCAGGATCATCGGGAGCAAGGCCGCGCCCGCGCCGGCCGGAGCGGGAACTCCGGTGAAATAATTGTAGGCGAAGGCGGGCTTGTCGTCCTCAAGCTTGACGTTGAAGCGCGCCAACCGGAGGGCCGCGCAGGTCGCGAACGACAGCACCACCATCCAGCCGAAATTCTGGATGTTCTGCATCGACCACAGGAACAGGATGCAGGCCGGAACCACTCCGAAACAGACGAAATCCGACAGCGAGTCGAGTTCGGCTCCGAACTTGGACTGTGCCCTCAGCAGCCGCGCCATCCGACCGTCGAGCGCGTCGAAGATGGCCGCAAGCAGAACGAAACCGACCGCGAACTCCCATTTCTCCGCAAGTGCGAACCGCAGCCCGGACAACCCGGAACACAGGGCCATCACCGTGATCAGGTTCGGCACCAGCATGTTGAAGGACAGGCCCTTCAGACGATTGCGCCGGGGCCGGTTGCGGCGCCACTGCTTCATCGAACCGCCCCGGTCCGCTGCGACTCATCTGAGGCGAGATCGGCCAGGACAGTCTCTCCAGCCACGCAGCGCTGTCCCTCGACCACGAAGGGTGCTGAGCCATTCGGGAGATAGACATCCACCCGGCTCCCGAAACGGATCAGCCCCATCCGCTCGCCCGCCATCACCGTCTGCCCTTCCGTCAGCTTGCAGACGATCCGTCGTGCCACGAGACCGGCGATCTGGACATAGGCGACCGGCTGGCTCTCCCGGCTTTCCATCAGCACGATCTGCCGCTCGTTCTCCTCGCTTGCCTTGTCGAGGGAGGCGTTCACGAAGGCACCGGGCACATAGGCGAGCTTCACGATCTTGCCGTCGATCGGGTTGCGGTTCACGTGACAGTCGAAAACGTCCATGAACACGCCGATCCGGACCGGCATCGGCACATCCTCCCCCATCTCCAGCTCTTTCGGCCAGGGCGCCGGACCGACCGCGACAACGCGGCCGTCGGCCGGGCTGATCACCAGCCCCGGACGGGTCGGCGTCACCCGATTGGGATCGCGGAAAAAGTAGACGCACCAGAGCGTCAGTATTCCTCCAGGAATCGCCAATCCGGGAATCCAGAGCCAGAGCAGGGCCGTGGCCACCGCAAAAGCCAGAATGAACGGGCGCCCTTCGCGGGCGATTGGAACGAGATAGGCGTCGAACACCTTGGCCTCATGGGGTCAATGGAATGGGGTCATCGAGAACAGGACGGTCCCGCTCAATTCGTCGTCGTCGGCCCGGAAGAGGGCAGACCGAAGATCTGCCCCGGGAAGATCATGTCCGGGTCTCTGATCTGATCACTGTTCGCCTGATGGATCTGCACATAGCGGGTGCCCTCGCCGTAGACCTTGAGCGCGATCGTCCAAAGGTTATTCCCGGGCTGGATCACCACCAAACGATCCTGCGGCAGTGAACTGATCGCTTTGGCGCGCACGAAGGGCAACTGCACGCGCGCTTGCACGATCCCATCCGGCGCTTTCTTTTCGACCCGCAGATCGTAGCTCCCGGGCGACACCGGCTCGTCCGGCGTCATGCTCCAGTTTCCCTGCCCGTCCGTGACGGTCGATCCGACGCTCTTGTCGTCGATATAGACCTCGACCTTGGCACCGGGCTGACTCTTGCCGCTGAAGACAACCGAGCCTTTGTCATTGTAGTCGATCACATCGACAGAAACATTGTCCGGGACAACCGCGACCGTCTCCACCGGAGCTTCAGCAGGCTTGACCTTCGGCTCCGATGCATCCGCAAGCTCCGGCGCCTCAGATTTTGGATCGGTGGTCGGGGCCCCCGAGGGCGCGCTCCGCTGCTGGGTCTCCGGAGCCTTGGCCTTTGTATCTCCACCCGGCGTCTCCCCACTTGGGGTCTCCGGGGCCTGCAGCACCTTCGTGGCCGAAACAGCACCCTTCTCGTCTTTCGGAACCAGAACCGCCAGCGGTGTGGCCGGTTTGGAACTGGCATTTCCGGCGATATCCTTGCCCGCTTCCGGAACCACAAGCACAACGGCTGCATCCGACTCCCGTTCGGTCCCGTCGGCCCCGGTCTCCTTCAGACGGATGACGCTTTCGCCGCTGGGCAGCCGCTCATTCGGGATGAAGACCCATTCGCCGCGGCCGTCGGCTGTCACATTTCCGATTTCCGTTTCGCCCTCCAGGATAGAGACGCGCGCGTTGGGCGCGCTCCGTCCGGCGATCACGGCATTCCCTTCCGGGTCCACGCGGACGATATCGAAAGTCGGACCTGTCTCCGATTGGGCCGCCTGCGTCTCGGGCTTGTCCGGTGACGTTGCGCCGCTGGCGATCGTGCCGGTCGACGCGGAATTTTCTGACTTCGGCCTCTGCTCAGGCGTGTTCGCATTGGGTGATACCGCAGACGCCGTTCCGCCGCTTTTGTCAGCGGTGTCTCCGGGCGCCTTGTCCTTGGAGACCTCGGAGCCGCCCTGCGGCACGGCCGAAGGCGTGTTTACGGTCGCCTCGACAAACTCATCCTCCTGCGGGAACAGCCACAAGTTCAGGGTCCCCGCGACCAGCAGGACAAGAAGACCGATGATTCCAATGAGCGCGGGTCTCGACATGGTGTCGTCTTTATACCGTTTTCTTAGCCCACATTAACGCCGGACCTCACGGAAACTCAATGTCTCCAGGCCTATCGCCGCCATATTTCCCGCCAGCCCCCTCGGTCTGATGCGCCGTCTTCAGCGCGATTGACGCGTCTGGGGTCCGGTGGGACAAGTCTGATCAGGAGGATAAACACGATGACCACGCCCCGGACACCGCCCCGAACAGCCCATGACCAGCCGGTCTCGCTCGCCGAAACACCGCCCGAGGGGAGCGCTTCCTCCACTCCGGCGACCGTCGTCGGTAGCGTTTGCGTCTTCTGCGGATCGTCCATCCGGGTCGATCAGCGCCGGAAGGACGAGGCGACGGAACTCGGCCGCGCGTTGGCGAAGGCCGGACTGGGCCTGGTCTATGGGGGCGGACGCGTCGGCCTGATGGGCCTGGTCGCCGATGCGGCGATGCAGGCCGGGGGCCGCGTGTCGGGTGTGATACCGCGTTTTCTCCACGACCACGAAGTCGCGCACACCGGCGTCACCCATCTCGAGATCACAGACTCGATGCATGACCGGAAACGCCGGATGTACGAGCTCTCCGACGCTTTCGTGATCCTGCCGGGCGGCCTCGGAACGCTCGACGAAACCCTGGAGGTGCTGACCTGGACACAGCTCGGTCTCTCGCAGAAGCCCGTGATAATCTGCAATTTCGACGGTTTCTGGCAGCCGCTGCTGGATCTGATAGACCACACCATCGCCGCCGGTTTCACCCGCCCGGAGAACCGGCAGACCTTCAAGGTCGTCGACAAGGTCGAGGATATCATTCCAGCCCTTCGCACAACGACCCAGGTGAAGTCTGATCCGTCCGGGAAGTGGATCTAGTCGCCCGGCCCGCTGGATTGCTTGCGCTCGTGCGGTCCAGTGATATTGTGCGCGCGCTTACACCCATTCTGACTCGATTGAGGGATACCCATGGCCAAAATCAAGGTTGCCAAACCGATCGTGGAACTCGACGGCGATGAGATGACCCGGATCATCTGGCAGATGATCAAGGACAAACTCATCAACCCGTATTTGGATGTAGACCTCAAATACTACGATCTCTCCGTCGAAAAGCGGGACGAAACCAACGACCAGATCACCATCGACAGCGCGAACGCCATCAAGGAGTTCGGCGTCGGGGTCAAGTGCGCGACCATCACCCCTGATGAGGCGCGGGTCGAGGAATTCGGCCTGAAGCAGATGTGGCGCAGCCCGAATGGGACAATCCGCAACATCCTGGGCGGCACCGTCTTCCGGCAGCCGATCATCTGCAAGAACGTCCCGCGTCTGGTTCCGGGCTGGACCCAGCCGATCGTGATCGGACGGCATGCCTTCGGCGACCAGTACCGCGCCACCGATTTCCTGGTTCCGGGCCCCGGCAAACTGACCATCACCTTCCAGCCGGCCGACGGCGGAGAGACCGTTACCCGCGAGGTCCACGACTTCCCGGGCTCCGGCGTCGCCATGGCGATGTACAACCACGACGAGTCGATCCGCGGCTTCGCACGGGCCTGTATGAACTACGGCCTCGACCTGGGCTGGCCGGTCTACCTGTCCACCAAGAACACCATCCTGAAGGCCTATGATGGGCGCTTTAAGGATCTGTTCGAAGAGGTGTTCGAGGCCGAGTTCAAGGACAAGTTCAAGGCCAAGGGGATCATCTACGAGCACCGCCTGATCGACGATATGGTGGCCGCCGCGATGAAGTGGAATGGCGGATTCGTCTGGGCCTGCAAGAACTACGATGGCGATGTGCAGTCCGACACTGTGGCGCAGGGCTTCGGCTCTCTCGGTCTGATGACCTCGGTGCTGATGACGCCGGACGGCAAGACCGTCGAGGCGGAGGCGGCACACGGTACCGTGACGCGTCACTATCGCCAGCATCAGCAGGGCAAGGAAACATCGACCAACCCGATCGCGTCGATTTTCGCGTGGACCCGTGGGTTGGCGTTCCGGGCAAAGTTCGATGAGACGCCCGAGGTCGCCGCCTTCGCCCAGACCCTCGAAAAGGTGTGTGTCGATACGGTCGAGGCCGGCGCCATGACCAAGGATCTGGCGCTGCTGATCAGCCCGGATCAGCCGTGGCTGACCACGCAACAGTTTCTCGGCAAACTGGACGAGAACCTGCAGAAAGCGATGGCGTAGGCGAGTTTCGCCCAAGGAGTGCATGATGTCCCAGACCCTCCGCTTTCCGAACATCTTCAAAGCCAAATGGGCCCGGGGTCTGGCCATTGCCATCACCGGTTTCGCCGTCCTTCTCTCCGTGCAAGCGGCGGAGGCGGCGAAACCGGGGGACTGCGTTCCGAGCAAGATCGACGAAGACTGGCTGATCGAGATGGAAGTCGGTGGCGGCCACACGCTTGACCGTCACGTCTCCCGAACGCCGGTTGAGTTGAACGAGCGGCTGAAACGGGAACCTCGGATTCCGGCCGCGAGCAGCTTCAAGGACCGCAAGATCGCAACCCGCGCCCTGTCCCTTCTTCTGCTTCCGGAAGAGACGGATCTGGATGGCTGGGCCGACACCGCTGGACGGGGCGAGCGTGCCCAGTTGCGCATGGGGTTCCAGGAGCCCATCGGGGTTACGGTCCAACGCGGCAATGCCTCTCCGATCCCCGCCTACAACATGGTCGCCGTCCTGATGGCCAACGGTGACGGAAGCTGTGTGCTGCTGACGGCGTACCCGACCAAGTAGACCGCTCCGGCCCAGCCCAGACCGGAGGGCGTGCGTGCCGACCGATCCTTTCATCATCACAGTCATCCTGCTCGGCGCCGGTCTCGGTGGATTGGCGAGCGGGCTGGCGGGGTTCGCCTTTGCCGCGACCACGCTGGGTCTGTATGCCCATGTCCTGCCCCCTGAGCTTCTGACGCCGGTCGTCGTCGCCGCGTCCCTCTCGGTTCAGCTTATGGCGATCCCGATGCTGTGGAAGGTCCTCGATTGGAAAACGGCCCTGCCCTTCGTGCTTGCAGGTGTGCTGGGCGTTCCGGTCGGCGTTACGCTCCTCTCGACCCTGTCGCCGGACGATTTCCGGCTGATGGCGGGCGGGATTCTGCTGATCTATTCCATCAGTGTGCTGACCTCGGGCCGGATGCCGACGGTCCGGACCGACAACCGGTTCGCGGACGGCGCGGTCGGCTTCGCAGGCGGCGTGCTGGGTGGATTCGCGGGCCTGTCCGGGGTCTTGCCCACGATCTGGTGCTCGCTCCGCCGCTGGCCGAAGGACCGGCAGCGCAGCGTGTTCCAGCTGTTCAACACGGCAATGCACATCGCCACCCTCGCCGGTTACGGCGTGGCGGGTCGGCTGACCGCCGATGTCGGCTGGACACTGCTGCTGGCCCTGCCGGCAATCGCGTTGGGCGGATGGGCCGGGATCCGGCTCTACAAGCGCGTGAACGACAAGGCGTTTGCCCGGGTTCTGCTGGTGCTGCTGGGCCTGTCGGGCTTGACCCTGGTGGCCCCGCACCTCGCCCGGCTGCTCGGCTAAAGCAGGATGTTCAGGTAACTGCCCGGTGGCGCATTCGGATCGATATTGTCGTTCGCGATCAAACTCATCAGACGCCGGATCTGCCGGTCGATGTCCGCATCGGTCATGGCGGTGCGCAGACGACGACCCTTGGCCGGCTTCGACGGATCGGACGATGCCGGTGCCGCCGCCGGGCGCGCGGCCGGTGCGGGCGCGGATTGCGGGGCCGCGCGTCCGGCCGGGGTCGCAGGCGACCGGCCCGCGGGAAGCCCGGCCCGCTCCCGCAGACTTCCCGGCCCGGATCCGGTTGGCGGCAATGCCATGTGACTCTCCCCAGGGAACGATCAGAACGACTAAAGTGTATCCGAGTCCGGGATCGAATTCGAGCCTGTCTATCGGCGCCCTACTGGCGGGACCCGGCCCCGAAGATCCGGTCCAGCGCATCCAGGCCCCGAATCAGCGTGTCCTCGCTGGCGGCGAAGCACAGCCGCAAGTACCCTTCGCCCGCCGGCCCGAAGGCCGAACCCGGTGCCAGGCCGACATTCGCCCGGTCGATCACATCCTTCGCCGCGGCCACGCTGTCGGTCATCCCGTCCACCGCGAAGAACGCGTAGAAGGCCGCCTTGGGCCGGGAGGCCTTGATGCTCGGCCATGACTCCAGCCGGTCGAAGGTCAGGTCGCGCCCCCGCTTGCACTGTGCCTTCAGCGCCCTGATGGTCTCGTCCCCCTGCTCGAGAGCGGTGATCGCGGCCCGCTGCAGGAACTGCGGCACGCCAGAGGTCTGGATCTGGATCAGCTTGGCGAGATGCCCCGCCATTTCCGGAGGATGGGTCAGCCAACCGAGCCGCCAGCCGGTCATCATCCAGGATTTCGAGAACGAGTTCACCACCATCAAGCGGTCCCCAGGCTCGGCGACCTGCAGGAAGGACGGGGCCACCTCCCGGTCGAACACGAGCTGATGGTAGACCTCGTCGGAAATCACCCAGATGCCCTTCGAGCGGGCGAAGTCGAGCACCCGCTTCTGGTCCTCCATCTCCATCATCCAGCCGGTCGGATTGCCGGGGGAATTGATGAAGATCGCCTTGGTCTTCTCGGTCACCGCCGCGAACAGGGCGTCCAGGTCCATGGTCCAGCCATCGTCGCCCAAAGTGAGAGAAACGTGGGTGACCGTGCCGCCATGCACCAGAACGGTGGAGTAGATATTCGGCCAGACCGGCCCTACGACCGCCACCTCGTCACTCGGCGCGATCAGCAGATCCATCGCCAGGTAGAGCGCCTGCATCCCGCCGGTGGTGAGGGTCACGGCGGTGTCCGGCACGGTCACGCCGAAGGTCCATTCGGTATAGCCCACCAGAGCGTCACGGAGATCGGCGATGCCGCGCTGATCGGTGTAGAAGGTCTCGCCCCGCTTCAGGGCCGCCGCCGCCTCATCCGCCACGAAGTCCGGGGTCGGCAGATCGCCCTCTCCGAACCAGAACGGCACCAGGCCGGGCCGCCCCCAGCCGTGCAGCGCGACATCAACGATCGAGGTTTCCTGCAGATCGGCCACGTCGCGGCGCAGGTCGGCGGAAAGCGGAAAATCGGCCATCACGGGACTCCAAATCGGGGCAGACGGATCTTTGGCGCGCACAATAGGACTTTCTCACCCGGCGGCAATCCCGTATCCCCTTCTCGAAGCTTTGGAGGGGAGGCTGGAGAGCGATGACGGGCACGATCTATCTGTTGCGCCACGGCGAGACGGTCTGGAACCGGATCGGACGGCTCCAGGGCCAGATCGATGTCCCTCTGACCCGGCTCGGACTGAGTCAGGCCGACGCCATGGGCCGGACCCTCAAGGAGGTGCTGGGCACCCAACCGGATCACCTGATCTCCAGCCCTCTGGGGCGCACCCGCCAGACCGCCTCGATCGTCGCCGAACATCTCGGGCTGCATTTCGACCACATCGAGACCGACCCGCGCCTGATGGAGATCACCTTGGGCGATTTCGACGGCGCGCCCGGCTGGGACTGGATCAACGCGCAATTGTCGCCGGAAGACCGGGACCGCTACCACGCCGACCGCTGGAATTTCCGGTATCCCAATGGCGAGTCCAGCCAGGATGTTCAGGACCGGGTCGGTCCGGTGCTCGAAGAGGTTCGCGCGCGCGGCGGCATCTCGGTGATCGTCGCCCACGGAGTGGTGAACAAGATCCTGCGCGGGCTGCACCTCAATCTATCTCAGGATCAGACCTTTGCGCTGGACCGGCCACAGGATGCGTTCTTCCGACTGCATCCGGGCGGCGAGGCCCGGATCGAGGTCGACGCGGTCCCGTCCCCCCTTGCCGAATACGCCGTCTGACGGCCCCATCCGGATGCCTCCCATACTTCGCCTGCTGGATCGGCTACTGGACCAGGCGGTCGGCAGGATCGATTGGCCCGCCCTCGGTACATGGTCCTGGCGACAGGCCAAGCGCCTGTTGCTGATCGCCGCGGTGGTCGCCGGGCTGATCGGGCTCCTTTACGGAGCCCGTTGGTCCTGCGAGATGAATCCGGCCTGCCCGTGGGACCATCTCTACTTGAAGCGGTCCCTTCTCCCCGGGATTGGCGGCGCATCCCGAATTGTGTAGACCAAACGGGCGCCGGATGATTGTCCAGTGCACGGCCCCGTGGCGGAATCGGTAGACGCACGCGACTTAAAATCGCGAGCCCTCTGGGCGTGGGGGTTCAAGTCCCCCCGGGGCCACCATATTCAAACGCCCATGGTCGCCCATCGGCCGGACACGCCGATTCCGGATCGGCGACTGCAACCGGCCCCGCTAGGCGTCCGGCCCCGTTGCCAAGATCACATCGGTCTTCCACTCCCGGCAGCGGGATGCGAGTCGGCCCGGCAAGGCGCTGTCTGTGAAGAACCCGTCGATCTCCGAAAGCGAAGCGATGCGCGCAGGCGCGCTGCGGGTGAACTTGGAGCGATCGGCGACCAAAAACGTCTTGCGAGCCTGAGCGATGATGGTTTGGCTGACCCCGACCTCCTGAATATCGAAATCGAGCAGGTCACCATCGGCGTCCATCGCCGAACAGCCGATGACCGCGATGTCGAATTTGAACTGGCGGATCGTGGCCACCGTCAGGGTTCCAATAAGTCCGCCGTCAAGCCTGCGCAGGGTCCCCCCGGTCAGTACGATCTGGCAATCCCGATTGGCCGCCAGGATATTGGCCACGTTCATGTTGTTGGTCACCACCAGCAAATCCTGGTGATGGAGCAGTTCATGGGCAACCGCCTCGGTGCTGGTGCCGATGTTGAGGAAGACCGAACTGCCCTCCGGGATATGTGCCGCGCAGGCACGGGCGATCCGGGTCTTTGCCGCCTGATTCAGAACCCGGCGCTCTTCATAGAGAATATTGGTTGTGCCGGACGGAAGGATCGCTCCGCCATGCACACGCTCCAGCCTGCCGGCCTCCGCCAGGTCGGTGAGGTCCCGCCGGATCGTCTGCAGGGTGACGCCGAACTGCTCGGCGAGGCCCTCAACCGTGACCTTGCCCTGTCTGCGGGCGGTCTCAAGAATTTCCGGGTGTCGGAACGATTGCGACATCTGCACCCTCCTGGTGGCTCAACCATGCTGATCACCGACAAAAAGGCAAATAACATCTTTCGTTTATACGCGCTTTAACAATTTTCGAAAAATTATCCAGCGCAGAACCGTTTCAAAAGGATATTTCCGGCTACATGCCTAAAAATCGAACAGAAACGAAAAAAACCTTGCGAAGCCCCCTGTCCTCCCTTAACCATTGCGTTCAAATACTAAAAAAAACAGTTGGGTGAGGATCGTTTGTCGGAGACCGACGACAGCTCGGAAACGTTCGACCTCTTCGTCATCGGCGGAGGGATCAATGGGTGCGGCATCGCGCGGGATGCGGCCGGCCGTGGCCTGAGCGTCGCGTTGGCCGAAATGAACGACCTGGCCTCAGCGACCTCCTCCGCCTCGACAAAGCTGTTTCATGGCGGCCTGCGATATCTGGAATATTTCGAGTTCAAGCTTGTCCGACATGCGTTGGAGGAGCGTGAGACCCTGCTGCGGGCGATGCCGCATATCAGCTGGCCCCTCCGGTTCGTGCTGCCGTACAGCCCGGACATGCGGTTTGAGGGGGAGACCCCCGTCTCGCGGCTGGTGAACCGGACAATGCCATGGATGAAGGGGCGCCGACCGGCCTGGATGATCCGTCTCGGCCTGTTTCTCTACGACCATCTCGGAGGTCGAAAGCTGCTACCAGGAACCGCGACACTGAAGCTGCACGGCACGCCGGAAGGTGCACCGCTCGATGACCGCTTCAGGAATGCCTACGAGTATTCAGACTGCTGGATCGAGGACTCCAGGCTGGTCGTGCTGAATGCCCGGGATGCCGAGGATCGGGGCGCCCAGATCATGGTCCGGACCAAGGTCGAGACGGCGGTGCGCGTGGGCGATCATTGGGATATCACCCTGCATGACACCGAAAGCGGCGAGACGCGCACCATCCAGGCGCGGATGCTGGTGAACGCAGGCGGTCCCTGGGTCGGCGACGTCATTCATCAGAAGGTACGTATCAAGTCGAACGAGGGCGTACGTCTGGTCAAGGGCAGCCACATCGTGACCCGGCGGCTCTACGATCACGACAAGTGTTATTTCTTCCAGGGCGTCGACGGGCGAATCATTTTTGCCATCCCCTACGAAACCGATTTCACGCTGATCGGCACCACCGATGCCGAGCATCGCGACCCGCACGTGAAACCGGAATGCACACCGGAAGAGCAGCGCTATCTGGTGAATTTCGTGAACGGCTATTTCAAGCGGGACATCGGTATCGACGACATTGTCTGGAGCTATTCCGGCATCCGCCCGCTGTATGATGACGGGGCCAAGAGCGCGACGGCGGCGACCCGGGACTATACGGTGAAGGTCGATGCGACCGAGGGCGCGCCGATTCTGAACATCTTCGGCGGCAAGATCACCACCTATCGCAAGCTGGCCGAAGACGCGATGGACAAGATCGTCCCTTTCTTTCCCGGCACCTCCGGTGCCTGGACAGCCGGCGTACCGCTGCCGGGCGGTGATTTCGCAGTCTCCGAGGTCACCACGCTGATCGAGCGCCTCGCAAAAGACTACGGGTTTCTCACACCGTTCTGGGCGCGCAGGATGGTAAGGGCCTACGGCACGAAAAGCAGGGACGTTCTGGGCGACGCCGCATCCGAAGCGGATCTGGGCGCCGCATTCGGAGCTACACTGACCGAACGCGAGGTGAGCTGGCTGATGACGCGGGAGTACGCCCGAACAGCGGAAGATGTGGTCTGGCGGCGCACCAAACTGGGCCTGCGCCTGACCGGGGACGAGATCGACCGGCTCGACGCCTGGATGCAGAACAAGAAGACAAACACGCCCGATGACGGCGGCACAACAGGGGTGAGATCCGAATGACGTTGCTCTTGAAAGGCGTCTCGAAAGTGGTTGGGGGGAAGCCCCACATCCACCCGACGGACCTGGAGCTGCAGAAGGGTACGATGAACGTGCTGCTGGGACCGACCCTGTCCGGGAAGACCTCGCTGATGCGTCTGATGGCCGGGCTCGATGTGCCCACGTCCGGGCAGGTGTATTGGGACGGCGAGGACGTGACGGGCAGACGGGTGCAGGATCGGAAGGTCGCCATGGTCTACCAGCAGTTCATCAACTACCCGTCCATGACCGTCTACGACAACATCGCGTCCCCGATGAAACTGGTCGGCAAATCCCGGGCAGAGATCGACGCGGCCGTCCGTGAGACCGCCGAGCTTATGCAGCTGACGCCGATGCTGGACCGCAAGCCGCTGGAGCTCTCGGGTGGCCAGCAGCAGCGTTGCGCCCTGGCCCGCGCACTGGTGAAGAATGCCGGGCTGGTCCTGCTGGACGAGCCGCTGGCCAACCTGGACTACAAGCTGCGCGAGGAGCTGCGCGCCGAGATCCCGAAGATCTTCGAGCGATCGGGCTCGATCTTCGTCTACGCCACGACCGAGCCCGAAGAGGCCCTCCTGCTGGGCGGCAACACCGCCACACTCTGGGAAGGCCGCGTCACCCAGTTCGGCCCCACCCCATCGGTCTACCGGCGTCCAGTCGATGCGACCACGGCCCGTGTGTTCTCGGATCCGCCGATGAACTTCCTGACCGTCCGCAAACGGGACGGCCGGCTGGAGTTCGGCGACGGCCAGTCGGTCCCCGCCCCCGCCGGCTTGGCCGAGCATCCCGACGGCGCCTATACGGCCGGGTTTCGGCCGAACCACTTGGAGCTCGCCCCCAAAGTCGACGGCGCCATGGCGTTCGCCACCCGGCTGAACGTGACCGAGATCACCGGATCGGAGACCTTTGTTCATCTGGATCATCATGGCGCGCGCTGGGTCGGTCTGGTCCACGGGGTTCAGAGTCTGGCGCCCGGACAGGAGCTGAGGGTCTTTCTGGATCCTGCGCATGTCTACGTGTTCGCGACGGACGGCGACCTCGTATCCGCGGCGCCCTATGCGGAGGCCGCGTGATGGCCAAGATCACCCTCGACAACCTGGCGCATTCCTATCTGCCCAACCCGAAATCGGAGGACGATTTCGCCCTGAAGGAATTGAACCACGACTGGCAAGACGGCGAGGCCTACGCGCTTCTGGGGGCGTCCGGATGCGGCAAGTCCACGCTCCTGAATATCATTTCCGGCCTGCTCAATCCTTCTCAGGGACGCATTCTGTTCGACGACAAGGATGTGACCCACGCCCCAACGGCGCAGCGCAACATCGCCCAGGTGTTTCAGTTTCCGGTCGTCTACGACACCATGACCGTGCGCGACAATCTCGCCTTTCCGCTGCGCAATCGGGGCTCGGATCCGGCCTATGTGGCGGACCGGGTCGCCAAGATCGCCGCTATGATCGGCATGGAGTCCGAGCTGAACCGCAAGGCACGCGGCCTGACCGCCGATGCCAAGCAGAAGATCAGTCTCGGCCGGGGTATGGTGCGCGAGGACGTGAACGCCCTGCTGTTCGACGAACCGCTGACGGTCATCGACCCGCACATGAAATGGGAGCTACGGACCCAGCTCAAGTCGCTGCACCACGAATTCGGACACACTATGATTTACGTGACCCATGACCAGACCGAGGCGCTGACCTTCGCCGACAAGGTAGTGGTCATGTATGACGGCCGCGTGGTGCAGATCGGCACACCCCAGGAACTTTTCGAGCGGCCGGCCCACACCTTCGTCGGGTACTTTATCGGCTCGCCCGGGATGAACCTGTTCGACGCCGAGATCAGCGGCACCAGCGCCCGACTAGCCGGCGCGGAAATCGATCTCGGCGCGGCCTATGAGCCCGGGCCGGGCAAAGTGGAGATCGGGGTCAGACCGGAGTTCGTCAGACTCTCGGCGGACGGCGCCGGCGTGCCCGCCAGGATCACCCGGGTCGAGGATGTCGGCCGGCACAAGATCGTCCGCCTCGACGTCGCGGGCTGTGAGGTCAGCGCGATCGCGGACGAGGCAACCAATATCTCGGCAGATGTGACCCACATCGCGTTCGAGACCAAGGGCATCAACGTCTACGCCGACGGCTGGCGGGTCCCTGCCGCGGGAGAGCCGACCCCATGAACAAGACGGTCAATCAGAAAGCCTGGTTCCTGGTGCTGCCCGTTCTGGTGCTGGTGGCGTTCTCGGCGGTGATCCCGCTGATGACGGTGGTCAACTACTCGGTCCAGGACACCTTCGGGAACAACCAGTTCTTCTGGGCCGGGCTGGAATGGTTCTCGGACATGCTGCATTCCCAGCGCATGTGGGATGCGCTGGGCCGGCAACTGGTCTTCTCGGCGATCATCCTGGCGATCGAGGTGCCGCTCGGCATCTTCGTCGCCCTCAACATGCCGAAGCGCGGATTCTGGGCCTCGTTCTGCCTGGTGCTGATGTCGCTGCCGCTGCTGATCCCCTGGAACGTGGTCGGCACGATCTGGCAGATCTTCGGTCGAGTCGACATCGGCCTTCTGGGCTACACCCTCGACAGTCTCGGCATCGCCTATAACTACACCCAGGACGAGT
>JANSYC010000141.1 GCA_024742605.1 Alphaproteobacteria bacterium | reverse complement strand
TGAACTCGGTCCGCAGCACCCGTTCCACATCCTTCTCGATGTCCTTGCTGACCGCCTCCATGCGGAGCATCCGCATCACGACTTCCATCGAGAAGTTCTCCGGCAGGGTCGCGAGAACCTTGGCGGCATGGGTCTGCTGGATCTTGCCCAGGATGACGGCGACGGTCTGCGGGTATTCGTTCTTCAGATAATTGGCCAGGACCTGCTCGTTCACATTGGCGAGCTTATCCCACATGGTGCGTCCGGCGGGCCCCCGGATCTCCTCCATGATCTCGCCGACCCGCTCCTCGCCCAGGGCCTTGGCGAGCAGGCGCTCGGTGCTGTCCAGGGTGCCGACCAGAGAGCCGGTTGAGGAAACCTGTTCGGCGAATTCCACGAACAGCCGCTCGACGATATTCGAGGATACGGTGCCGAGACTGGCCATCACCTGGGAGATCTCCTTGATCTCCTCGTCATCCATCTGCCCGAGCAGCTTGGCGGCCTGGTCCTCGCCCAGCGACATCAGCAGGATCGCAGCCTTCTCCGGCCCGGTGATGCTGCGATAGTCTTCGCGGACACGCATGCCCATTGCCGTCTCCCGTACAGCCTTATTAGACGAATCGATTATACCCGAATCGGCGGTTTCCCGACAGAGTTGCAATGAGCCGGCTATGTCACTTCGTTCAAACGACGATCATCCTGCCAGTGTGTTTCACGGGAAACGGACAGGGCCTGACGAATATCACCATCCACATAGAGCCGGATCTCGGCCAGCACGCCCGCAAGTGTCCCGCCGAAATCGGCCATGTTCCGCCGCCACAGCGCATTCAGCACCTGGGCGCCCCCCTGAAGGGTCACGGCGCGGGGCGAGGAGACGTATCCGATCGCGGAATCCTGCAGCGCGCGGTCGATCTCCACGCCGGTATAGGGCGTTCGGCGCAGGGACGGGCCGCCGAGAGCACCGTCGCACAAAGCATAGTGCCAGCGCGGGTCCCTGAAGACCGGACGCAGCGCCTGCCGTTTGATCCCGTTCAGAGAGACCGGGCGGCCGCCGATCCGCAACAGCGTCGCCTCCTTCGGGCCGGCGGAGAACAGCCCCAGATCGATCTCGTCCGGGCTGGAGACGATCACATGGTCGAGCACCAGCCGCACGACCAGGGCGTTATACAGGTTGATCCAGAACGCCAACTGCTCCGACCGGTCCAGCCGTGCCGTGTCGGTCGAGGCGAGGGCCTTGAGATATCCCTCCAGCAGTTCCCGATCCGTGTACGGCACCGTCGCATAGCCGACCCGGGTGATCCCGTCCGCCCCTTCGACCGTATGGCGGTCGAGGAACAGCGCCCAGCTCCGATGGTCGACCTCGGTGGACGCGCCGGCGCGGAACGCGGTCCAGTCGTCGCGACGCGATGTCGGGATGCAGGCCGACACCGCCGTTGCGCCCAGCCCCGCCATCAGCCCCCGCCGGGCTATGTCCGCCGTCCGGTCCATGGCTCCAATCTCTCGCATCTGCGCGCGCGACGCCATGGTGTCTTTCCACGGCAAACCGCGCGCTTTGATTGACGACGATCCGGCAGCCCCGCTACATGGGCCGCCCTGATCGGAGTCGCCCCCGTGTCCACCATCCTGCTCGCCGTCATTCCCCTGTTCACCGCCATCGTGGCCGGCTTTCTGGCGGGCAAGGGCAAGATGCTGGATGAGACCGCCGTGCGCGGCCTGAACCGGTTCGTCTTCACCTTCGCCATGCCGCCGATGCTGTTCCGGCTGATGGCGACGACCGATGTGATCGCGATCGGCGAATGGCGGTTCGTCGCGGGGTATTTCTATGCCGAGGCCCTGATCTTCCTGGCGGGTGCGGTGCTGGGCGGCCTGCTGTTCAAGCAGAAGTTCGCGGCGATGACCATGCAGGGCTTCGGCGGCTCGTTCTCCAACGGGGTGCTGATCGCCCTGCCGCTGCTGATCGGGCTGTACGGGCCCGAGGGCGCGGTGCCGGCGGTGCTGCTGTTCACCCTGGACGTGGTGCTGTTCAGCCTGGTGACCATGCTGCTGGAGGCCAGCCGGGGCGACGGGAAATCCGGCGGCGGGCTGCGGGCGGTCCGCACGACCGGGCGCGCCATGGCGAGCAACCCGATCCTGATGAGCACCCTGCTGGGCATTCTGTTCGGGCTGTCCGGACTGCAGCTGCCGGAACTGGTGGACAAGACCTTCGGGTTCATCGGGCAGGCGGGGCCGCCGGCGGCCCTGTTCGGGTTGGGCGCCACCCTGGCCCACCGGCGGATCCAGGGCAGTCTGGGGGCGGCCGGCATGATGGCCGGGTTCAAGCTGTTCCTGCACCCGGCCCTGACCTTTGCGGTGCTGGCGTTCCTGGTCCCGGTGGAGCCGTTCTGGATTCACGCGGCGGTGATCTTCGCGGCCTGTCCGGTCGGCGCCAATGTCTACGTCTTCGCCCAGCACTATCAGGTCTCGGTGACCGCCGCGTCCGCCGCCATCTTCTTCTCGACCGCGCTGAGCATGGTCACCATCACCACGCTTCTGCTGCTCTATCCGCCGGTGCCGCTCTAGCCATGGCGCGGCGACGGCGAACCAGACGCACCACGAACCTCTGGCGGGGCCGGGCCGGCAAGGTCGGGCGCTATGCCGTGCTGGTGACGGCGGTGATCGTCGCGATCGGCCAGCTGCGCCAGTCCGAGATGTTCTATCCGGTGTCGGTGCCGTTTGACCGCGGGCTCTATACCCATTGGTCGGATGCCGACGGCGACTGCCAGGACACACGGCAGGAGGTTCTGATCTCTGAAAGCCTGGTGCCACCGAAACTGGACGCTCGCGGGTGCACCGTGCTGTCCGGAGAGTGGTTCGATCCGTTCACCGGGCGCACCCTCACGACGCCCAAGCTGCTCGATGTCGACCACCGGGTGCCGCTGGCCGAAGCCCACCGGTCCGGCGCCGATTCCTGGAGCGCCGAAAGACGGGCCGCCTTCGCCAACGATCTCGCACACCCGGACACCCTGATCGCGGTCGACCGGAGCGCCAACCGCTCGAAGGGCGACGGCGACCCGCTGTCCTGGATGCCGCCGGACTGGATGTCCCGATGCGCCTATCTGCTGCGCTGGCGGGCGACGAAGCAGCGCTGGGCGCTTGCCGAGGATCTTCTGGAGGGCTGGTATATCGACGGCCATCTGGCCCTGTGCCGCCTGATCAATGCCGACCAGGACCCGCTGGTGCAATAGCCAACCCTCTGGTCTTGCGCACCGCTTCAGGCTAGGACAAACAGGCGGCCCGCATGACACATCCTGCCGCCTGTCTCGCCCTGGAGTACCCATGTCCCAATTCGACTTCGACACCGAAATCAACCGAGAGAACACCGATTCCGTGAAGTGGGAGTTCCACGTTCACTCGGGCAAGGCGGAATACTGGGACGACACCA
The DNA here is from genome assembly GCA_024742605.1 of Alphaproteobacteria bacterium. Classification (GTDB taxonomy): domain Bacteria; phylum Pseudomonadota; class Alphaproteobacteria; order Thalassobaculales; family Thalassobaculaceae; genus JANSYC01. The sequence goes on along the minus strand of JANSYC010000141.1, from coordinate 2,238 downwards.
AGGCGGAGCGCGGCGACGATCGGGTGCTGGCCATGTGGGTGGCGGATATGGATTTCCGCTGTCCGGAACCGGTGATCGACGCCCTGCACCGGCGGGTCGAGCACGGGCTGTTCGGATATTCCGCCAAGGGCCAGGCCTATGAGGACGCGGTCTGCGGATGGTTCGCCCGACGGCAGAACTGGGCCGTGAAACCGGAATGGCTGAGCCCGATCCCCGGTGTGGTGCCGGCCCTGAACGTCGCGGTTCGGGCCTTCACGCACCCCGGCGACAAGGTGATCGTGCAGCGGCCGGTCTACTACCCGTTCTTCCGGGTCAGCAAGAACAACGGCTGCGAGATCGTCTCGAACGGGCTGATCTACCGGGACGGCCACTATACGGTCGATTTCGAGGATCTGGAGCGGAAAGCCGCCGACCCAAAGGCCAGGATGCTGATTCTGTGCTCCCCGCACAATCCGATCGGGCGGATCTGGACCGCCGAGGACCTGACCCGGATCGCGGATATCTGCGCGCGCAACCAGGTGATCGTGATCGCCGACGAGATCCACGGCGATCTGATCATGCCGGGCGAGACCTTCGTGCCGTTCGCCACCCTGGGCGCGGCGGCGGAGCAGAACTGCGTGGTCTGCACCGCCCCCAGCAAGACCTTCAACCTGGCCGGGATGCACACCTCCAACATGTTCATTCCGAACCCGGAGCTGCGGGAGCGCTTCACCACCGCCCAGGCCGCCCAGTCCCTGCCGGGGATGAGCCCGTTCGGGATCACCGCGACCATCGCGGCCTACAACGACGGCGAGCCCTGGCTTGACGCGGTCATGGCGTACATCACGGACAACGCCAGACTGGTGATGGACACCTTCGCGGACCGGGAGCCCCGGGTGAAGCCGATCATGCCCCAGGGCACCTATCTGCAGTGGCTCGACTGCCGGGCCCTGGGTCTGGGCAAGGAGGCGCTGGAAGACCTGATGATCAACAAGGCCAAGGTCTATTTCGACGAGGGCTACATCTTCGGCGACGAAGGCATCGGCTTCGAACGCATCAACATCGCCTGCCCCCGGCCGCTGCTGAAACGGGCCCTGGACCGGATGATCACGGCGATGAAGCCGGTCTGAGGGCCTTCCATCCCACTCGGCGCACCAGGGGAAATCAACTTTGATGGAATCGTCGCGTTCGTGCCCGCATTTGCGCTACGATTGCGGACCGTATGCGTAACCCCAGGCGAGACCCCCGATGACCCAGATCGACTCCCTCTCGCTCGGGCGCCTTTCCGACCTCCCGCGCGTCCGTCACGGCCATCTGCCGACCGCGATCGAGGAGATGCCGAATCTGGCAAAGGTGCTGATGCCGGAGGGCGGGCCCCGGCTGCTGGTCAAGCGCGACGACTGCACCGGTGCCGGCTTCGGCGGCAACAAGGTGCGGCAGCTGGAATTCTATCTCGGCGCGGCGGTCGAAGCCGGGGCCGATACCGTGCTGATCACCAGTGCGGTGCAGTCCAATTTCATGCGCACCTGTGCCGCCATGTGCGCTAGGCTCGGCCTGAAGGCCCATCTTCAGATGGAAGAGCGGGTGCCGAAGAACAATCCGCTCTACCGCAGCAACGGCAATGTGCTGCTCGACAAGATCGTCGGCGCCGAGCTGCACACCTTTCCCGAGGGCGAGGACGAGACCGCCGCCGACCGGGCGCTGGAGGACTTGGCGGACAGAGTCCGGACACAGGGCGGCCGTCCGTACGTCATCCACCTGTCCCCGTCCTATCCGCCGGTCGGGGCGGTCGGCTATGTGGAGTGCGCGCGCGAGCTTCTGGCGCAATTGGCCGAGCGGGGGGAGACCGTCGACCGGATCTTCGTCGGCAGCGGCAGCTCGGCGACCCATACCGGCCTGCTCTGGGGCCTGCGGGCCCTGGGCTCGGAGATCCGCGTGACCGGCGTCTGCGTGCGGCGGGATGCCAAGCAGCAGCATGCCCGGGTCACGGCGAACCTGGCCAACCTGTCCGCCCATCTCGACCATCAGCCCGCGTTCTCGGACGACGATGTGGAGACCACCGATGTCAGTTTCGGCACCGGCTACGGCCGGATGAACGAGCAGACCCGCGAGGCGATCGCCCTGGCCGGGCGCTGCGAGGGGCTGTTCGTGGACCCGGTCTATACCGGCAAGGTGCTGGCCGGGATGATCGCCATCCTGCGTGCGGGCGAGATGAAGGGGGGCGAGACGGCGCTGTTCCTGCACACCGACGGCGCGCCG
>JANSYC010000105.1 GCA_024742605.1 Alphaproteobacteria bacterium | reverse complement strand
GGGTGTTCCGGGGGATCATGAGTGTCCCGCGCGCGCCGGTGGTCTCGGCCACGGTCCAGACCCCGGACGGCGAGATCGTGCGCCTGGAGAAGCCGGCGGGCCGCGAGGACTTCGAGATCGCCGACCTTCCGGAGGGCCGGAAGATCAAGTCGCAATACGCGGTCAATAATATCGGCGGGATGCTCGAGAAACTCGGTTTCGAGGATGTGCGCGATGCCGAGGGTCTGGTGCCGGACCCCGATCTCGGTGGTGCCGTCTTCGAGATCGACGGCGGCGCGCGGATCTCCCTGCGGCTCGCCTCGGTTCCCTCCGCGATCGCGGGGAACGATCCCGCGATCTGGCTCGGGGTCGGTGTGGAGATCGCCGAGAACGCCACCGCCGAGACCCGGGCCCTGGCCGAGGAGATCGCCGGCAGCACCGCCGGCTGGGCCTATAAGGTGTCCGACTACACCCTGTCCCGGTTCCAGACCACCCTCGAGGCTCTGACGGAACCGGCGAAAACCGGCTGATCCGTCCTTCGCCCCTTCAGGTCCGCTTGGCGGGGGTTACCTCGTCTTCGGATGAAAAAGCAGGTTCATCCACGGGGAATTGGGCGTCTGGCGCCGCCACAACTCATAGAACTGTTCGAGGATCTCGAACGAGCAGATCTCAAGTCCGGCATGACTGTGCCCGCGCCAAAAATACGGCGTGTAGGACGTCGATCGCAGCAGATCCAGCGCGCCTCTCCACGTCTCGGGTTCGATCTCCTGCGGGGTGAACTCGATCAGAATGTGTGGGCGTGTGCGACCGATCAGGTCCGAACCCCCGAGCAGGATCTCGAAATCCGGCCCGTTCACGTCGACCTTCAGCAGATCGAGCCGGTCGAGGCGGCCGAAGGCGCCGTCGAGCGTCAGGGTTTCCAGCGTGTCCGCAGGCGCCTTTTGCAGTAGGCGCGTCGTGCCTTGGGTGATGTCGCGATGGTCCTGGATCATCTCCACCGGTTGAACACGTCCGGCGAACGGGCGAAGCGGCAGCAGCTTCACGTTGTCCATTCCGTTCGCGCGTAGCGTAGCCGTAAGCATCCGCGCGGTCGGCTCGAACGGTTCCGAGACGAACACCCGACCGTCGGAGCCCACCCATCGGGAGAAGACGCAGGCGTAGTAGCCGATATTGGCCCCGATATCGATGACCACCCCGCCGGCGCGCAGGGTGGCCATCAAGCTCGGGGCATGTTCCAGGGCCCGAAAGACGTAGTCGTCATAGGTTCCTTTTTCGACCAACTCGGTCAGGCAATCGCTCACCCGGTCGAAGTGGATCTTGAAGGGGGCCAGGCCGGGCCGGGCGATCTCGATCGGGCTGGTGACCGAGACCGCCTGTTCCGTCGTCATTCGGCGGCCTCGACGGTCACGTCGGCGGCCCGTGCGGCGGGTTCGCCGTTGATCGCGAGTTCGCCGTCCACGACCGAGACGATGATCCGGTCCCCGTCGTGGATCTTGCCCTCCAGAATCTGGTTCGCCAGCGGGTTCTGGAGCGAGCGCTGGATCACCCGCTTGAGCGGGCGGGCCCCATAGACCGGGTCGTAGCCCGCGTTGGCCAGCCAGGCGAGGCCGTCATCGTCGATCTCGAAGACGATCTGCCGGTCGTCCAGCATCTTGCGCAGACGGGCGAGCTGGATGTCGACGATCCCCTTCATGTTCTCCCGGCCCAGCCGGGTGAACAGCAGGACCTCGTCCAGCCGGTTCAGGAACTCCGGCCGGAAGGCGCCGCGCACCACCTCCATGACCTGCTCGCGCACCGCGTCCACCGGTTCGCCGTCCGGCTGGGCGGCCAGGTAGTCGGAGCCAAGATTGGAGGTCAGGATGATCATCACATTGCGGAAATCGACAACCCGTCCCTGACCGTCGGTCAGACGTCCGTCATCCAATACCTGCAGCAGGACGTTGAACACGTCCGGATGCGCCTTTTCGATCTCGTCGAACAGGATCACCTGATAGGGCCGACGCCGAACCGCCTCGGTCAGGGCACCGCCCTCTTCGTAGCCGACATAGCCGGGCGGGGCGCCGATCAGACGCGCGACCGAGTGCTTCTCCATGTACTCGGACATGTCGATCCGCACCATGGCGTGCTCGTCGTCGAACAGGAACTCGGCCAGCGCCTTGGTCAGCTCCGTCTTGCCGACACCGGTCGGACCCAGGAACAGGAACGAGCCGATCGGCCGGTTCGGATCCTGCAGCCCGGCGCGCGCCCGGCGCACCGCATTGGAGACCGCCGCGATCGCCTCGTCCTGGCCGATCACCCGGTTGTGCAGATTGGTCTCCATCGCCAGCAGCTTGTCGCGCTCGCCCTCCAGCATCTTGTCGACCGGAATTCCGGTCCAGCGCGAGACCACGGAGGCGATATCGGTTTCGTTCACCTCTTCCTTCAGCATCCGTTTGGAGGAGGCGTCCTCGGCCTGGCCGAGGGTCTTCTCCAGTTCCGGGATCACCGCGTAGGTCAACTCTCCCGCGCGGGTCAGGTCACCGGCGCGTTTCGCCACCTCCAGATCCTGGCGGGCGGCGTCGAGCTTTTCCTTCAGCTTCTGGCTGCCCAACAACACTTCCTTCTCGCCCTGCCAGCGGTCGGTGAGTTCCTTTGATTTGGCTTCCAGATCCGTGATCTCGGTCTCGAGACTGACCAGACGATCCTTGCTGGCCTTGTCGTCTTCCTTCTTCAGGGCCTCGCGCTCGATCTTCATCTGAATGATGCGCCGGTCCAGCTCGTCGATCGGCTCCGGCTTGCTGTCGACTTCCATGCGCCGCCGGCTCGCGGCCTCGTCGACCAGGTCGATCGCCTTGTCCGGCAGGAACCGGTCGGTGATGTAGCGGTGCGAGAGATTGGCAGCCGACACCAACGCGTTGTCGGTGATCCGCACGCCGTGGTGCAGCTCGTACTTCTCCTTCAGGCCGCGCAGGATCGACACCGTGTCGACCACGTTTGGCTCGGAGACGAAGACCGGCTGGAAGCGCCGGGCCAGCGCCGCGTCCTTTTCGATGTATTTGCGGTACTCGGCCAGGGTGGTGGCACCGACGCAGTGCAGCTCGCCCCGCGCGAGCGCGGGTTTCAGCATGTTGGAGGCGTCCATCGCCCCCTCCGCCGCGCCGGCGCCGACCAGGGTGTGGAGCTCGTCGATGAACAGGATGACCTCTCCATCGGTATTGCCGAGTTCTGTCAGCACCGCTTTCAGGCGCTCCTCGAATTCGCCCCGGAATTTGGCGCCCGCGATCAGCGCGCCCAGATCGAGCACCAGCAGACGTTTGCTCTTCAGGCCTTCGGGGACATCGCCGTTGATGATCCGCTGCGCCAGCCCCTCGACGATGGCGGTCTTGCCGACGCCGGGCTCACCGATGAGAACCGGGTTGTTCTTGGTCCGGCGCGACAGGACCTGAATGGTCCGCCGGATCTCCTCGTCCCGTCCGATCACCGGGTCGAGCTTGCCGCTGCTGGCCGCTTCGGTCAGGTCGCGGGTGTATTTCTTGAGGGCGTCGAAATTGCCCTCGGCATTGGCGGTATCCGCCGTCCGGCCTTGGCGCATCTCCTGGATGGCGTGCTCCAGGGCCTGCGGGTTCACCCCGCCTTCGGCGAGCGCCTTGGCGGCATCGGTTCCGCCATCCAGCGCGATCGAGAGAATCAACCGCTCGACCGTGATGTAGCTGTCGCCCGCCTTCTCGGCGACCGTCTCGGCCTGCTGCAGCGCGCGGGCCAGTTCCGGCGACATGTAGACGCTTCCTGCGCCACTGCCTTCCACCTTGGGGAGCTTGTCGAGATTCGCCTCGACCCGGGTGTGAATGCGCTTGGGGTCCCCGCCGGCATCGGTCAGAAGCTTGGCCGCGAAACCTTCCTTATCGTCCAGGAAGACCTTCAGCAAATGTTCCGGAAGCAGCCGCTGATGGCCGCGCCCGATGGCGATGGTCTGGGCCGATTGCAGGAAGCCTTTGCATCGGTCGGATAGTTTTTCAAAGTTCACATCATCCTCCGCATGTCGTACCGCGTTCTTGCCAGTACCGCCTGTCACGCCCCGAACGGCGACGTTTTCGGCGAGATCAGAATACCGCGCGTTCGTCGCTCCGAACACCCGGCCGACACCCCGTGACAGGCGATGCCCTTCCGACCAATCGATATATGGGTGTTGCATTATCGCCACACAAGATGGTGCGCCGCAGCAAAAGCGCCGAAGGTTTCATTGACACCCGGTGGAGCGCGGCGTTTTCATGACGCATGGATACATCGACGCCCGCGACGGTCTCGGATCTTCTGCGTTATCCGGTGAAAGGCCTCTCTGCCGACCGGCTGGAGCGCACCGTGTTGACGCCCGACGCGCCCGTGCCCGGGGACCGCAGATTTGCGATCGCGCACGGCTCGGCGCCTCTGGATACCGGCCATCCTATCTGGCTCAAGAAGGCGTTTTTCCTTCAACTCATGAGCAATGCGCGGCTTGCGAATCTCAGCGCGGTCTGGGACGACGAGAATCAGGTGCTCTCGCTCAATCGTGGCGGACGGACCATCACCCGCGGTCAGCTGACCGATCAGACCGGCCGCACGGTGATCGAGCAGTTCTTCTCAGCCTTTCTGAAAGCCGATCTGCGGGGCGGGGCGCCGAAACTTGTGGATCTGGGACCGAGATCGTTCTCGGATGTCGAACCGGAATGGATCTCGATCATCGGCACCGCGTCGGTGGCGGATATCGAGCGGGTGGTCGGCAAACCCGTCGATCCGCTGCGGTTCCGCGCCAATGTGATGGTCGGCGGCACGAAGCCCTGGGAGGAATTCTCCTGGATCGGCAAGACGATTGCCCTCGGCGGCGCGTTGCTGCGGGTGGAGGAACGGATCGGCCGCTGTGCCGCCACGAATGTCGACCCGGCGACCGGACAGCGGGACATGACCATCCCGCGCGATCTGATGCGCGGCTTCGGCCATGAGGACTGCGGCGTCTATGCGCGGGTTGTGCAGGGGGGCGAGGTCGCGGTCGGCGACCCGGTCTCGGTCAGGGACCCGGTGGTGGCCGGATAGGTTCTCGGGACGTCCCGGACACGAAAAAGCCCGCCGAATATCGGCGGGCTTTGGTGTTTCAGTATCCGAACGGTTCAGCTGGCGGCAGCAGAGCTGTCGTCATTGCCGCCGTCATTGGACGGTTCGTCCGGCGCGGCCACCCGACGGCGCCGGGGCGCGCGACGGACCGGAGCCTCCTCGGAGGCCTCCGGCTTGTCGGCTGCGGCCTCGCCATCGGCTGCGGCGGCCGGACGGCGGCCGAGGCCGAGCGTGCGGTGAATACCGTCCTCGCCTTCGGTCGCGGCCGGTGCTGCCGCTTCCGGTTCCCGGCGGCGCGGTGTGCGGCGTCGTGGCGTACGGGGGGCCTTCTCCTCGGGCTCGGCGTCAGCTGCCGGGCTCTGGGGGGCGGCCGCTTGGCTCTCGAGATCCGGAACCGGGATGTCCGGCTGCTCGCCGGCACCTGGAACCGGCGTTTCGGAAACCTGACGCTCCGACCGATCCCGCTGGCCATCCGCGTTGCGCCCGTCGTTGTTTCGGGGCTCGGAATTCCGGTTGTCGTTGAAGCGACCCCCGTTCCGCCCCTCTTGGCCCCGATTGTCCTGACCGCGATTGTCCTGGCCTCGGTTGTCCTGACCTCGGTTGTCCGAGTTCCGGCCGTCCTGGCTCCGATTGCCGTCCTGACCCCGGTTGTCCTGGAACCGGTTGTCGGAGCGCCGCTGATCGTTGCCATCGGCGTTCTCGTCGTCGTCGTCCTCGGTCCAGTCGGAGCGGCCGCCGGGATTCGGCTGCTGTCCGCTATTGGCCCGTTCGCGCGCCTGCTGCTCTTCCGCGAACGCTTTCAGGAAGCGGAAATAGTGCTCCGCGTGCTGGAAATAGCTTTCCGCCAGGACCCGATCACCGCTGGCCGAGGCGTCGCGCGCCATGTTCAGGTATTTTTCATAGACCTGACTGGCATTGCCGCGGATACGGACGTCCGGACCGTTGCTCTCAAAGGTCTGGTTGCGATTTGGAGTATTGGAGCGCCGGTTGTTGTTGTTATTATTATTGTTATTTCCGCCGCGACCGCGTCCACGCTTCTGGTGTGGGCCTTGTCTCATACTATTTGCTTGTCCTGCTTTTGAGCTCGTGGGCTCTCGGCCCAACTGCCGCTAAAAACCCAACGATCCGAAATTTACCCGTCCTCTTCGCGTATCGCGAACTTGGCGTGGCGTTCTATTCGCGCCCGTCGGGTTGTTCGGTCTATTGGGTGAGTCTTGGGGCGCTCAGCGCCGCCGTCACGAATCCAACCTACCGGTGTTCTCTCTGATTTCCAAGCGAAATTCCATTGTATGCAATCGGAATTGTCGCAATTCATTCGAAAGAGAGCACCAGTGCCCGCGCTGTCCCCGCCAGATCGGGCCGGATCCCCAACACCGTTAGCCCCGTATCTGCCATCAGTTGAGCAACTGCCGCTTCCTGGCCCGCTCCGAGTTCCAGAATCGCGATTCCATCGGATGCCAAAAACTGAGGAATAACAACACTCAAGCTGCGGTATGCGCCGAGCCCGTCCGGCCCTCCGTCAAGCGCCGCAGAGGGGTCGTGATCGCGCACTTCCGGATCCAGACCGGCCAGTTCCGGGGTGGCGATATACGGCGGGTTCGAGAGAATCAGATCGGACGGTTCGCAATCGACATCGGACCAGTTCCCGATTGCGAACTCCGCCCGCTCCGTCAATTCGTTGAGCGCCGCGTTCGCGCGCGCGATCGCGATGGCGGCGGCCGAACTGTCGAGCCCCAGGCCCCGGGCGTCCGGAAACACGCTGAGAGCCGCCAGCAGCAGGCAGCCGGTTCCGGTGCCCAGATCCAGGATGCGGGAAGGGGGCGTCCGGTCGGCGAAGGCGTCGATCGCGGCCTCGATCAGGGTCTCACTGTCGGGGCGGGGCACCAGGGTGTCCGGGGTCACCTCGAATTCCAGCGACCAGAACCCGCGCCGCCCCAGGATACGGGACACCGGCTCGTGCGCCAGCCGGCGCGCCAGCAGCGCATCGAAGGCCCGGCGGTCGGGGACGCTCAGCGCCGCGCTGTCATGGGGCCAGACCTCGCGGCCCAGCACATGGCCGAGCAGGAGCCGGGCATCCAGCCGCGCGGTATCGATCCCGGCGCCTGCCAGAACCTTGGCGGCGGCGCGGAGCGCGGTCTCGACCGTGGTGTCCAGACTCCGGTCGGCGGCCGGGTTCATGTCAGCGTCGCCAGCCGCTCCGCCTCGTCCTCGGAGATCAGCGCGTCCAGAATCTCGTCCAGCGCCTCTCCCGTCATCACCTTGTCGATCTTGTAGAGCGTGACGTTGACCCGGTGGTCGGTCACCCGGCCCTGCGGAAAATTATAGGTCCGGATCCGTTCCGACCGGTCGCCGGAGCCCACCTGGCCCTTGCGGCTGGCGGCGCGCTCGGAATCCATCCGCTGTCGCTCGGCGTCGTAGAGGCGGGCGCGCAGGATCTTCATCGCCTTCGCCCGGTTCTTGTGCTGGGATTTCTCATCCTGTTGGGTCACCACGGTCCCGGTCGGGAGGTGGGTGATGCGGACCGCGCTGTCGGTCGTGTTGACATGCTGGCCGCCGGCGCCGGACGAGCGGTAGACGTCGACCCGCAGGTCCGATTCCTCGATCTTGATATCCACGTCCTCGGCTTCGGGAAGCACGGCCACGGTGGCCGCCGAGGTGTGGATGCGGCCCTGGGACTCGGTCTCGGGCACCCGCTGCACCCGGTGAACCCCGCTCTCGAATTTCATCCGGGCGAAGACCCCCCGGCCGGTGATCTCGGCGATCGCTTCCTTGTAGCCGCCGATCTCGTTCTCCGAGACCTCCATCACCTCGAATTTCCAGCCATGGAGCTGGGCGTATTTCTGATACATGGCGAACAGGTTGCCGGCGAACAGAGCGGCTTCGTCGCCACCGGTACCGGCCCTGATCTCAAGAATGGCGTTCTTGTCGTCGGCGGCATCCTTCGGCAGCAGCGCCCGTTGCACATCGTGCTCAAGCTCCGGAAGACGATGCTCGATCTCGCGCACCTCCTCTTCGGCCATGCGGCGCATCTCCGGGTCGGTCTCGTCGCGAACCAGGGCCTGGGCGTCGGCCAACTCGGCCCGCACCTGACGGAGGGCCGTCACCTTCTCGGCCACCGGGACCAGTTCGGACAGCTCCATAGACAGGGTCCGGAACCCGTCGGAATCGAGCGACCCGGGATCGGCCAGCAGGGATTCCAGCTCGCTCTTCCGGTCGAGCACACGGCTCAGATTTTCGTCCAGGCTCACGGCCTCAGTCCTCCTCGGGGTGTTCGGCAGGGCGTGTGTCCATCCCGAACACGTCTTCGATCAGCGCCCGGTTGGCGGCGTCCAGGCGTCCTTCCTCCGCCAGCCGGCGCAGGGTCTCACTCGGCGCATGGGCCAGTCGGGTCGCGATCCGATGCGCCAGCATATCAAGGTCCGGGCGTCCGGCTGCAAGACCGTCCCCGGCCTCCGCGTCCCGGTCACCGGCGCCCGGGCCAATTTCGGCCAAGGTGCGCGCCACCAGGTCGTGAATATGGGTGCGCAGCTTCTGGATGTCCGCTCCGGCATCGCGTCCGGCATCGGTCCGGGTGAAGCGCGCGACCGCCGCATCGACCAGGCTTTCCGCATTTCGCGCTTCGGCTTCGCGGGCCGCCCGCGTCTCCCGGATCATATATTCCAGATCGTCGTGGTCGTACACATAGGCATCGTCCAGCCGATGCACGGCCGGATCGATATCTCTCGGGATCGCAAGGTCCAGAAGAAAGATCGGCCGTCGCCGCCGCCGCCTGAGGATGCCTTCGATCAGATCGGTTTCGATCAGCCGCCGCCCCTCGCCGAGGGCCGAGATCAGAATGTCGGCTTCGGACAGCCGCGTCCCCAGCGTCTCCAGACCGTCGCCGTCGCCGCCCAGGTCCTGCGCGGTCGCCAGCGCCCGCCGCCGGAACCGATCCACCACGTCGATCCGGCTCAAGCCGCCGGACAGCAGATGCTCGGCGACCAGAACTCCCAGTTCTCCGGCACCGATCAGCAGGCCGCTGCGGCCCGCGAGGTCGCCGTGGAGATCCTTCACACGGGCGACCGCGGCGGTCGCAAGAGAGACCGCACCTTCGCCGATCCGGGTTTCGGTGCGCACCGTCTTGGCGATTTCGTAGCCCGCCTGCAGCACCCGCTCCAGCACCCGACCCGAGGCGCCATGATCCCGGGCGAGCCGTTGGGCGGCCTTGAGTTGACCGAGCACCTGCGGCTCGCCGATCATCTGGCTGTCCAGCGCCGAGGCCACCCGGAACAGGTGACGGACCGCGTCGGTGCCTTCGTGGCGGTACAGGCTCGGCAGCAGGTCGGCGGCGGCGAGGCCGATCGGGGCCGCCAGTGCGTCCGCCACCCGATCGGTCGCGGTCTCAGGCGAAAGCAGGGCGGTGACTTCGACCCGATCGCAGGTCGACAGCACCATGGCCTCCCGCGCGCCGGTGTCCCGCAAGGCGGATAGCACGCCGGCCAGTTCCTCGTCGGCGACGTAGATCTGCTGACGGAGCGCGTCCGAGCAGGTGCGGTGATTCAGGCCGATCACCACCAGGTCCGAAAACGAAGATGTCGAGGCCGTCATCCGGCCGACCGCTAACGGAACCGGGCGAGCCGCTCCTCGATCTCGATCAAGGGAACCTCGTTCTGGTCTCCCGCGTCCAGATCGCGAAGCTGCACCGCCCCTCGGGCCAGCTCGTCGCCGCCCAGGATGACCGCCGCGCGCGCGCCGAGTTTGCTGGCCCGCTTCAGCCGCTTGCCGATATTGCCGGAATAGCCGTGCTCGATCAGGAACCCGGCCTTCCGCAGCTTGTGGGCGAGGGTGAGCGCCTGCCGGTCGGTCTCCGGTCCCATCGGGACCAGCGCGATCGGTCGCGGCGCCGCCCCGGTGACGGTGCCCAGTTCCTGGCCGAGCATGGCCAGCCGTTCGATCCCGGCGGCCCAGCCGACCCCGGGGATGGCGGGCCCGCCCATGGTCTCCACCAGGCCGTCATAGCGTCCGCCGCCCATGACCGTGCCCTGGCTGCCCAGCAGCGTTGTCGTGAACTCGAAGGCGGTGTGGCAGTAGTAGTCCAGACCGCGCACCAGATGCGGGTTCCGGGTCCAGCCGATCCCGAGCGCGTCGAGCCCGGCGGTCACCTCGGCGAAGAAGTCCTTCGAATAGGCGTTCAGGTGG
>JANSYC010000117.1 GCA_024742605.1 Alphaproteobacteria bacterium | reverse complement strand
TATGACGTGGTGGGCAACCGCTATCTCGGCGGTTTCGATCTTCCAACCGAGACCGTCTCCACGCCGGGTCGGTGCCTGACATCGGCCTGCGCCTCGGACGTCGTCGGCAACCGGGCGCGGGAGCTTGCGAGTGCGTTGGGAGAGGCGCTGTCCCGGAAACTGGCCTATCTCGCGGATCCGGACGAGGTCGAGCGGACCCGTATTGCAGCGCTTGAGGGCGTCTATACGGTCACCCTGCGCCATCTGTCGACCGAGAATGCCATGGCGATTGTCGAGGTGATGGCGGAGGAGTTTCCAGGCTACAGAAGCCATGACCTGATCCGGTCCGGCCCCGAAACGCGACGCTACGAATACGTCACGACCGCAAGCGGCGCCAAGCTGGAGCGGTGGCTGACGCTCCTGCTGATTGATATGGGCCTGGACCCGGAGAACGAAGTCCTGTTGCGGGTCCGAGATGGGGAGATCCTGATGGAGCGGGTGTTGCCACGTCGAGCCAACCATTAGGCCAATCACTAAGCTGGCAGATTCAGCAACGCCACGAGGCCGCCGAGGACCGAGAGGGCGATCGTGGACAGGCCTCCCAGTAGAAAGGCCTCGATCCGTCCAACCCGACGCTCCAGCTCGGAAAGTCTGTGATTGATCAACGTTCGATCAAGCGGCGCGGCGAATGCCGCCACCCTGCTGACGATGTCAGAGGCACTGTCGGCCGTTGCGCCGGGGGACACCTTGAAGTCTTTCATAGCTTTCCTTTCGCGTGTTGAGGTCTGTTCATCACGGCATGGGCGCTTCCCGCATCGGGCTCCAGGTGTCGGCCCGTGCGGGCGCGCGCGGCCAACCGCTAGCTGCCGCCAAGATTTGAGAGGAGCAGATCTCCAGCAGGGGTCCAGAACACCGAGAGATAATTCCAAGCGCCCGGCCCCCGAAGCGCCCAATCCACCGGGTCTCCAAGCGCGGTCCCCTGCAGAATGCCGTCGTTGCTTTGGACCGCGACGGACCGCCCGCCCGTCGCGTCCTGGGTGATCTTGAACAGGACGCCGTATCCGTATCCCGGAAGACTGGGCGGGTCGAAAGCCAGGACGCAATCGCCTGTGATGGTGCCGTAGGCAAATTGCGGAATCGTAGAGTCGATTTCGATCGTCCCGTTGAGCGCTCCCATGTTGTGCCCCAAGAGCTGACCGCCCGCATCCACGCGGACGGGGCCGGCAAACACCGCCGGGCCGGTCGCGTTCAGATTCTTCAGCGTGGCGAGGCCCGTGCCGTCCGGCGTGATGGCGATATCGCCATTATCTCTGGAGACAATCGCAAAACCGTTGACGGTCAGATCCTGCATCAGCTCGTTCAAGGCCGGGTTCGGCATGCCGATCACCCAATCGGACGCCTCACCACCCGCAGCGATACTGACGGCGATCGTGAGCGCCGTGCCCACGAAGCTCACGACGGTGCCGATCATATAGGAGCCCGGATCGCTCTGGCTCCTGATCTGGACCAAGGCACCCAGCGGAATCGACGCCTGACCAAAGGGCTGATCTGTCGCCAGGACGGCTGTGCCGACCTGCGGTGTCAGAACGGTCGACGCGGTCGCACCAAGCCCCTTCAGGAAACGCGTCTCTTCCGCAATCGCCGCCAGGATTGCCGGAAACCCGGTTTGCTCGTCCGCGTAGGCGGTCCCCTCGACATTGGCCTCGGTGAAGGTTTGTCCGGCGAGAGTGACACTCCAGCTCATTGCGCATCTCCATGTTGGAAAGACGGTTCAGTCACGACGTATGGGATGATGGCTGTGTCGACGGAGGCGGCACCCCGCCCAAACCGGGGGCCTGGGAGCCCGCGGGCCCGGCTTCAAAGCAACTCTTCGACGATGAAGCTCTTCGAATAGCGCTCGAACACCGGGTTCGCGATCGGGGTGGTATCCTGCAGGATCCCGTAGACCGAATGCCGATGACGGTGGGTGATATCCTCGGGGTCGATCATCACAAACAGATCCCCTCCGGTCCCCTTCAGACGTTCGATCTCGTAGGCGTTTCCGAACATTTCATCCCGTCTGAGATCCTCGATCGTGAATCTCAAACGACGGTATTTCGGCTGCATGTCCACATAGGTCTGGCCGCCCCGCGAACGAACCCTCCGGCTCGTATCGACCTGCTCGACCGACCAGCCGTACTGCAGATTGATCGCGGGTCGCCACGCCGGACCGACGACCAGACGTCCGGCCTGGAGATGTCCGTCAGGGTTCTGCGGGTCGATCAGTTCGATCCGGCCGTATCTGGTGATCACAGGCGTGGAAATCACCTGATAGGCGCCAATGCCATAGGTCGCAGCCTCCTCGGTCGACAGCCGCCCGCCCCAGCGGAACTCTCCCCAGAGGCCCTGGCCAAAAGGCTGAATCGACGGCCAGATATCGACCACGCCGGAATCATGGACCACGGTTTGAAAAGCGGCATCCCGCGCGAACGTGATCCGCCACCGCCCATTCTGGGTCAGGTTGTGGCGCAGCAGAGCCAGGAAGGAGACCGGCTCGGGAGCACCGAAGTCGATCGTGAACTGGGTACTCGCAGGATCGGTATCCGCGCTTCTCGCAACAAGACTCGGCTGACGATCCGCCAGATTGGCCAGCGGCAACTCGGCGCTCCAGGCTCCTCCGGAAACCAGCGCGGCATCGAAATTGTTGCGGTAGGCGATCAGAACATGTCCCATCCGTTCATCCCCACAGGTCCAGGGTGACTTCGTTTACCGCCGCGTCCTCCGTCATACCGACGACCAGCAACAGACGCCCGGCCGCTAGCCGGTAGCGCGGGTAAGCGATCCGGACGGTCTGCCCCAACTCCAGGGCAAACGGCTGGGTTTTCAGGCGCACCCGGAAGGCATCACGATCGGCGCCGAAGACCGCAAGCCGGCGCACCGCCTCGGCCTCCGCGTCCGCCTTAAGGGCCAGACCGGTCTCGTCCACGATTTCCTCGGACAACAGATGGCGGGTCTTGATCCCGGCATCTTCGGCGACGCTGTAGCGGTAGGGTTCACCGAAATCCGCCCGCGTTTCCTCATCGACCGATCCGGCCACGGAATCGGGACCTAGAACTTCCCAGTATCTCCGATAGCCGATCTTGCGGCGCCAGGCCGGCAACGACACCGCCACCCGCTCGATCTCCAGGATCTCCCGCTCCGAGAACGAGAAATTAGCGGGCTCGCTCGGCGCCGAAATTCGATCGATCGTAAGGCGGCCGGCGCGGTTGAAACCGAAATGCGCGCCGACTGCGGCCACCACCTGATCCAGCAGGTCCAGAAGAGTCGCCTCTCGGGCCGAGTACAGTCCGACCGGAGCGGTAACCGCCGCGTCCATGGCGTCAAAGCTGGAGAGGTCGAGATCGTCGGGATCGGAGAGGTCGCTTCGCCCGCTCACCAGGCGTCGGATGACCGCAGCAACCGTTTCCACATAGACACCGCCGGCCTTGTCTCCCCGAACATCGGCGGTGAGCTGCCCGGCGGAGTTGGAACCGAGAGTGAATGTTCCGAGACTGGTGTCGACCGCGTACTGTCCGGCCGATGGTGGTCCGGCGACCCTGGTTAGCGAAACGCCCCGGTCATAGACGGCGTCGACGTCTTCAATCGGCCCGTCATGGACCTGATAGGTCAGCGCGCTCGGGTCGACCAAGACCGGCTCGACGTGGAAGACACGGCCGAAGCACAGAGGCTTTGGCTGCCCTTCCAGGCCCTCTCTGCCATCCAGCCCGCCGGTGCCGCCGTAGCTGGCCCTTTGGATATCCACATCAAGCCTGGATTGGAGATCCCGCAAACGGACCCGAACCAGTTCGTCGTCGAATTCGATTTGCTCGGCCGTTCCGTCGAATATCAGACCGTAGTCCGAGACCGAAAAGCCATCGCCACCCAGATAGACCCGCACGCGTCGACCGTCGAAAGCAAAACCCGCCAGGTCGTCGAGACCGCCATCGGCATTCGTCAGTGCCAGAACGCCAAACCCGGGGAACGACCGGCTTCCGATCCGGCCAGACGAAAACAGCTCCCGCTTGAAGTTCAAGGGCGTGACCAGTCGCGGGGCATAGTGGGCGTTCGGGGGCGAGTCCGTGGGTCCGGTGGTGAACCCCCGGTCGCTGAATCTCAGGACAGTCTCGGCTCCGACCTGCGGGTCGTAGGGTTCAATCACCGCCAGATATGTCCTCTGGGCGTAGGCGTCGACGATCAGATCCTGGAACAGCGTCATGCCACCCTCCCGGAGATCCGGCTTCCGGCAACCGCCCGCTCAAGCGCCCGTCGCAAGACCGCATTCTCGGAGCGCATGTCGGAGACCTCGCCCCGCAGCCGTCTGGTTTCATCGACCAGGGTTTCGATTCCGCGAGTCTGCCGTTCCGAGAGCCCGTCTTTGGCTGTCCTCGGCTCGCTCACCGGCTGGGTCATCGTGACCGGGATCGTGCGTCCGTCCGGCAACGGGACAAAGGCCTCCGCCGTGCGGCCCTCTCCGAACAGGGTCAGCTGCGGGCCATAAGCCACCCCTCCCTGCTCATGGGTTTTAAGGGCGAGCGGCCCGCCCCCGGTCATGATCCCGCCATCCGCGAAACTGATGGCGTTCGTTAGGATATCGACCAGGGCGTTGGTTTCGGGCCCGAGCCCAGACCGAAATGCGCCGAAGCCACCATCCCCGAAACCTCCCGCATAGCCGGTGATCCTTGCGATCAGACGATTCCGGGTCGGGTTGGCGCCAAAACCGGCATCCGGATCGGGAAGATCACCCACCTCTCCCGTGAGCGCGCGACTGATCTCCCTGAGCACCTCAAGCTGTTCTTCGGCAACACGAAACTGGGTCTGCGCAATGCTTTCGGTGGCCTCCAGCGTGCCGTCGACCTGCTCGAAGATCCGCGCATAATCCTCGCTGCTCGCGTAGAAGCTTCGAGCGAGTTCAAGGTACTCGACCCCCGCCTCCGAGAGGTCGCCCTGCGCCTCCGGATCGCCGCTCCTGGCGCGCGCCGAGAGATCTTCGAAACGCAGACGCGCCTGTTCGAGCTGCTCTGCAGGCGACAATATCGAAAGATCGTTGAACAGGAGCCGGCGCCGCGTCTCACCGATCTGATCGATCACCTGCTCCGACGCATTCGCGAGGTCTTCCTGCTCCCTGATCTGTCGCCCCAGTTCCTGCGTCGCGAGGGCCGTGACTTGAGCCAACGTCATCTGGGCGGCCGCATTGTCATTCGCCGCGCTCGTTCCGATCGACATAGTGTCGTTCAGCACCGCCATCACTGTCGCGTTCTCGGCGAAGGTCCATCCAAGGGCCTCGAGTCCGGAAATCGTCGGGGTTCCGCTCCGAAACAGGTTCTCCAACTGCTGAGAGAGCAGATCGTCGAGACCGGAGACATCCGCCCCGATCGCCAGACCGTCCCGACGTCTCGCTTCGATGTCCTCGACCAAACCGGTTACCGAATCCAGGATACCGAGGCCGTTTGCGGACCGGAGGTCCGCTTCCACACCCGCCTCAAAATCATCGACAATCGCCTGCTGAAGATCGGCAGAGGCCGCGCCCAGCGACTCCGTCGTGCGCGCCAGGAACGCGTCGACCGCCTCGGCCAGTTCCGGGAACTGATCCTTCAGGGCGGTCAGGCGGTCGGTAAGGGCGGGCATCTGCTCTTCGAACTCCGCAAGCGCGGCCCGCCCCTCCAAAAGGCGTCTCTCGAAAACGCCCAATTGATCCGGCGCGAACGCGCCCGTCAGCATGCCGACAAAGGTCTCTATATCCGCCTGGGCGACATCGATCCCGTCAACAAGACGGTCGATATTGGCCTCATACCCCGACACTGCAGCGTCGGGGTCAAACAGGACAAACAGCCGCTCCAGCCCCTCGAAGATCTCGGTGAACCGATCGCCCGCCAAATCACGGCCCGCCTCCTCCGACTCAAAGCGCTGTCTGACCAGGGCCACCGTCATCGCGTCAATCGACTCGCCGGTCTCCTGGAAGGCTTGCCGCAGCCGGCCGAACGCGTCCGCAAAATCCAGATCCTCCAGCAGCGCGCCGAGGTCCTCCGCGGTGCTGTTCCTGACCGCCTCGCCGACCTCGGGGGAGTCGAAATCCTGCAGGCCCTGTTTCAAGGCGAGAAAGACGGCCTTCTCGATCACCTCCGGCTCCGACAGGCCTTGGATGTTTTCATTCCGGCCCAGAACACCGTCGAGAATCGTCGAAAGCGTATAGCCGCTTTCCCGTCCCGAGCCGGATTCCGGACTTGAAAAATAGCCGATATCGAGCCCGAAATTCCGATACTCGGCGCCAAATCGACGGCGCGCGTCATCGACCGCATCGAAGACATCGTTGGTCAAGGCGTCCAGCGCGTCCGGATCACCACCGTTGTCGGCGGTTCCAATCTGGGAGTCCCGACCCTCCGGAAACAGCAATCGGGAAATCGTGGTCGGCCCAACGGACGGTGTTCTCTGAAACAGCGTCGGCCCCAGGACGTCCAAAGCAAACATGGCGGCCGCAATATAGGGATTTGCACCCGCCAACGCCGCACCTGCGCCGCCCCCGGATGCCGACGCGAAGAAACCGCTCCCGACACTGATGGCGGTGCTCGCCAGGTTCGCGATATCGGACCCTCCGGACCCTCCACCTTCTGCGGCTGCGGGGGCACCGAAGTCTCCGAAGATTTTGGCAAGGGATCTCAGAAGGCCGGCAAAGCCGCCATCATCTTCCGGAGTCTGCGCGTCCCTGCCTTCGGCGCCTCCGGGAAAAATCCCGGCGAGCAACAACCGACCAAGGGAGAAGATCTGATCCAAACCGACGCCACGGCCGCTTTCAATACCGCCAATGACGCTCCCGATCTGACCGAAGAAGCGGGACATGTCGGCCCCCGCGATCATGGAGAACAGATCCGTGACCAGCGGTTCGACGGCATCGAAAATGCCGGATACGGACAGCTTGCCGTCGCGTTCGATTTCCCTGAACAGGTCACGGAACGTCGTCGCGAGCGTTTCGCCGAACGCGCCCCACTCTTCCGAAACCTTGTCCTCGGCCTCCTCATGCGCATCGGCCAGGGCGGCAACCTGGTCGCGGCTGTCCCGGTAGGCACGGTTGGTCCGTTCGACGGTCTCCAACCGTTCGCGCTCCAGGGCCACCGGGTCGCGTTCGGCGCGCAGATGGTCGTCGGCGATCAGGCGCGCTGACGGACCCCAGGCGTCGAAATCGGCACCGAACTGAGCGAGTCCGACCGTCAGATCGGACAGGACCCGATCCGTATTCCTGACCGAAACCAACAGCTTCTCGAAGGCGCCGCTGATCAGGGACGCCGATCTTGCGATGTCTTCGGCCGCACGACCGGCGCCGCCCGGCGCCGAGATTGGAAGCGAGAACGGCGTATAGGCGCCCATAAGGCTATCAAGGCCTGTCATGGCTCACGGACTCCCTTGGGTGCTGCTCGCGGCGCTGCTCGGCCACGCGGGTGAGGTAGGCATCGTCCATCGCCCGGATCAGATGAATGAAATCCTCGACGTCCGAGACCTGGAACAGAGAGCAGTAGGCTTGGATCTCAGCCAGCGGGATCGCCCCCGCAACGGCCCCGGTGGAGCCGGCGTAGAGCGGCCGGCTCGCCGACAGAACGCCGAACGCGCGGAGCACCGGTTCCAGGTCCTCGAAGGGCTCCGGTTGATCCGAGAGGGCCTGAGGGACGGTCCCGGTGTGATCCGCAAGCGCGATCAGGAAGTCGAGGCGGCTTCCCCACTCCAGCTGCCATCGGATCGTGTCCCGGAGTTTTTTTCCGCCGCCTCCAGATCCTGCTGCCGGTAGAGTTCCAGATCGCTCGCCAGCTCAACCACAAGGTCCCGGAAGTCCTTGAAGCGGGTATCGCACAAGAGGGTACGCGCCGCCTCCGCCGAGTAGCTAAGCGGCACACCGCCGTCGGTCAGACCTTCCCAGTCCAGCAATACCGTCTCCGCCAGGACCTCCGCCGTGATCTGCTCCGTCACACGCTCATCCAGCGTGCCGTTGCGCAGGGCGCGGCGGTAGGGTTTCAGACGCTTGGTCATCGCCTCGCGGTACCGGCGGTTGCCGATGCGGGCGATCTTGATGCGGGCGCCGGTGCCGGCGTCGATTGAGGTCCAGACGCCCTCGTCTTCGAGGTGCGGATCGGCTTTGAAACGGGCGAGGTCCATGGGAGCTCCTGTTCGATTTTGAAAGGGTCTGAGAGAGGGCGCAGGCCGACGACGCAGGCCGGGACCGCGCGTCGTCGGCGCCGGGGCACCGGTTCGGGCGGCACCCGGTCAGGCGGCGATGCGATC
>JANSYC010000183.1 GCA_024742605.1 Alphaproteobacteria bacterium | reverse complement strand
TGGCGTTCATCGCGTAACGCTGTGCTACACGCGCAACCGACACGCCCGGTGCCGTCGTCTGCAAACAGATCGAACGCTTCTCCTCGTCCGTCCAAAGCCGCTTCGTCCGACGCGCCATCTCGCCCCCATAGTGTCCACTATCTCGTAGAGGACACTATCGATCACCCTCTATGCGCGGCAGAGCAGTGACGCCGGACGCCTACGGATGACACAGCGGCGCCTCAGGACGACGATCACGGCGGGTCACCGCCACCGGCGCTCAACCTGACCTTCGCAGACACCTACCAGCAGATCCAGCAGACCGAGACCCAGCCGATGCCCGATACGCCCCGCCAGTCCCGCAATGCTGAAGTGAACTTCCGAGGCGAGTATCGCTCGAACGTGACCCGCGCCTCGGTCACGGACCCGGTTGCGCTCCTTTACAAGACGGCGCCGGGCGCCGCGGCAATGCAGTGCTTCATGGCGTATACACTAATGGAGAACCACAACGGCCTCGTCGTGCAGGCAGACTTGACCCACGCCGACGGCCATGGCCAGCGCAAGGCGGCCCTTGAGATGATCAATCAACGCTCACCAGGCTCGACCCGGCGTCTGACGCTCGGGGCGTACAAAGGATATGACAGCGCCGACTTCGTCGCAGAATTCACTCGGATGGTCGTAATACCGCATGTCGCGCAGAAGGCCCGGCTTTCCGCTATCGACGGACGGGCCACCCGGCATCACGGCAACGCCCTGTCCCAACAACGCCGGAAGAAGATCGAGGAACCGTTCGGCTGGGCAAAGTCCGTAGGCGGCATGGCGCAGACTGTTCGCCGCGGCCTCGACAGGGTTCGCGCGCAATTCTCGATGACCATGTCGGCTTGCAATCTGGCCAGGCTACCGAAGCCAATGCCAGCGTAATAAAGGGAGCGCATCACACGCTGCATCCGCAGCCCACCCGGCAAAGGAACCCCCTCAAGTCGCGGTGGCAGAAACAACGCCTTCCAAGATAGATTGCATCAGAAGCATGTTTGCGGGAAGTCTGTCTCAATCAAATAGCTGAAGACGCGAAAAATATTAAAGTTTAGGCGAAACATTTCGCTGATTTCTATTTCTACCGATAGTTCCCCAAAAGACGTAGAATGAAACCTGATTGCACCGCAAACGTTCGACCCGCAGCAGTTGTCAAAGTAACAAGTTGAGTTACCGGATCTACGGATACACTCACAATAATCGTTGAACCGCCGGGGTTCGCTATCTCTATAGGAGCTGAAGAAGTCCCCTCTGAGACCTCGGTCGAAACCGAGCCTCCTGCTGCTACCGCTTCTCCCGCACCTGATGATGGCACGCCTCCTCCGGCGGATGGCGCAAAATTTCCCCCCAGTCCAAAGTCGAAAGAGCGGCTAGGAGAGAATTGGTTTGATACGGTCCCCGTTATTATGGGCTGAGACGAGCCACCGGGTGCATTATCCACTGACGCCCCTCCAGCGTAAGACACAGAGGCGGATATCGACAAAAGGAAAACCAACTTTGCGCAGGAGTTCATTGTCTAAACCTTTCAATAATATCTAGAAGCTGTAGCCCAGTGATGGAGTGCCCCCACTGAAGTGGTCCACCTTTTGGGATAGAATTATCCCGTTTTCAGGAGGACCAAGAGATGGCTGGAAAGCGAGACAAACCGGAAGAGATCGTGCTGAAGCTGCGGCAGGTTGAAGTTCTGCAAGGACAGG
>JANSYC010000088.1 GCA_024742605.1 Alphaproteobacteria bacterium | reverse complement strand
TGGCTTGGATCATGGCGCGGAGGAGCATGTCAGCCCGAAAGTGGATTGAAAAGTGCCCTGCCGGCTGAGCTCTGGTGGAGCGGACGGTCCCCTGCAAACAGGTGCGGCCCCAACCGGGGCCGTCTGCTCAAGTCGATAAACGGTCCGCCGTTGAAGGCACCCTCAGTCTGCGGCGAGCGGCTGGGCCTGCGGGTCGTCGTTCGCGGTCTTGCCGACAGCGCCCGGGACTTCGCCGCGAAGAACGTCCGCTACGCTGACCCGTTTGAGGAACCATTGAACCTGATTGCCGAGCTGTTCCCAAAGGTCATGGGTGACCGGCTTCTGACTCGTGATCGGAACCACCTTCTCGGCGGCCGCATCGGTCTGGTCGACCGCAGCCACGATCGACGCGATCGTTATCTCCTTGAGCGGGCGGGCTGGAAGATAGCCGCCGCCCGGTCCACGAACGCTCTTCACCACGCCGGCCCGCCGCAGTTTGGCGAACAGCTGTTCCAGATAGGACAGCGAGATGTCCTGTCTCTCGGCGATCTCAGCCAAGGAAACCGGCCGACCGTCCGTATTCGTGGCCAGATCACAGACCGCCATGACGGCGTAACGTCCCTTTGCGCTCAATTTCATAGGTCGACGCCTCCTGCACTCTTTTCGGGCCATCTCGTCATTGATTGACGCGAGACTGAACCGGACCCGGATTATCGAACCGCCCGTTCAAACGGGGTCGGAGCAGATGGTTGGCGGAAAACCGAGTAAATCCGCCAATTTGGTGGTAAAAGTAATTTAGTTTTTAGAACACATCAAGCTACAAACCTATACAAATAGACATTCAAGTTCTTGCGTGTAGAGGGATAGGTGTAAGGCAAGATAGGGCGACTCTTTGGCGTTTCACCCCCTGGACGAACGAAAATTGGAGCAGGCCCGGCGCCATCAATTCCAGGTCGCAAGTGCTTGTGTGTTGGACAGACCGGGCCGCACAGTCTATGTCCCTGAGGACACACAGATGCGCTTCATGAGGATGCCATGCCCGAAGTGATAATTAATGGTCCCGAGGGACGTATCGAGGGGCGTTATATCCATGCCAAGGAAAACAACGCGCCGATCGCGCTGATGCTTCACCCGCATCCGGAGCACGGCGGCACGATGAACAACAAGGTTGTGTACTCGATGTACCAGTCCTTTGTTGCGCGCGGATTCTCGACCCTACGGTTCAATTTTCGGGGCGTCGGGCGCTCCCAGGGCGAATACGATGGGGGTGAGGGAGAACTGTCCGATGCCGCTTCGGCGCTCGATTGGCTGCAGACCTACAATCCAAATGCGCGCGCCTGCTGGATCGCCGGGTTTTCCTTCGGGGCCTGGATCGGCATGCAACTCCTGATGCGGCGCCCGGAAATCACCGGGTTCGTATCGATCGCGCCGCCGGCCAACATGTTCGACTTCACCTTCCTCGCGCCCTGTCCAGCCTCGGGTCTTATGGTCCAGGGCGATCAGGACGAGATTGTGCCGCCGGACTCGGTCAAGAAGTTGGTCGACAAACTCTCGACCCAGCGCGGTATCAAGATCGACCACCGGATCATCAAGGGTGCAAACCATTTCTTCGGCAAGCACATGGACGAGATGTCCGGGATCGTCGGGGATTACATGGACAAGGCGATGGCCGCTGCCGAAGCCGCCGAGAAAGAAAAGGCAGGCTGATCCGGGTCAGATCGGCGCCGACCGCGCCTATCCTGGCATTTCCCGCGGCGTCGCAAAATTCAGCCGGCCTCCAGTATGGGGCACGGCGACGCCGGTGGTCCCCGGATAGGTTATTGGCAGTCGGCCGAGAGATCGGACGGCGAGATAGGCGAAGGCCTGCGCCTCCAGCGCGTCTCCATCCCATCCCAACGCGTCCGCTGCGAGCACCGGCACATTCATCCGGGATCGAAGGCCCGCCATCAGGGTGGCGTTGTACCGTCCGCCGCCGGCGACCACCCAACGCTCCACCGGCTCCGGAAACCAGCGCGCCGCCGCCGCGATCGAATGGGTGGTGAACTCCGTTAGCACGGCGGCCCCATCCGCGTCCGAGAGGCCCTCAGTTCGCGCCATCGCCCATTGGCCGAACGCATCCCGGTCCAGGGACTTCGGCGGGGTTGCCGCGAAGTACGGATGGCTCATCAGCCGGTCCAGCAGATCCGGATCGGCATGCCCGATTGCGGCCAAGGTCCCGCCCTCATCGCGTGCCGCGCCGATCCGCCGCGCGCACCAGTCGTCGATCAGCGCGTTGCCAGGTCCGGTGTCGAAAGCCAGCAGGTCGTCGGTCCCGCGGCCGATCCAGGTGACGTTCGCCACGCCGCCGATATTGAGCACGGCCACCGGACGGGGCAAGTCCTTGACCAATGCGCGGTGGAAAACCGGGACCAACGGCGCGCCCTGGCCGCCGGCCGCCACATCGGCGGTCCGCAGATCCGAGATCACGTCGATCCCCACTCCGGCGGCGAGCCCGAGTCCGTCACCGATCTGCCAGGTCCGACCAAGATCCGGCGTGTGCAGGATGGTATGACCGTGAAATCCAATCACCGCGACCTGATCCGCGGACAGGTTCGCCTGATGCAGAAGGGCGTGCACAGCCTCCGCGTGCCGTCGGGTGAGATCCGCCTCGACGTCGCCGACTTCCCCGATACCACCGAGGATGGAACGCAGCCGCGCCCGGAAGGCGCCGTCGTAGGCCAGAGTTACCGCGTCAATCGCTTCCACATAGTCGTCGCCGTCGGTTCTGATCAGGGCGGCGTCGATCCCGTCCATAGACGTGCCGCTCATCAAGCCGATCGCGGTCACGATCTCGGTCACGGATTGCGTTGTGCTCATGGGGCCTCTGAAAGGATCGCGGGACGACACCCCATCATCCGATCCGACGGGGCGTTTTGTCGACCGCTACGTTTGCGGATCACGGTTTCGTTGTTCGGTCGTCGGTCCTGTGGTAAATGGCGCGCCCGCTTTCACGACACATCCGGGCAGTGATCATGACCACGCCGAAATCCGATTTCCTGGCCGCCATCATCGAGCGTGGCTTCATGCATCAGTGCACCGATCTGGAGGCCCTGGATCAGGCGTTCCAGGACGAGATGGTGACGGCCTATATCGGATTCGACTGCACGGCCGACAGCTTGCACGTGGGTTCGCTGCTTCAGATCATGTTGTTGCGCTGGCTGCAGAAGACCGGCCACAAGCCGATTGTGCTGATGGGTGGCGGCACCTCGAAGATCGGCGATCCGTCCTTCAAGGACGAGGCGCGGAAGCTGTTGAGCGAAGAGGATATCGCCCACAACAAGGCCGGTATTCAGCAGGTTTTCGCGAAGTATCTGACCTTTGGCGACGCCCCAAGCGATGCCGTCATGGCCGATAATGCCGATTGGCTGGACGGACTGTCCTACATTCCGTTTCTCCGGAAATACGGCGCGCATTTCTCGGTCAACCGCATGCTCAGCTTCGACAGCGTCAAGACCCGGCTGGAGCGGGAGCAGTCGCTCAGCTTTCTCGAGTTCAACTACATGATCCTGCAGGCCTACGACTTCCTGGAATTGCGCCGCCGCTACGGTTGCACGCTGCAGATGGGCGGCTCGGATCAGTGGGGAAACATCGTCAACGGTGTTGAACTGGCGCGTCGGGTCGACCAGCAGACCATCTTCGGGCTGACCTCGCCGCTGATCACCACCAGTTCCGGCGCCAAGATGGGCAAGACCGCACAGGGGGCGGTCTGGCTCAATGCGGACAAGCTGTCGGCCTATGATTTCTGGCAATACTGGCGGAACACCGAGGATGCCGATGTCGGCCGGTTTCTGCGGTTGTTCACAGAGTTGCCGATGGACGAGATCGCACGTCTGGAAGCCCTGGGCGGGGCCGAGATCAATGATGCGAAGAAGATCCTGGCAACCGAGATCACCCGGCTCTGCCACGGCGATCTCGTGGCCGAGCAGGTGGCCGAGACCGCCCGCCAGACCTTCGAGGCAGGGGAGTCGGCGGAAGGTCTGCCGACCGTCGACGTGCCGGGCTCCGATCTGGCCTTCGGACTGGGTGTGGTCGAAGCCTTGCGCCGGTCGGGTCTCGTGGCCAGCAACGGTGAGGCCAGGCGGCTGATCAAGGGTGGGGGTGCCAGGGTGAACGATGCGCAAATCGCCGATGACGCGGCGGTTTTGGGTACCGTTGACGTGACGTCGGACGGGGTGATCAAGCTGTCCTCCGGCAAGAAGCGTCATGCGCTCCTTAAGATCGTCTAGAGCCCTACCGGCCCAGGTCCTCGGGCTGCTGCTGACCGGGGGCGGGCACATCCCCCGGCTGGTAGCCGGGACTCTCTGAGGTCGACACCAACTCGCGGAGAAAGCCGGGCGCCAGTGCGGTAAGTGGGTTGATCGTGATGTCCGGGTTCTCCAGCGGCCCGTCGAGCCGGAACTCCGTTGCCAGCAGGCCCTCACCCTCGCCGCCGGTCAGCAGTTCCCCGAGAACGGGGATCTTGTCGATAAGGCGCGACAGGGAATAGGCGGGTGCGAGCAACCCGACGAAATGTGCGATCTCGGTCTCCCGTTCCAGGGTACCGTTGAGTTTCAGGCCGAGGCCGGGGCCGTAGGCGACCACATCCTCGATGTCCACCGTGTCTGCCGTCACGATCGCGCGGCCGCGAGCTCGCGCGAACCGGACGCCATCGCCGTTGAGGGTGTCGTTCAGTCCGGTCAAGGAGGCGGAGGATAGGACCTTCGCAAAGCCGGGGGCATCGATGACCCTGAACTCGTCCATCTGGACGATCACGTCCATCCCGTCCTCGAAACTGTTGCCGGTGAGCTTGCCGTCGACCTTGAGGGTACCGCCACGGATGTTATCGGCGGTGTCGAAGGCTTCCAGGAAAGCCCCGGCATCGGCCGCGCGCAGAGCCAGACGCCGCTCTCCCCGCACCGGTTCGATCGTCAGAGAGACCTCGCCCTGGGCGATCTGTCCCTTGAGGCTCATCTGCTCCAACCGGTCTCCGGTTTGCCGGACCCCCAGTGCCGCATCCATGATTGAGGGGCGGTCCTCGCCCAGGATCAGTTCGTCGGCGAAAAATCTGGCCTCGATGTGCAATTCCGACGCTTGTTCTGTATCGTCGCGCGCCGCGAGAACCGGGGTCAGGTCGATAACGGGGCCGCTCAGCGTGGCACGCCAGCCCGCGTCCTGAAGGCGTTCCACCCGACCCGCGGCCCGGGTTCGTCCGAACCGGAGTTGCGAAATATCCGCCGTTTGGAAGACGCCCTTCCCATCGAAATCGGCCGAGGCGTTGACGGCCATTTCTCCGGCTATGAATTCGAGGCTCCGGAGCAGTTGCGGGACGCCGTTCGAAAGGGTCAGCTCGGCCCGCACCACGCCTGCGGTGTCCTCATGTTTTTCCCAATTGAGTTCAGGGACCTTGAAGCCGGTGCTGCCGAGATCGGCTTCAATCGACAACAGGGTCTCGCCGGCCCAGGTGGTCTCCCGGTCGACCGTGGCTTCGGTGGTTCCCGTCATCCGCTCCCTCAGATCGAACCCCAAATCGGCCAGTCCGACGGGACCGATTTGGGTCTTGATCCATTCGCGGGTTCTGATGCCGGTGCCCTCGACGAAGTTCTCCTCGACCCGAACCTGCGCGCGCGCGCCCAAGATCGTGGCGGTCCCGGAGACCTTCATGCCGGTTCCGGTCAGGTCGAGTTCCAATTCCCCTTCCGTCAGATCGGCGGTCTCGACCACGTCTTGGATCTCCACACTGCTGAGATTCGCGGCGGCACCGATCTTGACCTCTTCGACGTTCAGATCCTTCAGCAAGGGAATTTCGAATTTCAGACGCGCACCGGCCAGACCTTTGACCGTGGCAGGGTCAAGGCCGACTTCCGCCGCGTAGCCCAACGGCTCCTGATCTAGAACCCAGAGGGCATCGGCGAGCGGGCCCTGGATCGCGAGATCGACAGAAGCCACCTCGAGACGGTCGGTGCCGATATTGGAGATGAAGACATTCGATCCTTCCTTGACGGTCAGGTCCCGCAACTGTCCGGAGTAGATCTGAATGTCGAAACTGGTCTGATTGAAGGTAGCGCTTCCGTTCGAATGGAGCACCGGCGGCAGCGGACGATAATAATGGGTGGTCACGTCCGAGAAATCGATCTTGCCTGTCAGTTCGTCGATCTGGAGGCTGTCGACCTCAAGTCCGTCCATCCAACCCTGCAAGCGGAAGGTGACGCCCTCGACCATCCCGTCCCGAAGATTTTCAGTTACCCACTCCTGGGTCCCGGGGTTGAAATCGGGAGGCCAATAGGTCCTCAGGTCGTTGAGCGGGAGATCTGAGACGCCGCCGTCCACTAGAAGTCCCCAGCCGGTGCCGCCGCGCCCGAGTTGCGCGCGGAGTGCAACCAACGGCCCGCCTATGTCAAGCGAGCCTTCGGCGGCGATCACATGCCCGCCATCGGTTATCTCGATGATGACGGATCCGCCACCCAGCGGGACCGGGTTCGCGAGATGTTCGGGCAGGCTCAAACTCCCCGCTGTCGCCGACAGTTTGATCCGACCCTCGATGTGGGCGGTGCCGAGACGCATGTTCAGGTCCGCTTCCGACGACAAGCCGACTTTCAGCCGGTTCAGGGGCGCCAGCATCGGATCCAGGGCCGCAAGGTCGGCGGGCGGCAGGCCGCTGGCCTTCACCTGAACGGAGAGATTCTCGTCAGAGGGCTCATACCGGCCGGCAAGACCCAGATCGCTGACCGTCCCGCTCTGCCAGAGCGTCCGTGCGGTCCCTCGGAACGCCAGCCCGCCGACCGATCGATTGAGCTCGAGTTCGACCGCACCGAAGCGCAGGGTCTGGCCTCTGATCTCGTCCGCGACGGTCACATCGGCATCGCGGACTGTTACTGAGACCAGAGACGCTAGGCTGCCGACGGTCTCTGGCGTGCCCGCATCAACCCCGGGCGCGCCGCCGGCGAACGGGCGCAGCAGGGCAGCCAGGTCGAATTCCCGGGCAGGGCCGCCGATAGCGGAATCATCGGGGATCAGACTCCAGCCCCCCGTCGCCTTGTGGCGCACGGTCACGTTCGGCTCCAGGACCTCGACCCGCTTTGGGCGAATTCCGCCGCTCATTAGGGCTTCCCCGCTGAGCGCGATGGCGATCGTATCGATCGTGGCGGCGACCGCCTGATCACGATCCCGGATCACCACGTCCCGGGCGATGAGATCGAAGGCGCGGTTCCATCCACTCCAGGCAATCTCGGTCGCACCGACATCGGTCGAAATGCCGAGTTCCCGATCGGTCAGGGCGTCCCCGATGGTCTCGTTCAGAATATTGACCTGGATAGGTCCTTTGGAAAACTGCCACGCCAACACTCCGCCGCAGATCGCAATCAGCAGCATCAGGCCGGCGATCAGTTCGAGGACGATAACGGAGGCACGATGGATCAAGATGGAGCTCGGCGGCTGTACTGGAAACGTTTTAACTCTATTCGATCGAATGTGGCGACATGATGGGTCATGAAACGCCCGGCGTCGCGTCTTTTCGACGTTGGGAACAAAGACCGATCCAACCAGACGGCTTGACCGGTTTCTGGCAATGTCCGCACTGTTGAAATCGGATCCCTCAACCGAGAACGAGAGCTGCTGTGACCATTAAACTTTCTCCGCGCGGAGCGCCTGTGCCGATCAATGCGGAGGCGGTGCGGGTCGGACTGGAACACTGGGCGGAGCAGGCGTCCGCGCAGATCGAGTCCGGGCATCGGGATCTGGCGGATGTCCTGATGCAGGATTCCGGAGGTCGGGCGGTGCTCGAAGGCATTTTCGCGCACAGCCCCTACCTGACCCGCGAGGTGCTGAGGGAACAGGCTTTCGTCTGTGCGGCCTTCAGAGACGGGGCGGATGCCGCGATCCGGACGGTCCTCTCCGATCTGGATGGGATTCCCGCCGATCTGGACGATGCCTCCGTGATGGCCCGGTTACGCGTGGCGAAGCGCCGGGGCTCCCTGACGGTCGCGATCGCGGATATTGCAGGTATATGGGATCTGACCCAGGTGACCCACGCCCTGTCCGATCTTGCGGAAAAGGGTCTGGCGGTGGCCTGGCGTCATGCGCTGAGCCAGCAGATCCGTCGGGGCAAGCTGCCGCTCGAGATGTCGGAGAATCCGATCGAAGGCTCGGGACTCGTTTGCCTAGCGATGGGAAAGCTCGGAGCACGGGAGCTGAACTATTCAAGCGACGTGGATCTGATCGTTCTCTACGACGATATGCTACCCGCCTATCAGGAACTCCTTGAGCTCCGGCAGGCCTTTGTCCGGGCCACCCAGGGGATGGTGCGCCTGATGGAGGAGCGCACCTCGGACGGGTACGTGTTTCGCACAGATCTGCGGTTGCGGCCCGATCCCAACGCAACACCTCTGGCGGTCTCGATGACGGCTGCCGAAGGCTACTATGAGAGTACAGGGCAGAACTGGGAGCGGGCGGCGATGATCAAGGCCCGTCCGATCGCGTCCGATCCGGGCTCCGCCGACGGGTTTATGAAAGCGATCACCCCGTTCGTCTGGCGGCGGCATCTGGACTTCGCGGCAATTCAGGACATCCATTCGATCAAGCGCCAGATCGCCAGCCACAAGCGTGGTCGCGTGATCAAAGCCGAGGGTCAGAACGTGAAGCTGGGGCGGGGCGGGATTCGCGAGGTCGAGTTCTTCGCCCAGACCCAGCAGCTGATATGGGGCGGACGGGACGCGCGCTTGCGGGAGCGGGGAACCGAGCCGGCGCTGCAGGCCCTTGTGGCGGCTGGACGGGTCCGGCAAGAGGTCGCCGACGAGATGGGGCTCGGCTACCGGTTCCTGCGCAAGGTCGAGCATCGTCTGCAGATGGTCAACGACAAACAGACCCAGGTTTTGCCGGAGGATCCGGCCCAACTGGACGCCTTCGCCGCTTTTCTCGGCTATCCGGACGGGCGGGATTTCCGCATCGACCTGGCCCATCATCTCCACACCGTCGCCCAGCACTATCACAACCTGTTTGAGGAGGCTCCGGCCTTGTCCGTGCCTTTCCGCGATGTCGGCAGTTTGGTGTTCACGGGCAGCGAAGATGATCCCGAAACCATCGAGACCTTATCCGAACTCGGATTCGATGACCCCTCCGCGGTGGCCGAAACTGTGCGGGGATGGCATCGCGGACGCACGCGCGCCACTCGGAGTGAACGCTCCCGTCAGCTTCTGACCGAACTGATCCCGACCCTGCTTTCAACGATCGGGCGGATGCCGCAACCGGACCAGGCGTTCCGACGGCTGGATCATTTTCTCGGGGCTCTGCCGTCCGGGGTGCAGCTCTTCAGCCTGATGCACGCCAATCCAAAGCTGATTGACACCATGTCGGCTATCTTCGGAATGGCGCCAACCCTGGCGGCTCAGCTGGGCCGAGAGCCGGCACTGTTCGAAGGCATCCTGACCCATGACGCGCTCGAGGCCCTGCCGGATGTCGACGCTCTGACCGCGGAGCTGGAACGGCATCTCGCCGCAGTGGAGGATTATGAGCTCGCTCTGGACGTCACCCGGCGTTGGACCGCAGACCGACGGTTCCAGGTTGGCGTTCAGATCATTGAGGCCTATCTGGATGCGGACCGAGCCGGCGCCGTTTATTCGGACATTGCGGACGCCACCATCCGCGCGCTGCTGCCGTGGGTGGAGCGCGATTTCGCTCGCGTGCATGGGCGGATGTCGGGGTCGGACGGACCGGCCTTCGCGGTCCTGGCGCTGGGGAAATACGGCGGCCGGGAGCTGACCCACGGCTCGGATCTCGACCTAGTCTTCATCTACGACACGCCCCTCGACGCCGAATCCGACGGCCGGAAGCCGCTGATGGCATCGGCCTACATGATCCGTCTGGGCCAACGGGTGATCTCGGGGCTGTCCGCCAAGACGGCGGAGGGGGCTTTGTACGAGATCGACATGCGGCTGCGCCCGACCGGCAACAAGGGGCCGGTCTCGGTCAGTCTCGAAGGCTTCGAGAAATATCACGACCAGGACGCCTGGACCTGGGAACGCATGGCGCTCACCCGGGCGCGGGTGATCCGGGCCTCGCCGGCCCTCAAGAGCCGCATCGAGGCGACCGTGCGGGCGGTCCTGACTCGGCCCTGGGATCGGGAGGTCCTGCGGAAGGATATCGCGGAGATGCGGGCACGGACTGCCGAGACCCACAAATCGGACAGCCCTTGGGAGGTCAAGCACTGGCGGGGTGGCCTTTTGGACCTGGAGTTCATCTCCCAGTATCTTCAATTGCGGGAGGCGGCGAACCATCCGGAGGTGCTGGACGCCAACACGGCGGAGGTGTTCCGGAAACTTGGAGATGCCGGTGTGCTTTCGGAGGACGAGGCGAAGATGCTGGCCGACGCGACCCGTATCTGGCGGAACGTCCAAGGGCTGCTTCGGTTGACCGTCGGATCCGGGTTCGACCCGGAGACGGCACCGGAAGCCTTGAGAACCCGGTTGGCGCGTACCGGACGTGCGGTGGATTTCGAGACCTTGGAGCGAAACCTGGAAAAACTCGGCGATGTCGTCAGCAAAGCGTTCGAGCGCTGGATCGGATCGGGCGCCGACGTCGGATCGGCCGGCAGTCGATTATCCCAGTAACGCCTGACGGTCCCCGGTCTCAACCTGCTCGGTGGGCGGGCGGTTTGGGAAGATCACGTTGACCGTGGTTCCTTTGCCGGGCGTACTGTCGATGGTCATGACGCCGTCATGGGCCTTGACGAGCGAGCTGACGATCGAGAGACCCAGACCGCTTCCCTCGTTTGCGACCATGGCGTCTTTCGGGACCTGAACGAACGGTGCCGCGATCCTCGGCATAAGCTCGGGCGGAATTCCGATACCGGTGTCCGACACCGCCAAGCAGATGGCATCAAGGCCCGCCTCGGTGCTCTGAATCGGATTGACCGAAACGGTAATGCCGCCGGATGTGGTGAACTTGAGCGCGTTCGAGACCAGATTGAGAACGATCTGAAATATCGCGCGCTCGTCCGCGACGATCTCCTCTAGATCGTTCGATATCTCGACCGACAAAGTCAGGCCCTTGGACATTGCGGTGAGATTCAGTTTCTCAAGGGCCCCGTTGACGGTTTCGCTGATCGAGATCGGGCGCATGTTGAGAATGTTCTTGCCGGCCTCGATCGCCGACTGATTCAACAAATCGCTCACAAGGCCCAGAAGATACGTGCCGCTGTCATGGATATCGTCGGCGTAACGGACATAGCGCTCACTGCCGAGCGGGCCGAAATGCTCGCCTCTCAAGACATCGCTGAAGCCAATAATGGCATTGAGCGGTGTCCGCAGCTCATGGCTCATTGTGGCGAGGAAGCGCGACTTGGCGCGGTTCGCTTCTTCTGCCCGCGCAACGGCGGCCCTAAGGTCCTGCTTGATCTGCTCCTGTTCGGAGTTGTCGACGGCGACCGTCACGATGAAATCGATCTCGCCCTCCGCATCCAGGACTGGAATCTTCGAGATCAGCATCTTGGACTCCCCGTCGGCGAAGGTGATCGTTTCCGGAAAAAACTGGATCGGTCGTTTGGACCGCATCACCAAGGCGTCCCGCTGTTTCATGCCGTCGAAGTTCTGACGTGGCAAGTTGATCAAGTCATCGACCCGTTTGCCGCCGATCTCTTCAGCTTCGATGCCCCATCGCCGCGCGGCGGCAGCGTTTCCGTAGATATACCGGCCGTTGGAATCCTTGACCGTGATATGAATTGGAGCGGCGTCAATGGTCTTACGAAAGATCAGTTGCTGGCGCTTGAGTTCGACTTCAGTTCTCTTTCTGGCGGTGATGTTCGACCCGGTTCCACGATAGCCGATAAAGGTGTTTCCATCGAACAGCGGAATTCCGTTGACCTTGAAGTACAGGATGTCTCCGGCCGGCGTGTGGCGCTCGTATTCCACGTTCCTGAAGGGCTGCCGGTTGGCGAATGCCTGCTTGTGTTGCTCCAGGATTTTTGGCTCCATATAGCCTTCGACTCTCCAGATGTTCTTGCCCAAGGTTTCGGCGGCAGATAGGCCGGTCCCCTTCTCATACCCCTCCGAGAGATAGGTGACGCAGAGGTCGGCATCGGTTTCCCAGAACCAGTCGGATGCGGATTGCGCGAAATCGACCATCCGCTGCCGGTCGGTCTCCTGCTCGGCGAGGATCGTCGCGATCCGGTCCTGGCGATGCAGCAGATGGCCGACCACGAGCAGCGTTATCAGAACCGCCGTCCCATAGGGCAACGCCATGCGGGTGAACAGTTCGGTGCCCAGATCCAGCGGTCCGATAAGCAGAAATGTCGGCAGGATGCTGACGGCGCTCAAGGCCGAGGCCGGCAGCGCCCAGTTGAGCCCGCGTTGAAACAGCTGAAACCGCCAGATCACGATCCCGGCCAGCGCGGAGACGGTGAGTGCCGCCAGCCCCGCCACTGTGCCTGCACCCCCCATGTGGATGCGGTAGAGGCCGGTCGATATGGCCGCGACGACGGCTCCGACGGGCCCGGCCTGGACGCCGCTCAAGATCACGAAGGCATTGCGAAGGTCGACATGGGCGCCATCGGCGATCTGAATCGCCGCGAACATGCCCAGAACCGCACCAAGACTGAAGAGCGTTCCAATACCGAGGTTTCGAAACCTACCACAGTTGCTTTTCAACCATCGATCGACAGGACTATATGTCGCTACAATGATAACGAAAATTGCCAAGTTGTTAAGGAGCGAAAAGAACAGTAGTGAGCCCGACATCCGTAATCCCATAAAATGCCATCACTTCAACAAATCAAGCTACATAAGTAGCACGGCCTTTGAGATTGTTCGCTGGATATCCTTTACATTGTTTTAACGGAATCTGCGGGCCCGACTTATCCTCACGAAGGGGCCGGTCAGATCTCCACCCCTCCAAGCACGGCTTCGAATTGTTCGACCGCCCAGTCGACCTGATCACTGTTGATTACCAGCGGCGGTGCGATGCGGATGGTGGTTTCGTGGGTGTCCTTGGCGAGCACGCCCTTGCGCCGCAGCGCCTCGCAGTAGCGCCGGGCACCGCCGGCTTCAGGGTGCAGTTCGACCGCCAGCATCAGGCCGCGCCCGCGCACCTCGTGCACCTTGTTCGACCGGATCTCCCGCAGCCGCTCCATGAAATACGCACCCATCTCGGCCGAGTTCTCTATCATGCCCTCCTCGACCAGGACCTTCAGCGCCGCCCGGGCGATCGCGCAGGCCAGCGGATTGCCGCCGAAGGTGGAGCCGTGCTGTCCGGGCTGCAGGACCCCGAGCACCTCGGTATTCGAAAGCACAGCAGAGACCGGGTAGAAGCCGCCGGACAGCGCCTTGCCGATCAGGGTCACGTCGGCCTCAATCTCTTCATGGGATTCTGCCAGCAGTCTGCCGGTCCGACCCAGGCCGGTCTGGATCTCGTCCAGGATCAGGGTGATGCCGTTTTCGGTGCACAGCTTTCGCACCGCCGGGAAATAGCCCTGGGGCGGGATCAGCACCCCGGCTTCGCCCTGGATCGGCTCCACCAGGAAACCGACGGTGTTCGGCGTGATGGCCGCTTCGAACGCCGTGAGGTCGCCGAACGGCACCACCTTGAAGCCGGGCGCGAAGGGGCCGAAATTGCTGCGTGCGGTCGGATCGGTCGAGAACCCGACCACGCCGATGGTGCGGCCGTGGAAGTTGTTCGAGCAGACGATGATCTCAGCCTGGTTCTCGGCCACGCCGCGCACCTCGTAGCCCCATTTGCGGACCGCCTTGATCGCACTCTCCACCGCCTCGGCACCCGAGTTCATCGGCAGGATCTTGTGGCTGCCGGTCAGCGCCGCCAGTTCCTCGTAGAACGGGGCCAACTGGTCGTTGCGGAAGGCTCGGGAGGTCAGGGTCAGGCGCTGGGCCTGGGCGATCATCGCCTCCAGGATGCGCGGATGGCAGTGGCCCTGGTTGACGGCGGAATAGGCCGAGAGACAGTCCAGATACTTGGTGCCGTCGGTGTCCCAGACCCAGACGCCCTCGCCCTTGGTCAGGACCACGTCGATCGGCTTGTAGTTGTGCGCGCCCAGTTCCTGTTCGGTGGCGATCAGGCTGTCGGCGGTGGTTGGCGTGTGGGCGTTCATGATCAGCTCCTCCAGGGTTTCAGGCGGGCGGGACGGTCCAGCACGGTCTGTCCGAACAGGCTTGCCACCAGCTCGGACAGCACGACGGCGCTGCGCCCGCGGTCATCGAGAAAAGGGTTGAGTTCGACTACGTCGAGCGAGCCGACCAGCCCGCTGTCGTGCAGCATTTCCATGATCAGATGGGCTTCCCGGTAGGTGGCGCCGCCGGGCACG
>JANSYC010000165.1 GCA_024742605.1 Alphaproteobacteria bacterium | reverse complement strand
GGTCGCGGTACACCACTTGACTCTGAACTTTCTTCTCCCCTCGGCTGTGTTCCCGGATGGCGCAGATCTGCTGCGGGTGATCATGCATGCGGTCATCGTCGTATTCGAAGCCGCCGTTCTGCTCTGGCTGACAAGCGTGGTCGCGACCGCATTCCAGAAAACGGAGGACGCGATTTCGCAGGTGGAGGCTGCCAATGCGGAGCGCGCCCGCCTTGCCGCCGAGAAGGAGGCCAGCGAGGCAAAGGCCCAGCAAACCCGCCACCAGGTGATGCTCGACCTGGCGAGCAAGCTCGAAAGCTCGGTCGGTAGCATCGCCGGAACCGTCGCGGCAGCGGCCGAGGAATTGGACGCCACCGCACGGGCCCTGTCGGAATCCACTCAGCGGGTTGGCACGCTCTCCGAACAGGTTGCCAGCGAGGCCGAGGGGTCAAACCGGGAAGCCAAGGAAGCGGAAAACTCTGTCGGTCAGATGAGTTCGGCAATCGACGAGATCGCCCGCCATGTGGATCGCGCCAGTGAGATCACACGGAGCGCTGTCGAACGGGTGCGCTCGACCGACGGCACCGTCGCCGGCCTGTCGGAATCGGCCGAGCGAATCGGCGATGTCATCACTTTAATCCAGGGCATTGCAGAGCAGACCAACCTGCTGGCCCTGAACGCGACCATCGAGGCCGCGCGGGCTGGCGATGCGGGCAAGGGCTTTGCCGTGGTCGCGAACGAGGTGAAATCGCTGGCCAATCAGACCGGGCAGGCCACCGGCCGGATCTCCGGCGAAATCGAGGCGGTGCGACGGGAGACACGGGGAGCGGTCGATGCGATCCGGGCGATCGGCGAGTCCGTGACCGAAATCGACGAGGTGTCCGCCATGATCGCTGGCGCGATCGAGGAGCAGACCGCCGTCACGCGCGCTCTGGCCGACCAGATCCGGGGCCTCGCCCAATCGAGCGAACAGGCCGCAACCGCGATCAGCGAAGTGGCCCGGGACAGTCGCGAGAGTGGCTCTTCGGCGGATAATGTGCATCAGGCCAGCGGCGAGCTGACCCGGCATGCCGACACCCTGCGTCAGGAAGTGAACGGCTTTCTCGGCCAGATCCGCTCGGCCTAAGTCAAACCTACTCCGAGACGGCGCGATAGAACCCTTTGGAGCCGGCGGCGGCGTCGGCCCCAACACGGGTTGACCGGCCCCCGCAGGGCGCCGAGACTCAGGATCGGTCAACCGACCTGGAGTTTCCGGACATGCAGACCCTGACCTCGCTCGGAACCGCCGTCGGAGGCCTGCTGAAGGCGCGAGGCGAGACGGTCGCGGTCTCGGAATCCTCATCGGCCGGACTTGTGTCTGCGGCCCTGGTCTCGGTGCCGGGCGCGTCGGCCTATTTCCTGGGGGGCGGGCTGATCTACACCGCAGTGGCGCGCGAGGTCCTGCTGGGCATCGACATCGACGACCATCCCGGGGTCCGGTCCGCCTCAGAAGCCTATGCCCGGCTCGGTGCCCTGGCGATCAGGGAGAAGCTGGGCGCCACCTGGGGTGTGGCCGAGACCGGCGCGTCCGGCCCGACCGGCAACCGCTACGGTGACCGGGCGGGGCACACCTGCATCGCGATCGTCGGCCCGGTCGAGCGGGTGGTCACTCTGGAGACAGGGTCCGGCGACCGGGAGGCCAATATGTGGCGGTTCACGGAGCGCACCCTCGCAGAATTCGAGGACGTGTTGCGCTCCGCGTGATCCGCCGCTCCGGCCCGTCGGTTACTCCGCCGCGACCGCCTGGTCCGGGCCGTCGACAATGACGGTTTCGAAATTGGCCGGCGCGACGATCTCCAGCACTTCGAAATCCTGGCTGCAGTCGACCTCGCGATGCTTGATCTTCGGCTTCTGCAAAATGCAGTCGCCCTTCTTGATGGTTTTCACGCCCTGGCCGTCATACTCGAAGGTGGCCCACCCGTTCAGCACATAGACCAACTGGAAGTCGCAGTCATGGTAGTGCCAGTGCTGCACCTCATCGGTGGCCTTCAGCCCGTTGGCGCGGATGACATGTGCAATGTAGTCGCCTTTCGACCCGTCCTTTACGCCGAGATCCCGGTATTCGAAGATCTTGCGCAGGCCCTCGGTCCAGACCGCGTCCTCGGCGCTGTTGTGCACGAACTCCCAAGCGTCTCCGCTCATGATAGCCTCCCTTTTTATCAGACCGTGTCCGGCGCAGCCGCCCAGCCGGATCTCCGTAGCCTCCCACACTCAAATCCGGCCCGTCAAAGCCGAACGGCGAACCGGTGTCGCTTGATTCGGACGGAACGCAAAACGCCCCGGACGTTTCCGTCCGGGGCGCTGAGCCAAGCCGGTTTGCGATGACGCCTTATTCCGCAGCGGCCGCCACAGCCTCACCCAGACCGTCCAGGGCCTGGGTGAGATCGCCGATGATGTCATCGATATGCTCGATGCCGACCGACAGCCGGACATACCCGTCCGACACACCGGTCGACAGCTGATCCTCGGGGGACAGCTGGCTGTGGGTGGTGCTGCCGGGATGGATCGCAAGCGACCGGGCGTCACCGATATTGGCCACATGATAAAACAGGTTCAGCCGGTCGATGAACTTGCGGCCCGCGATCTGCGCCGCCTCGCCTTCGCCCTTGAGTTCGAAGCCAACCAGGCCTCCATAGCCGCGGGCCAGATAGGTGTCGGCCCGCTTGCGGGCATCGCCGGACTGCTGACCGGGATAGATGACCTTGGCGATTTCCGGACGGGTTTTAAGAAAGTCTGCCACTTTTGCCGCGTTCTCCGAATGGGTGCGGATGCGCGCCCTATTTCCGAATTTT
>JANSYC010000172.1 GCA_024742605.1 Alphaproteobacteria bacterium | reverse complement strand
CGAAGCCGGTCTGAAACGCGATCGCGCTGTCGAAGCCCGGATCGCCGACGAAGATCGACTTGCCGCCTTCGAACGCGTTTTCCTCATTGAAGGCGAAATACAGCTTGGTCCCGATCCGGTCCCGGCGGTCGGTCTGATACCCGGAATCCCAAAGCGCCTGTTTGATGAAGATCACCCGATGCAGTTCCGCATGCCGGAACAGGTACTCCTCGGGGTCCACATCCGCCTTCAGGACACCTCGATGCAGCCGGTCCAGATTGAACACGCGCGTCGAGCCCGCGTTCAGCTCGGTCGCCAGGTGCGCAGCGGAGAGCTTGTCGGAATCGACGAGTTTTCGAGGGTCGATCAGTTGGGCCATCGGATCCGGTCGGTGTCAGCCTCGTATCTATGGGATCAATACCCCAGGCGGGCCCGCCTCGCCAGACCGACCGGAAGAATCGGCCCTAAGGCAACACCGCTTCGATCAGGTGCGGGCCGGGCTCGGCGATGGCGCGGGCCAGGGCCTCGTTGAACTCCTCGGCGGTTTCGGCCTTGCGGCCCTGCACGCCCATGCCCCGCGCCAGATCGACCCAGTCGAGGGTCGGCCGGTCGAGGGTCAGCATGTCGATCGCCTTCCGCCCCGGATTCTGCGCGCCGACATTGGCCAGTTCGCCGTGTAGGATCTGGTAGGAGCGGTTGGCGAAGATCACGTTCACCACGTCCAGGCTTTCCCGCGCCTGGGTCCAGAGCGCCTGCAGGGTGTACATGCCGGAGCCGTCCCCCTCGGTGCAGATCACCTTGCGGTCCGGGCAGGCGATCGCCGCCCCGGTCGCGTAGGGCAGACCCAGCCCGATCGATCCCCCGGTCAGCGACAGCCAGTCATGGGGCGCCGCTCCGACCGTGTAGGGCATGAAGCCACGTCCGGAGGTCACGCTCTCGTCGGCGATGATGCAATTCTCCGGCATCAGATGACCGAGCGCCGCCGCCGATTCCGGATTGAGCTCCCCGGTCATCAGGTCCGGCTTCTTGGCGTTCTGGCGCACCGGTTCGACACCCCAGGCGTCGAGCTCATCGCACAGGGCAGAGAGGATCGCCTTGTGGTCATCGCCGATTTCGGCCAGCGGATGCACCTCGCAGCCCTCGGGGATCAGCAGGCTGGGTTTGTTGGGATAGGCGAAGAACGCGACCGGCACCTTGGCGCCGACCAGCACCAGATGCTTGACCGACCCGAGCTGCTTGAGGGCGATGTCGACCGGGTACTGAATCCGCTCGACGGCGACCCGCCCGGCCCCCCGCTCCCAGCGTCCGTTCGCTGTCTGGCAAGACAGCCGGCATCCGGTCTTGGCGGCGATCCGTCCGGCGATCTCCAGGACGTCGGCGCGCAGCACGTCACCGGTCATGTGGATCAGGGTCTCCTGCCCCGAAGTCAGGGCGGCGGCCGCTTCGCGGATGGCATCCGGATCGGGACCCGCGCCCGGAACCGGGGCGACCGGGGCAGCGGGACCGTTGCTCTCGTCCCAGGCGGTGTTGGCCGGAAGGATCAGCGTCGCGACCCCTCCGGGCCGGCCGATCGCCGCCGCCACCGCCTCCGCACCGTCCTGCGCCACATCCTTGGCGCTCTTCGAGGTCTTGACCCACTGCGAGACCGGCCGGGCGATGCCCTCGATATCGGCGGTCAGCGGGGCGTCGTATTCGATATGATACGTCGCGTGCTCACCCACGATGTTGACGATCGGGGTGAAGGCCTTCTTGGCATTGTGCAGATTGGCCAGTCCGTTGCCCAGTCCCGGCCCCAGATGGAGCAGGGTCGAGGCCGGCTTGCCCGCCATGCGGCCATAGCCGTCGGCCATGCCCGTCACCACGCCCTCGAACAGACCCAGCACGCAGCGCATTCCGTCCACCCGGTCGAGGGCGGCCACGAAATGCATCTCCGAGGTGCCGGGATTGCTGAAGCAAACCTCCACG
Organism: Alphaproteobacteria bacterium; assembly: GCA_024742605.1. Lineage (GTDB taxonomy): Bacteria > Pseudomonadota > Alphaproteobacteria > Thalassobaculales > Thalassobaculaceae > JANSYC01. The sequence continues at coordinate 330 of JANSYC010000172.1, read as the reverse complement.
CCGGAATTCACCAGGGTGCGAACCAGGGATTCGGCACCATTCATCTGGGCGCTTTCGGTCTTTTCGGTCATGGGATCCTCGGGAAATCAAACGGGAAGCGGTGTGCGGTCGCGATGATGGCGTCCGCCCTCCACCTGCGCAAGTCCCGGCGACCGGCTTTTCGCGACCGCTTGCCTCCCGGCGCCAGAGGCGGGATGGTCGGAGCCTGCCAACCAAACCCGACGGGTTCCCAAGCATGTCCGACACAACGCCTCATCCCGACGACGCCCTGCCGATCATCGACGCCCATCACCATTTCTGGGAGCTGGGCCACGGCCGCTACCCCTGGCT
>JANSYC010000093.1 GCA_024742605.1 Alphaproteobacteria bacterium | reverse complement strand
TCTTTTTTCGATTTAGGCCGTGGTCAGTCTTCGGTCTTGCTGAGTACGTATCCCGCACCTGCGCCGACAGCGCCACCGATCACCGCGCCGCAGGTGACGCAGCCGCCGGTCACCAGGGTTCCGGCCGCGCCGACGCCCGCGCCGATCGCCCCGCCGGACAGGGTCTTTTGTTGCGTGCCGCTCAGATCGCTGCAACCGGACACGGAGAGCCCGAAGAGGAGAACGGCTGGAAATGCCAAGTGCTTCAAGTTCTGGATCCTTTCAATGGCAAAGCTCTCTTGCCTGCGCGGATTGAGTATGGAGGGTCCAAGGATCTTCAAGCCCAATCGGTTTCGGGGCCGGGGCCTACCCAACAGTCGAGGGGCGCGCCAACAGAAAAGCCCCGACACGTCACAATATGACCCGCCGGGGCTTTTTCTTCGGTTCGGGGTCTTCGCAAACCCTGAAACGAATTCCGATAAAGGAATCTCTTACTCGGATTCGGCCTTGATGTAGGCGATCACGTCCAGGCGGTCCTGTTCATCCTTCAGACCGGCGAAGGCCATCCGGGTGCCCTTAACAACACCGCGCGGATTGGCGAGGTAGGCGCTGATCTGGTCTTCGGTCCAGGTGATGCCGGACTCGGCCATCGCCTTCGAGTACTTGAAACCCTCGACCTTGCCGGCCTCGCGCCCTACAATGCCATAGAGCGAGGGCCCGACACGGTTCACGCCTGGCTTGACGACATGGCAAGCTTGGCATTTGCGGAAGACCTTTTCGCCCGCGGCGGCGTCGCCCTCCGCAAGCGCCGGTCCTGCCATCCCAACAACGACGGCGGCGGCCAAGCTCAAACTAGTCATTTTCAACATCGAATAGTCTCCCTTGATGTCGGTTATTGTTCCCGATATCCAGCCGCAGATATAGACCATGTTAACGAAGCTGACAGCCCATACCGTCCCTGGCGCGACAAATTGGCTGAATTTTTGCCCGTAAATCCGCCGTCGATTGTCAGCCACGCCCGAGTTGGCCATAGTCGAACCGTCAACCGAACCTGACATACCGGTCCGGTTGGATGACCGAGGCGGGTCCGAAAGCGGCACGCCGATAACCGCTCTGGAGGGTGCCTGTTCTCATGGCCGCTGTTTTCCCGTTTTCGGCTATCGTCGGCCAGGACGATATGAAACTTGCGCTGCTGATCGCCGCCGTCGACCAAAGCGTGGGCGGCGTTCTGGTGATGGGCGACCGCGGAACCGGCAAGTCCACCGCGGTACGGGCGCTCGCGGCGCTGCTGCCGCCGATGCCTGTGGTGCAGGGCTGTCCGTATAATTGTGACCCGGCGAAGACCGCCGAGGGGTGCGTCTCCGGGTGCACCTACCGCGACGCCAAGTCGAAACCGGGGAGCATGTCGATTCCCGTGGTCGATCTGCCATTGGGGGCGACCGAGGACCGGGTTGTGGGGGCTCTGGATCTTGAAAAGGTTCTTGCTCATGGGGAGCGCGCGTTCGAGCCGGGGTTGCTGGCCCGCGCCCATCGGGGGTTCCTGTACATCGATGAGGTCAACCTGCTCGAGGACCATCTGGTCGATCTGCTCCTGGATGTGGCGGCGTCCGGCGAAAATGTGGTGGAGCGGGAAGGCCTCAGCGTCCGGCATCCGGCCAAATTCGTCCTCGTCGGCAGTGGCAACCCGGAGGAGGGAGAACTGCGACCCCAGTTGCTGGACCGCTTCGGTCTGTCCCTCGAGGTCCGCACGCCGACCGATCTGAAGACCCGGGTCGAAGTGGTGCGGCGCCGGGACGAGTTCGAGCGTGACCCGGCGGCCTTCGTGGAGAAATGGCAGGCCGAAGAGCAGAAGGTGGTCAAGAAGATCCAGAACGGCCGCAAGCGGATCGCCCAGGTTGCAGTGCCGGATGCCGCCCTGGAGCGGGCGGCGGAGATCTGCATCGCGCTTGGGACCGATGGACTGCGCGGGGAGTTGACCCTGATCCGGTCCGCACGGGCCTTGGCCGCGATCGAGGGCAAGAAGACCGTCACCGACCGTCAGTTGCGCGCCGTCGCTCCGACCGCGTTGCGCCACCGTTTGCGGAGGGATCCCCTGGATGAGTCCGGCTCGACCGCGCGGCTCGATCGGGTCCTGGTGGACGTCTTCGATCGGGAGGGGGCTGCGGCGTGATCGGGTTCGCCTCGGCCCTGAACTTGATATCAGACACATCGGAATCCCCCGATGGCCCGGATACGCAGCATCCCGAGGATCGAACGCTCTGGTCGGATGCGATGCTGGCCGCCGCGATCCTGGCCGTTGATCCGGCGGGGGTCGGGGGGGCTCTCGTGCGGTCCTTTCCCGGGCCGGTGCGCGACCGCTGGATGACCGGCCTGACCGGGCTGTTGCCTGAAGACATGCCGGTACGACGGGTACCACTGCACGTCACCGACGACCGGCTGCTGGGCGGACTCGATCTGGCGGCGACCCTGCGGAGCGGCCGGCCGGTGGCGGAACGCGGTCTGTTGGTTCAGGCGGATGGCGGTGTCCTGGTTCTGGCCATGGCCGAACGGGCGGAGCCGTCCTCGGTGGCGCGCCTGACGGCGACCCTCGATACCGGTGAAGTGGCGGTCGAGCGCGACGGGTTTGCGCTGCGCCACCCGTCCCGGTTCGGCGTGATCGCGCTCGACGAGGGTGTCGATTGGGAGGAGCGTCCGACGCCGGGACTGCGGGATCGCTTGGCCCTGCACCTGGACCTGTCCGATGTGTCGGTGCGTGAAGCCGCTGTGAGCGGCATCCCGTTTGATTTGATCGCCATCCGACGGGCGCGGGACGCGCTGCCCACGGTGACGATCGACGATCCGTCCGTGGAGGCGCTCTGCGGGACCGCGCTGGCGCTGGGGGTCGAGTCCCTCCGGGCCGCAATCCTCGCAATTCGAGTGGCGCGGATACACTCCGCCCTGTGCGGGGCGACAGATGTGCGGCCCGAGGACGCGGCGGTGGCGGCCCGTCTTGTGCTGGGTCCGCGTGCCACCCGCCTGCCGATGTCTGAACCTGATCCGGAAGAACCGGAGGCCCCGGAGCCGGAGACGCAATCGGCTGAGCCGGATCAACCTGATCCGCCTTCGAGCCCGGACCGGGATGAGACCGAGAGCGAGCAGACGGAGCGGAGTCTCGATCGCCCGCTTGAGGATCAGGTGCAGGACGCGGCAGCAGCCGCGATTCCGCTCGGGCTTCTGGCCATGCTGCAGGCGGATGCCAGACGGCGGACGGCGGCGGCCGCGAGCGGCAAGGCGGGGGCGGCCCAGATCGTTCAGCGCGGAGGCCGGCCGATGGGGAGCCGGCGCGGCGAGCTCAAGCCCGGTGTTCGGGTCGCGGTGCTGGACACCCTGCGGGTGGCGGCGCCCTGGCAGCGCCTGCGACGTCGGGAGATCTCTGAAACCGAGACGTCGCCCCGGGTCCTGGTACGACCCGACGACATCCGTCTGACCCGGTTCAAACGGCGGCGGGGCACGGTCACGATCTTCGCCGTCGACGCCTCCGGTTCGGCCTCTCTTAATCGTCTCGCCGAGGCGAAGGGCGCGGTCGAGCTGCTATTGGCAGACTGTTACGTCCGTCGGGATGAGGTGGCCCTGATTTCCTTCCGGGGCGCGGGCGCCGAGGTGCTGCTGTCGCCCACCCGATCGCTGACCCGGGCGAAACGGCAATTGGGGGTGTTGCCGGGTGGTGGGGGGACGCCCTTGGCGGCGGGTATCGATGCGGCCGGGGCCTTGGCGGAGCGTATCGTCAAACAGGGACGCAGTGTGTCCCTTGTGTTCCTGATCGACGGGCGCCCGAATGTCGGCCGCGACGGACTGGGTGGCCGGGAGCGGGCACAACAGGATGCGGAGGAGGCCGCCCGGCAGATCGCGCTTGCTGGGTTTCCGGCCCTGGTGGTGGACATGTCGGCCCGTCCTCAGCCGGCGTCGCGCGAGCTGGCCGGCAAGATGGGGGCGATCTATCTGCCGCTGCCCCGCGCAGACAGCCGCACCCTGTCCCGGGCGGTTCAGGCCGCCACAGCGGGAGCCTGACCGATGCGGAGGGCACGGCCCGGTTTGTCCTGGGAGACCGACGGGCTGGATTGGCCGAACCGGGAGACCAGCCGTTTCGTGCAGGCATCGGGATTGCGCTGGCATGTCCAGGTCACCGGCACCGGTCCGGTGGTTCTGCTGATCCACGGCACCGGCGGCGCCACCCATTCCTGGCGGGATGTGCTGCCGCTGCTGGCGGCCCGCTTCACGGTGATCGCCCCGGACCTGCCGGGTCACGGTTTCACTCAGAAACCGCCTGGACATCGGCTGTCGATGACCGGCATGTCCCGCGCGATCGCCGATCTTCTGATTGAACTCGATCTGGCCCCGGATCTGGCGGTCGGACATTCGGCTGGGGCGGCGATCCTTGTGCGCATGTGTCTGAGCGAACAAATCGCCCCCAAGGCCCTGGTCAGCTTCAACGGCGCGTTTCTGCCGCTCGGCGGGGTAGCCGGCCAGGTCTTTGCGCCGATCGCCAAGGTCCTGTCGCTGAATCCCCTGGTGCCCAGCCTGTTCGCGTGGCGAGCGGGAGATCCGCGCCTGATCAGCCGTCTTCTGCAGGATACCGGCTCCTCAATCGATCCGGAGGGGGTCGCGTTCTACGGACGCCTGGCCCGCGATCCGGGGCATGCGGCTGGGGCGCTCGGGATGATGGCGAACTGGGATCTCAAATCCCTAGAGCGTGATCTGCCAAAGCTCCAGGTGCCTCTTGCCCTGGTTGCGGCGGAACGGGATCGGGCGATTGCCCTGCGCTATGCTAAGCAGGTCGCGGAGATGGTGCCGAATGCGCAGCTCCGCGCCTGGCCCGCCTTGGGGCATCTCGCCCATGAGGAGGACCCGCAGGGCGCTGCCGACATGATCGTTGAGACCGCCGAGCAGTTTGGCGTTGGGAGGGCGCCCGCATGACCGTGGACGGGGTTGTCATCATCGGGGCCGGGATGGGCGGGTTGTCCGCCGCGATCACGCTATCGGCGCGGGGGGTGCCGGTCACGGTGATCGAAAAAGCGGCCGAGCCCGGCGGAAAAATGCGGCAGATCCCCTACGGGGCCGGTATCGATGCTGGGCCGACCGTTTTCACCATGCGTTGGGTGTTTGAGGAATTGTTCGGGCGCGCGGGCTGGGATCTCAAGAGCGCTTTATCGCTCCGGCAGGCAACGTGTCTGGCTCGGCACGCGTGGGCGGACGGCTCTGCACAGAAGGGGGGAAGGTTCGATCTTTGGGCCGACCCCGAGCAGGCCGCGGACGCGGTCGGTGCGTTCTCCGGTGCAGTGCAGGTCGAGGGATTTCAGCGGTTCCTGAAGGATGCCGGGCGCATCCACGACACCTTGCGCGATAGCTTTATGGCGGCCTCCCGGCCCGGCCCGGTTGAATTGGCGCGCCGGGTTGGCTTTCACCGGATGCCGGAGATGTTGGCGTTGCGGCCATTCTCGACCATGTGGGGCGCGCTCGGCGACTATTTCCAGGACCCACGCTTGCGGCAATTGTTCGGACGCTATGCCACCTATGTCGGCTCCTCACCCTATCTGGCGCCGGCAACCTTGATGCTGATCGCGCATGTGGAATGCCAAGGTGTCTGGCTGGTCGAGGGGGGGATGATCGCGCTTGCCAGGGCCATGCGGGACTGCGCCGCCGCGCACGGGGCCGAGTTCCGGTTCGGCGAAGCGGTTGAGCAGATCGAAACCACCCGTGGGAGGGCCACTGCGGTTATCACGGAGCAGGGGGAGCGCATCGCCGCCCGCGCCGTGATCGCCAACACCGATGTCAGCGCGCTAGGGGCTGGACATTTGGGCGCTGCCGTCCGCCGGGCGGCGCTGCCGGTGCCGCCGCGTGAGCGATCTTTATCCGCGATCACGTGGGCAGGGTTGGCCGAGGTCGAGGGCTTTCCGCTGACGCGGCATACGGTGTTTTTCTCCGACGCCTATCAGGCCGAGTTCTCGGCGATCTTTGGCGAAAGCCGGGTGCCGGATCAGCCAACCGTCTACATCTGCGCGCAAGACCGGGACGATCTGGGCAATAGGACGGGTTCCGGGCCGGAGCGGGTGTTGTGCCTGATCAATGCGCCTGCCATCGGCGATCGGCATGCGTTTTCCGACGACCAGATATCCCGCGCCCAGATGGCGATGCACCGGATACTTGAAGGCCGAGGCCTGAAGCTGCGCCTAGATGCCGAGGCGTGCGCGGTGACAACGCCAACCGGGTTCGAAGCGCTGTTCCCGGGATCGGGTGGCGCGCTTTATGGCCGGGCCTCTCACGGTTGGAGCGCGAGTTTTCAGCGCGGCGGGGCCGAGACACGGATTCCGGGGCTGTATCTGGCAGGTGGCAGCGTGCATCCGGGCGCGGGCGTGCCGATGGCCACCCTGTCGGGCCGGATCGCTGCCGTGGCAGTGCTGGCGCTGCTGGGGGCGTCGATGTGAAGGCTTTGCTGACGCTGGGGCGGATGCCGAAAGGGCTGGAGGTGGCGCGCGGCTTGGCCGCTGCCGGGTGCGAGGTCCTAGTCGCCGATCCGCACCGGACCCATGTGGCGCGGCACTCCAACGCCGTCTCCCGCAGTTTCCGGGTCACCGCACCCGCGACATCATCGGACGGGTTCGTCGAGGATCTGTTGCGCATCGTCCGGGAGGAGCGGGTCGATCTGGTGGTGCCGGTCTCGGAGGAATCCGTGCACGTCGCCCGCATGATCGACCATCTGCCAAAGGGGGTTCGGTTTTTCGGCGCCGGGTTCCAGACCGCGCGCGCGCTGCACGACAAATATCGCTTCAACCGACTGGCCGCCGATCTGGGCTTGCCGGTGCCGGAGACCGCCTTGCTGGACAGCGCGGAGGCAGGCGGTTTGGCGGATCGGTTGCCGACGATCGTTAAGCCGGTACATGGCTCTGCCGGGATTGGGCTGCACAGGGTTGAGCCGGGGGGCGCATTACCGACTACCACGGCACGTCCGTCGCTTGTCCAGGAACGCCTGACGGGGCGGGAGTTGAGCGCGATTGCCGTGGTTTTCGAGGGGCATTGTGCAGGCCTCGCGGTTTATCGCGGTACCATCATGTCGGACAGCGTGGCGATCGCCTTCGAGCGGGTGGACACCGCCAAGCCGATTGAGGATTGGATCCACCGGTTCGCGTTGGAGACCGAGTATACCGGCTTCCTCTCCTTCGACTTTTTCGAGGCCGAGGACGGCTTGGCCCAAGCCATTGAATGTAACGCCCGACTGACCAGTGGCATTCATTTCCTGGAGTCCGAGGCGGTCGGGCGCTTTCTGCTGCACCCCGACCGGACCACGCTCATTCCGCCAAAACAGCGCCGTCGGTTTCAGCATGTGTTTCCGTGTTTGGGCGTGACAGAGATGTCGCTGATCAAAGGCGGATTTCGAAAGAACCTCGACGCCTTCCTCTCCAGCGCCGATGTCACTTGGTCCCGCAAAGATCCGATGCCTTTGGTGATGATGAATTTTTGCGCCTATCCCATCATCCGCCAGTGGATGGGAGGCAAGATGTCCCTGGGTGAGGCTGCGATCACCGATGTGGAATGGCGGGAGCCCGAGGCGGATGGGGGAGTTTAGGGGGCCGTCCGCGCCGTGACCCTCACCATGATCTCCTCGCGGGGGCGGGTGGTGAGGCGGGCGACGGGAACGACCTTGTCGGCATCCTGCGCGTGGAAATCGAACCGCCTAACCAGTTCCGCCAGGATCAGTGTGCTTTCGATCATCGCGAAGGTGGCGCCCGCGCAGACCCGAGGTCCCTGTCCGAACGGCAGATAGGCGCCGGGCACCAGATCCTTTTCCCGGGCTGCCGAGAACCGGTCGGGATCGAAAGCGTCCGGCTGATCCCAATACAGCTCATGTCGATGGATCGCCCACGGTGCGATCATCACCATCGCGCCTTTCTTGATCTTGCGCCCACCCAACGTGGTGGTCTCGGCGGCGACGCGCGGAATGAAGGTGAGGGGCGGATACAACCGCAGCGCTTCACGGAAGACATTTCGGGAGAAGACCAGCTTTTTGATATCTTCAAACGCGATATCCCGATCGCCAACTTCCGCCTGGATCTCGGCCCGCATCCGCGCGGCAATCTCAGGGCGTTCGGCGATGATGAAGAACGCCCAGGTCAGAACGCTGGCAGTCGTCTCATGTCCGGCGAGGAAAAAGACGCCCAACTGGTCGATCAACTCGTCCCGCGTGAACGGCGCACCGTCGTCTCCGTCGCGGGCGTCCATCACTGCACGGGCAAGGTTGTCGCCCGCATCCGGATCGTCGGAGTTTTCTTGTGCGGCCAGACAATCGTCGATCAGCTTGCCGAGTTGCTCCCGGATCCGGATGCAGGCGTCCAGTACAAGCTGGCTTTGCGGCACCTTGCTCCAGGCTCTTCCGAAAATCAGATGGCTCAGCTTCACGTTCGAGACATTGCGCTCAAACACAGTAAAACTCTCGAACACATCCCGTGCTGCACCCGACGTGATCAAGGTCGAGAACACTGTCCGGCAAATGATGTCAGCGGTCAGATGGCTCATCGAGAAGTCTAGGGAGAACGGCTCTCCGCTTTCGACGCGCTGATCCAACATAGCCACATGATCGCCAACGGCTTTTTGCATGGCGGCAAAGGCCTTGGTGATGCGCATGAAAGAGAAGGCAGGCTCGACCATCCGGCGCTGCCGCTTCCAGGTCTCACCATCCGAAACAAACAGCGAGTCACCGACCAGCGGCTGCAGTGCGCCCTTCATCAGATCGTTCTTCGGGAAAATGTCGATCGCATCGGTCATGATCGACCGCACCCACTCCGGATCATTCACGATGACGATCGACCGGCGAGAATATCCCAAGGGGCCGATTCGAACCTTATAGGCATCGGCCGGCATCAATGTCAGAAGGTCGCCATCTCCGTGCCAAATACACCGCAGCAATCCCATACGCGGCGAGGCCGAGCGGGGGCGGGGCGGGGTATAGAGGCTGGCGGGTGGGGTGGTCGACGGCAAAGCGGATTTCCTAAACGGTTGGTCGGTTCACTCTGTACAGGGGCGAGCGTGCTTAGGATACTTCGCGAATGCTTGTCGTCCACGTCTTTGAGACCCTTGTCATCGCCCACATCCTCAGCGGCCTCGTTGGGTTGATTGCGCTGTGGATTCCGATCGTCACGAAGAAGGGCGGACGGCTGCACCGCAAAGCGGGGGCGGTGTTTGTGAAGTCCATGTTGGTGACCGGCACGGTGGCCATCGGGATCGCAACCTCAACGCTGATCGCACCGGTGGAAACCCACCCCCATCTGCTGGACCATCCCCTGTTCGTTGGAGGGGTGGAGACGATTCGGGCGATCTTCGGGTGGATGATGCTGTATCTGGCGTTCCTGACGATCAATCTGGCGCGCTATGGCGACCGGTGCGTCAAGGACAAGGTTACACGTGGGCGGGGGCCCTGGGATTCGATCTCACAAGCTGTGCTGTTCGTGCTGTCGGTGAACTGTCTGGTTCAAGGCACGCGTGTCGATATGCCGTTGATGATCGGCATTTCGATGGTCGGGCTGGCGACGGTCGCGACCAACCTTTGGTACCTGTATAAGCCGAAGGTGAAGCGCTACGATTGGCAGCTGGAACATGTGAAGGGCTTGGTTGGCGCAGGCATCTCGGTCTACACCGCCTTCTTCGCCTTCGGCGCCGTGCGGTTCCTGCCTGAGATGGCGCTGACGCCGTTCCTATGGTCGCTGCCGTTGATCACCGGGCTTGCGATCATTCTGTATCAGCAATTCATGATCCGCCGGAAATTCTCTGGAAATTCGGTGGCTTAGGCGCCGCCCGCGCCACTGGAGACACCTAACAGTCTGCTTTAACGCTGGAAAACCGACGGGTCGGGGGCGATTTCGTCGAGGATTTTGGCGGACGACAACACGCCCGGAACACCGGCGCCCGGATGGGTACCCGCACCGACCAGGAACAGGTTCTCCATCTCTTCGCTGCGATTGTGCGGCCGGAACCACGCGCTTTGGAACAGCTTCGGCTCCATCCCGAACCCGGCCCCCTTCATCGACAGCAAACGCGTCTCGAAATCCTTGGGTGTGAAAAAGAATGAGGTGGAGAGGGCATCACCCAGACCGGGCATGATCGTGTCTTCCAGCCGTTTTTGGATGGCGGCACGATAGCGTTCGCCTTCGTCCTCCCAATTCATGCCGGAATCCAGGTTCGGAACCGGCGACAGCACGTAAAACGTATCTCCACCTTCTGGCGCAAGGCTGGGGTCGGTGGCGGAGGGGCGGTGCACATACAGGCTGAAATCCTCGGTCAGCTTTTTGTTGGTGAAAATGTCTTTCAACAGTCCTTCATACCGCGGACCCAACAGCATCACGTGGTGGTAGACATCCTCGAACTTCGTCTTGGTGCCGAAATACCAAACGAACAGCCCCATCGAATAGCTGGTCCGGTCGATCTTGGCGGGTGACCAGCGATTTGCGGGTTTTCCGTCCATCAGGTGGTGGTAGGTCCAGGCGGAATCTGCGTTCGATATCACCAGATCGGCGGCCAGCTCCTCGCTGGAGGCAAGCCGCACACCGGTTGCCTTCCCCTCGCTCGACAGAATGCCTGAAACTTCACTGTCGTAGCGGATCTCTCCGCCTTGACCCTCAATCAACCCGACCATGCCTTTGACCAGCGAGCCCGTGCCGCCCATCGAGAAATGCACCCCGTGCAGCCGCTCCAGATGCGCGATCAGGCAGTAATAGGCCGTGGTCGTCAGCGGGTTCCCGCCGATCAGCAGCGGATGAAAGCTGAACACGGTCCGCAGCGACGGATCGGAGAAATAGTCGGACACTTTGCCGAACACCGTGCGGTGCCCGTCCAGCTTGATCATCTCCGGCGCGCATTTCAGCGTGAACCAGAGGGAGTCGAACGGAACGGCCGACAAATCCTCGAATGCGGTTTTGTAGATCGTCTCGCTGACCTTGAGGTAGCGGTTGAAGCCGTCGACATCCGCCGGATTGAACTTGGCCACCTCTGAGCGCATTTGGTCGATGTCGCCGGTGTAATTGAACACCCGGCCATCATCGAACCGGATCTGGTAGAACGGGTCCATCGGGACCAGGTTGACGTCGTCGGACAGGGTTTTGCCGCACAGCGCCCACAACTCTTCGAACAGATAGGGTGCGGTGATGATCGTCGGGCCAAGATCGAAGATGTGTCCGTCCCGTTCTTCGACCAACGCACGACCGCCGGGGCCGTGAAGCCGTTCCAGAACCGTGACCTTGTAGCCGCGGGCGGACAGCCGAATTGCAGCGGCCAGCCCCCCAAACCCGCTGCCGATTACAACGGCTGTCGGCTGCTTGGAGTCCTGGGGGGACTTGGACGACGAGGCGGCAGGTGAGGGCTTGTTTGTCATCGGCAAAACTGTATCGTTTCGTTGACGGTTCCGGCAACCACCAGCCGGTACTCTTTCCGCTGCGGCGAAACAGCGCAAGGCACGACTTATGCCCCAGCATATGGGACAGGCTGGACGATCAAGGCAGACCAGTCCATATGGAGTCTTCCAGGCTGATGCCGATATCACGTCGTGCAAAGCCCTGATCCGCCAAGGCTCCCGCAGTTTTTATAACGCCTCACTGCTGCTGCCGCGTGCGGTCCGTGATCCGGCCTATGCGCTTTATGCGTTCTGCCGCCTGGCTGATGACGCGATCGATGACTCCGAGCAGTCTCAGGTCCACTCCGCATTGGATCGGTTGCGTGATCGGCTGGACCGCGCGTATGCGGGGCGCCCGATTGACAGGGCTTCCGACCGGGCTTTTGCCCGTATGGTCGACACCTTTGGCGTGCCACGCGCCTTGCCGGACGCGCTGCTGGAGGGCTTTGCCTGGGATGCGGAAGGGAGGCGTTATGACAGTATCGACGATCTGAACGCCTATGGTGCGCGCGTTGCCGGATCGATCGGTGCGATGATGACAGTGCTTATGGAGGTGCGGGACGGCCCGACCGTGGCGCGCGCAACCGATCTTGGCTGTGCTATGCAATTGACCAACATCGCCCGAGATGTGGGTGAGGATGCACGCGCCGGTCGGCTCTATCTGCCGATGTCCTGGATGCGGGAGGCGGGGATTGAGCCGGATCAATGGCTGCGGGACCCGCGCTTCGACGATCGTTTGGCGGGGGTGATTTCGCGGCTGTTGCGCGTTGCCGATGAGCTGTACGCCCGCGCCGGTGCCGGGATCGCGCGTTTGCCCGCGAACTGTCGGCCGAGCATTCAGGCGGCCCGCACGATCTACGCCGAGATCGGTCGTGAGGTGGAGCGGTGGGGCCGGGACTCGGTCAGCCAACGCGCGGTGGTCGGACGCAGCCGGAAGGTGTCGCTGTTGGGGCAGGCTCTGCTGTCCTCGCACCGCAACGAAGATGCCTTGGGACTACCTCCCCTGCCGCAAACCCAATTCCTGGTGGATGCCGTTGTATTGGCGCCCACCCCGAACGGTTCGCTGACCGGGCGTTCCGTGGACGAGCAGGTCGGTTGGGTCGTTGATCTGTTCAGCCGCTTGGAACGTATTGAGCGTGATCGCGTTTCCCCTGGAATGCCTCTGGGCGCGCCCTCGGGCGCCGACTGATTGGCGCGCGCGCTGCGATGTGAGCATCTGGGGATCACGGCCGGAGCGCAGGGCGCCGGAGACTGTTCCGAGGAAGA
>JANSYC010000163.1 GCA_024742605.1 Alphaproteobacteria bacterium | reverse complement strand
CCACGCGCCTTGGCGCGCAGTTCTCCAATCGTGCCGAAGACGTAGCGCTGATCCAGCAATCCCTGGCTATGCAAGGTATTCGATCTGGACGGATCGCTAGTGTCGATCGACGAAGTCGGCCTGCAAAGCCCGGTGGTTGATCCGATAGACCTCATAACATTTGGCGGTGTGGTGGCCGTCTCCATTCGCAAAGCGTTGCAGTTAATCGGACGGGCCGCATCCCTGCATGCTTCCGGCGAAGGTGTCGGCATCTTGTTGAAGGAGGAGGCGCTTCGTCGCCTGCGAAGTGCCTTCACATCCTCTCCCAAGGTCCAGTTCAAATTTACCCAGAAGACACTCAAACACATGCGTACTCCCGTGATTTCGACGCCGGTTTCGCGGCAGGAGACTTGCCGCGCAAGATCGGGACTGTCCGAAGGAATGTACGTTGATTGTGAACTGTTCTGGCCAGACCGTAGCGCCAAGCCCAGAAACCTGTCCGAGCGGTTGACCGGTTCACTTGGGCTGGATTTGACCTGCTCCCCTGAAAGCTCCGCATCGTGAGGTTAGCCTGTTCCTTTGACGAGGAGACGGACGATGAAGCGCAGTCGGTTCACCGAGGAACAGATCATCGGGATCCTGAAGGAGCATCAGGCGGGCCTGTCGGCGGCGGAGCTTTGCCGCAAACACGGGATCAGCGATGCGACCTTCTACAAGTGGCGTTCAAAGTACGGCGGCCTTGAGGTGTCGGAGGCGAAGCGCCTGAAGCAGCTCGAGGACGAGAACGCGCGGCTGAAGAAGCTGCTGGCAGAATCCGTGATGGATGTCTCGACGCTGCGCGAGATGCTTGGAAAAAACTTCTGACGCCCGGGTCGAGGAGAACTGCCGTGACCTGGGCCATCACCGAGAAGTCGTATTCCCAACGCCGCGCCTGCGCGCTGGTCGGGATCGATCCGCGGGTCTACCGATACCGGTCGACGCGTCCCGATGACACGGTCCTGCGGTCCCGGCTGCGGGTGCTGTCGGGCGAGCGCCGCCGGTTCGGCTACAGGCGCCTGCACCTGCTTCTGCAGCGTGAGGGCTGGGAGGTGAACTGGAAGAAGCTGTACCGGATCTACCGCGAGGAGCGGCTGACGGTGCGCAAGCGTGGTGGGCGCAAACGGGCACTCGGCACGCGGGCGCCGATGGCGATCCCGCAGGCCCCGAACCAGCGTTGGTCGTTAGACTTCGTGGCCGACAGCCTGTCCTGCGGACGGCGGTTCCGGGTGCTCTGCATCATCGACGACTTCAGCCGGGAATGCCTGGCTGCCATCGTCGACACCTCACTCTCCGGCCAGCGGGTCGCCCGCGAGCTCGACCGGATCGCCGAGCTCCGGGGCCATCCCTGCATGGTGGTCAGCGACAACGGAACGGAGCTCACCTCGAACGCCATTCTGGCTTGGCAGCAGGAGCGGGGCGTCGAGTGGCATTACATCGCCCCCGGCAAGCCGATGCAGAACGGCCTGGTCGAGAGCTTCAACGGACGGCTGCGCGACGAATGTCTCAACGAGCATCTGTTCACCAGCCTGCGCCATGCCCGACAGTTGATCGGCGCCTGGCGCGACGACTACAACCACCACCGACCCCACACGAGCCTCGGCGGGCTCACACCGTGGGAATACCGCAACCGGTCCATGGAGGACCAAAACCAGAACAGAACTAACTTCTGAGCGAGGACAAACTGGGGAGCAGGTCACCAGAATGATCGGACGCGTCTCGGGCAGGAAGAATATGTAGTGATGCTCGCAACGATGGACACGGACATTATCCGGGAGTCCGTCCACCGATTTGGACCTCGCCGTGGCGTGGCCGATGGCATCACAACAGGCAATGATCTGGTCGAAATAGGTCTCGGCTTGGGCCTGCCCCCATGTCTCATGGGTGTAAAGCCAGATACCGGTGAGATCATCTTCTGCTGCTAGGGTAAGGTCAAAAGTCCGCATAAACGATGTTAGAGCCCTGCCCGGTCGTGGGCGGCTTGGCGTATCTCTTCAATGGATTTTGTGGAAACCTCCCCGCGCCGGGCTTGCTCGATACGGGGTTTCAGGAAATCCGACAGCGCGGCGAGCGCATCGCTTTCGCTCATATTCTCGATGGCTGGCACATCGCCTAATGCCCGTCCCAGAACGATATCTTTGATGCTCACGCCTTTCAGCGCGGCAATCGCCTTGAGGCGGGAATGTTCTTCGGGCGTGATATCAATCGAAAGTCTCGGCATCTTTTTATACTACCATAGTTTTTAGCACAAAACAACATTTGTGGCCCATGGGCGGCAACGCCACGGCCTTCCAAGCTCTATGACGGTCCGAACAGATCGCCCGCGATCTTGTCCATGGCCTTGGCATTCTCATCGGATTTGAAGAGATGCCCATAGCGGTCCATCGTGACCTGCAAGCTTGAATGCCCGGCGAAGGTCTGGACGGTCTTGGGCGGCAGCTCCGCTTCAATCCATGTGCTGATCGCGAAGTGGCGAAGCGCATGCCAGTTGAAGCGCTCCGTTGGCCGCCCGGTGTTCTCCTCGATCTTGTCGAACAGCGGATACCACCCACGCTTCACGAAATTGTCGTGGCAGTAGTAGGTCCCCGCCTTGTTCGGAAAGATGAGATCGTCCTTTTTGGAGAACCGCGTCCGCAGCTTCCATTCCAGCAGGAGCTGCACCACGTTCCGGCCTAGCGGTACGGTGCGCATTCCGGCGGCGGTCTTGGTCACGTCCTCCGCGCCATAGGCATCGACGCGGCTTTCAACCGTCAGCTCGCTGCGCTCCAGATCGACATGCCGCCAGCGCAGTGCGCGGAGCTCCCCTGCCCTTACGCCCGTGGCGCTGGCAAAGACGATCTTCACGCGCACGTCCGGGCTGGCAACGCCGATTAGGGCTTTCAGGGTTTCCTTCGGCGGCGGGGTGATCTT
>JANSYC010000034.1 GCA_024742605.1 Alphaproteobacteria bacterium | reverse complement strand
GGCCCTGGAGACGAGGTGATCGTCCACGGGCCTCCGATCCACGTCGCGTTTGGCGAATGCGCTATCCTTGAGCGCACGGCGACCGTCATCCGGGCCACCATGTGGGATCGCTTCTGGACCAAGATCATTTCCTGGTCGGAGATCTTCGAACTCTACGATTTAAGCTTTACGTCGAGGAGAAAGCCATGAACGTCGCATCCGCAACGCTACCCACTGCGGACGTCAATGAGACGACCCGCATGGCGCAAGAGGACACGGTCCTCAGCCCCCATTTCTATACCACTGACTACGACCAGATGGACCGTATGGACGTTTCTTCCGTTCGCGCCCAATGGGATCGTCTGATGGAGGAGTTCAAGGCCGACGCGAACCGGGGCCATTTCACCCGAACCGATGAGTTCAACGCGGTGAAGCCGAGCGACTACCCCGAAGCCCTGCGCGCCGAGCTGATGGACTTTCTGGTCAGTTCGGTGACTTCGGAATTCTCCGGCTGCGTACTCTACGCCGAGATCAAGAAGCGGGCGAAGAACCCGGACATGAAGGAGCTGTTCGCGTATATGAGCCGCGACGAGGCCCGTCATGCCGGGTTCATCAACGACGCGCTGAAGGATTTCGGCGTCGGCGTCGACCTGGGCTTTCTGACAAAGTCCAAGAAGTACAAGTTCTTCTCGCCGAAATTTATCTTCTACGCGGTCTACCTGTCGGAGAAGATCGGCTACGCGCGCTACATCGCGATCTATCGCCAGTTGGAGAACCATCCGGACAAGCGCATTCATCCGATCTTCAAATGGTTCAAGGAATGGTGCAACGACGAGTTCCGTCACGGCGAGGCCTTCGCCCTGCTGATGCACGCCAACCCGGAGCTCCTGAAGGGCCGGAACAAGCTCTGGATCCGCTTCTTCCTGTTGGCGGTCTACTCGACCATGTACGTGCGGGATCATTCACGGCCGGAATTCCACGCGGCTCTGGGCCTGGATCCGACCGAGTACGACTACAAGGTGTTCCACATCACCTCGGAGATCTCCAAGCAGGTGTTCCCCTTCACTCTCGATATCGACAACCCCGGCTTCCGGGCGGGGATGGAGCGGATGCGGCGGATCAGCAATGGGATCGCCGACGCAAAGGAGCAGGGCGGCCTGGTCGGCGGCGTCAAACGTGTCGGCCTCACCCTTGCGGCCGGGCTGTGTTTCGTCCGGATGTACCTGACACCGGTGGTGCCGAACGAATTGCCCGAGCCGGGCAATGTCCGCGCCGTACCCAGTTGGTAGAAGGGCCCGAGCCGAATGGATCCTTTGCTCCTCTACGGTTTGCCAATCGTCTACGTGCTGTTCCTGTGGTGGTTCAGCACCGGACTGATTCTGTGGCTGAACCGGCGGAGCGAAGCGGTGCGTCGGTGGAGCATGGCCCTGAGCACCGGACTCGCCGGGATGGCGTCCTATGCCGTCTATGAGGGGGCGACCGATACCGGCCTGGGCGGCGCCTATCACGCGTTCACCGCCGCCCTGGTGATCTGGGGCTGGATCGAGATGAGTTTCGTGATGGGGTTCGTGACCGGGCCCCGCCGCACGGCCTGCCCGAAGACCGCACGCGGCTGGTCCAGGGCATGGTTCGCCTTCGAGGCCATCGCCTATCACGAACTCGCTCTGGCCATCGCCTTGGGCGCCATCGCGGTCCTGTCGACGGATGCGCCCAACCAGATGGCATTCTGGACCTTCGGCGTTCTGTGGCTGATGCGGCTGAGCGCGAAGCTCAATATTTTCCTGGGCGTGCCGAACTTCACGGACGAGTTCCTGCCTCCCCGGCTGGTCTATTTGACGACCTACTTTCGGGTGCGTCAGATGAACGGCCTGTTTCCGATCGCCGTGAGCCTGTCCACCGCAGCGGCCGTCTGGCTGGCGATCGAAGCGGCGGCGCCCGGTGTGACGGCGTTCGAGGCGTCGGGCCTGGTCTTTCTCGCGACCCTCCTGGCGCTCGCCGTTCTGGAGCACTGGTTCATGGTTCTGCCGCTGCGCGACGCGGCCCTTTGGCAATGGGCGCTGAACGCATCGCGCACCCCGGAGACGCGTGTGAAGACCGACGCGCCCCGGGCCAAACCGACCGCCGAACCCGCCTTCAAGGCGGTCCGGCCGGCCTCGCTTCCGGGGTCGACATGAGGACGATGTAAATCAAAACAACGGCATGCGGTGAAAGTGCCGCGCAAAGTATTCTGCCGATAGGAGGCGACGATGGATTATGAGGGCTTTTTCCGCGACCAGCTCGACGGGTTGAGGGACGAAGGTAATTATCGGGTTTTCACCGACATCGAACGCCGCCGCGGCGCCTTTCCGCGCGCCACCCGGCACGGGTCGGAAGGGGTCTCGGAAGTCACCGTCTGGTGCTCGAACGACTATCTGGGCATGGGCCAGCATCAGCCCGTCCTCGACGCCATGCATGCGGCGCTCGAGCAGTCCGGCGCGGGCGCGGGCGGAACCCGGAACATCTCCGGCACCAACCACAATCACGTGCTTCTGGAACGCGAGCTTGCGGATCTCCACGGCAAGGAGACCGCGCTGCTGTTCACTTCGGGCTATGTGTCGAACTGGGCCAGCCTGTCGACCCTCGCCGCCCGCATTCCGGGCTGCATCGTGGTCTCCGACGCGGGCAATCACGCGTCGATGATCGAGGGCATCCGCCACAGCCGGGCCCAGAAGGTGGTCTGGAACCACAACGACGTGGAAGATCTGGAGCGCAAGCTCGCCGCTCTGCCGAAGGACGCGCCGAAACTGGTGGCATTCGAAAGCGTGTATTCGATGGACGGCGACATCGCCCCGATCGAGGCGATCTGCGACGTGGCCGACAAATACGGCGCCATGACCTATCTTGACGAGGTGCACGCCGTCGGGCTCTACGGGCCGCGCGGCGGCGGGGTCTCGGAACGCGACCGGGTCGCCCACCGGCTGACCGTGATCGAGGGCACCCTCGGCAAGGCGTTCGGCGTCATGGGCGGCTATATCGCCGCCTCCACGGCCCTGTGTGATTTCGTCCGCAGCTTCGCCTCGGGCTTCATCTTCACCACGGCCCTGCCGCCGGCGATCGCCGCCGGCGCCGTCGCCAGCATCCGGCATCTGAAGCAGAGCTCGGTCGAACGCGACGAACAGAAGAAGCGGGTGGCGGCCGTCCGGGCCGGTCTGGACCGGGCCGGCATTCCGCACCTGGACAACGAGAGTCATATCGTTCCCGTCATGGTCGGCGACCCCATCCACTGCAAACAGATCAGCGACATCCTGCTGGACGAGTTCGGGATCTACGTGCAGCCGATCAACTACCCGACGGTCCCGCGTGGCACCGAACGGCTGCGGATCACCCCGTCGCCGATCCACACCGAGGCCGATGTCGCGCACCTGCTGAAGTCGCTCAAGTCGATCTGGGCGCAATGCGGCCTGCACAGCCAGGTGGCCTGACCGGAGGCGGACTTTGCAGGTCTCCGAGAACATGTGGGATGGGGGCGCGGGACCGAACTCGATCTGGATCCCGGCGATCGCGGATGACGGGTCTCTCTATCCGGTCGAGAAGATGGATGCCCATCGTCGGGGGCTCCGGCACTTGGCGATCTCCGCCTTTGTGTTCTCGGAGGATTCCCTGCTGATCCAGCGGCGCGCCAGCTCCAAATACCATTGCGGCGGCCTGTGGGCGAACACGGTCTGCACCCACCCCAACTGGGATGAGCCGATCGAGGACTGCGTCCCGCGGCGGCTGCGCGAGGAGTTGGGGATCTCCGTTCCCATGTCCCATACCCGCGTGGTGGACTACACGGCGGATGTGGGGGGCGGGCTGGTCGAAAACGAGCGGGTGCACGTGTTTCGGGGCACCGCCGACCGCACCAAGCTGGCGATCGCGCCGAACCCCGAGGAAGTCGAGGAGACCCGGTGGGTCTCGCTCGCACGTCTCGACGATGAAGTGGCGGCGCATCCAGAACGGTTCACGCCCTGGTTCCGCATCTATCTCAACCGCTGGGCCGAGCTCGCGGTCTGAGCTCCGCCGGGGACAAGCCTTCCCAACACGCTCACATCATCGCTCACACAGTGGCCCCTTCGGGCCCTTTTTTGTCGATCCAGTTCGGACGGCACGGACCGGCGGCGGCGGCTCCGCTCTCAACGCGAGAGGGCCGGGCTGGTCTCCCAACCCGGCCCGTACCACGCGCCGATATCGTCTTGAGCCGGTCCCTCAGGGCGACGCGGCGAGTGATGGCCACTGCTCGAGCATTGGCGCCCCCAGGAGCGGCTTGTTGACGCCCTGGTGACAGGTCGAGCAATACGCCTTCGGAGCATCGCCGGTCGGTCCCAGGCGGTTCTCCGGATAGGTGTCGCGCAGAGGAACGAGATAGTCGGTGTTCATCTCGCGGACCATGTCGATGCCATGATAGGCGGTCGTCCGGGCCGGAGGCGATTGCTCCCAATT
Source organism: Alphaproteobacteria bacterium (assembly GCA_024742605.1). GTDB lineage: Bacteria > Pseudomonadota > Alphaproteobacteria > Thalassobaculales > Thalassobaculaceae > JANSYC01. Next base: position 35,456 of record JANSYC010000034.1, on the reverse strand, counting down.
CCCGAAGGCCCGGCTGTTGTGGCAGTAGGTGCAGTTCACGCCCAGGGATTCGGACATGTGCAGCATCAGCGCGTAGGTCTTCTCGGTTGACTGGATCGAGCCGCCGGTGCTGCCGGTCGAAGCCGGAAGAGCCTGCTGGACCTGCACCCTGATGGGCTCGTCCCCAACCAGATAGGCGCTGAACGGGTCATAGGGCAGAGACGTTCCCGCGACACCGCCGGAGCCGATGTTCTGGCCGTTGCGCCAGCCCATCGCACCCTGCGCCGCCGGCAGGCCGGCATTCTCGAACCAGATGTACTCTGGAACGTTCTTGCCCCGGTGACAGGTGTAGCAGTTGACGCCGGTCTCCTGGACGTGGTTGCCCCAGTTCTCGTTGATGTTCCAGGTCATCTGGATCATCCGGCGGGACACGATCTTGGTGTAGACACTGTCATCCGCCAGGTTCTCGAGGTTGTGGCAGTAGCCACAGCCCTCTTCCGGCGCCACCCATTCGGTGATCGCCGCCATCAGCCGGGTGAACTGCACCTCCGGAAGATCGCCGAGGACCTGCACGTTCTCGTACACCTCGCCGGCCAAGGGTGAGTCCCGGATCTCCTCCGCCGTCAGCTCGTAGGGCGGCGGCGGCATCTGGTTGAGAGCCTCCAGTTGGGCAGTCACCCGCGGATTGCTGACGGTTTCCATACCGACGCCCCGGAACCCGATCTGTTCGGCCGCGACCGGCGGCCGGTCCCAGCCCACACCAAACATCATGGCGAGGACCAGGAGGGTTACGGCGGTGACCGCAAGGGGGATAGCAAAGAGGTTTTTCATGATCAGCCTCCCTTGGCCGGATCGACCGCCGGGGTATAGACCTCAGGATAGGACGGAACGATGCCGTGCTCCTGACCCCAGAGATACCAGTTGTCCACCACGGTTCCGGTCAGCAGGATGCCGATGCCGCCGGTCAGCGGACAGAGAACGGCGAACCACCAGGCCCAGCGGTGAATGGATTCCATCGAGGCGTTGAAGCCCATGGTCCACCGCCAGAAGAGACCAGCCCGTTCCGATGCCGTACCCCGGTCGACGATCTGTTCGATCTCCCGCTCGCCGCCGTAGCGACCGACCGCGAGAATTGTCGCACCGTGCATGGCGAACAGAAGCGTCGAGCCGTACAGGAACACGATCGAAAGCATGTGGAACGGGTTGTAGAACAGGTTGCCGTATCGAATGGAGAAGGCCGCCGTCCAATCCAAGTGCGGGAAGATCCCGAACGGCACCGCTTCCGACCAGCTGCCCATCAGAACCGGGCGAATGAAGCCCAGCACCAGATAGAGCCAGATGGCGGCCGCGAAGGCCCATGCCACATGGGTGCCCATGCCGAGCTGTACAGCGCGGCGGTACATCCTGACCCACCAAAGCAGGATTGCCGTGGTGAGGAAGAAACCGGTCATCAGCCACCAGCCACCCTCGTTGAGCGGCGGCATAACACTGAGGCCGTGTTCCGGCAAAGGCGGCTCCAGAGCCAGCCACGGAAGCTGACGCAGGAATTCGATCGGGTTCCAATTGACCGACGCGGCCATGTTCAACCCGATGATCTCGAACGCGACCAGGCCGCAGACGAGAGACAGAAAACCGAGCTTGCCGAGATAGATCGGACCGATCTGAGCATTGCCGATCTTGCCGAGCCAGTAGCTGTGAAACGGCGTGCCGGTGCGAGCGTCATCCTCGTCCGGCAGGTCGGGCCCCATGTGCGGGTGGCCGGTGACGGCGACCCGCGTAAAGATATTCTGATAAGTAGCCATGGTCTCGTCCCTCCTCGCCTAGTTCCAGACCGGCAGATCGAGCCACCAGTTCCACCATTCAGGCCAGCCGCGGGTCCAGAACGGACCGCTGATGACGATACAGATTGCGCTCCAGAACCCGGCGTTCAGGGCCATAAAGAGACCCAGACGGTGGATTCCCAGCGTACCGATCGAATACCCGATGGTATCGCGCACATAGGCGTCCTCATGCTCGGGAGTCTTTACGGTGTGGCCCTTCTGAGGGTTCACCGAGGAGAGCACGACGGCGCCGTGAAGCGACAGGAGCAAGGTGGTCGTGAAGAAGAAGGTCACGGCCAGCATATGCGCCGGGTTGTAGTGGAAATGGAGATACTGATAGCCGACGTTCGACACCCAATCCAAATGACTGAGAATGCCGTAGGGGAAAGCGTGCCCCCAGGCTCCCATAAGGACGGGACGGATCACCACCAGAGTAACGTAGGCGAAAATCGCAACGCCAAAAGCAATCGGCACGTGATAGCCCATGCCAAGCTTTCGGCAGATCTCCACTTCGCGAAGCGCCCAAGACACGAACGAACCGATCGCACAGATCGTGATGACCTGCCAAAAGCCGCCTTCTTGGAGCGGCGCAAGGCCGAGACCGTAACTTAGATCAGGTGGTGCAATGTTGATTTGCCACGGGTTCCAGGTCGGACCCAGGGCGGCGGAGTAGAAGATCAGCGCTGTGCCAAGCACAGCGAAGAAGATCGTCGTGACCCCAAAGAATCCGACGTAAAAAGGTCCAAACCAGAAGTCAAACAGATCGCCGCCGATCAGTGTGCCTCCGCGAACCCTGTATTTTCTCTCAAAACTGAGCAACGCCATGACCTGATCCCCCCTTTCGGAGACGTATCGGCGAGCTAATGCCGCAAGCGTGTTGTTAGGGTCCCGGAGCGGACAGGACCGAACGCGAGGGCTCGGACCCGTCCGCTCCGAAGCGGTTCATTGTTGTTAGACGATCCGACCGGGCATCGGCGCCATGACGGCGGCGACGGTGGTGGACACGCCTGCATCCGCGCGCGGACCTTCGATCCAATTGAATCGGTCGGTGCTGAGCAGGATGAAGTGGATCAGCAGTGCAAGAACCATCAGGAACGTGAAGAGCCCGATGAGGGTGCGCCGCGGATCGAAAAGGAGCCATACCTTCCACATTGTCGTCTCCCCCTTATCCGATAAAGGTCATGAGGTTGCTGGCAGCAACCTTCACACCGTCGATCATCGAGGACGAGTAACCATCGACCCCTGGAAACCAGGGACGCCACATCCAAACCAGGATGTGAGCAACGACGGCGACGATCACGAAACCGATGAAGCTCGACATGAAGAAGCCGTGGAACTCCTGGGCTTCGCCCGCGGTCAAACCCGAGAGTGAGTCACCCCGTTTATCGTTCATGAGAGTTACCTCCGGAACATTGCCTTTCGGCAGTTACCGCACACCTCCCGCGCGGCAGGGATCGACGAGGTCCTGAGACCCCGCCAGGCACCCGTCCGGCGAACCGGACGAATTCGAAATCTCATCCCATCATCGCGAAGGGCACGAACGCGCTTGCAGCTGCGCGTGCCTCTGCGAGAACCGACCGGGCGCGCTCGGCGCTTGGCGGCCAGGGGCGCCACTTGGGCGGCAGAAACCGGGTGACCACAACAGCGGCCAGGAACAGCACGAAGGCTGCCAGGTAAATTGCTCGGAACTCCCGCCCTTCGGCGTTCTTGCCCCGGGTTACCGTCACATCGGGTGTGCGCATGGCGATCACTTACCCTCCTGTTGCGCGACCACACTGGCCGCAAGAACTGTGAAACCGTTCATCCCCGCCCCGCCTTCTGCGCCTGCAGCGCCAAGGCCATCCGGTCCGCGGTGACCCGCGCCTCGCCGGCGGCTTTCGCCTCCCGCTGGACCAGATCCCGAAGATTCTTCGCGGCGGAAATCCTGACGAGGAACGGCTGCTCCTCGACATAGCTGTCGAACATCGCCTTGGCATCGGCGTCCCAGGGCCGGGCATCGGCTTCCGCGCCCTTGGCCGGGGTCGCGTCCAACCGGTCCATGTCGACCGACAGCGGCAGGATGTGAAACAAGGCGTCGAACAGGGCGTTGCAGTATTCCTGCAGCAGATAGGTCGCTCCGGCGTAGCCCATGAACGGGGTCCCGGTGGCACGACGGATGATGGCGCCCGGGAAAGAGGCCGGGATGTACATCGCCCGGCAGCCGACTTCCGCCGCGTACAGACGTTCGTTGTAGGAGCCGTAGAGCACCAGCGGCGGGAAATCCTTGATCGACTGGCGGACCGCGGCGTTGTCCGGTTTCTGTCCGGGCTTGCGCTCGTAGGAGAACGTGCAGGGTATCCCCAGCTCGTGCTCGAAATACTGGCGCATCCCGTGCACATAGGTCTCGGTCGCGACCACCGCGAAGGAGGCGGTTGCGAAGAAGTCCTGGGTGACGCTGCGCCACAGATCCCAGACCGGCTTCAGCGTGGTCTGCTTCTCCTGCTCGATGAACGGCTCCGGATCCAGTCCGGTCAGCTCCCCCAGCTTCCGCAGGAAATTGGTCGTGGCGTGCATGCCGATCGGGGCCTGCAGATAGGGCCGGTCGAGCTCCTCGCAGAGGCCTTTGCCGAACTCCTTGTAAATCCGGATGTTCACGTCCGCGTCCGGCAGCTTCTTAACATCCTTGATGTCGGTGCCGAGCGGGAAGGTCAGATTGATCTCGCAGCCGATGCCCTCGACCAGACGCTGGATCTCGGCCAGGTCGGACGGCATGTTGAAGGTGCCGTAGATCGGCCCGATGATGTTCACACGGGGCTTGGCGCCGGCTTTCTTCTTCATGTCGGCGCGGGCCGGCACCTTCTTGGCACCGAACTCGGTCCACAGCCAGTAGATCGCGCGATCGGCGCTCTGCCACTGGTCCTCGTCGATCGTGCGCGGCAGGAAACGCCGGAGATTCGAGCCTTGTGGGGTCACGCCGCCGCCGATCATCTCGGCGATCGACCCGGTGACCACCACCGCCGGCATGTCCTGATCCTGGGTATCGCTTGCCCGCTTCAGCGCCTTCTCGGTGCCGTTCATCGACAGCTCGTCTTCGCTGAGCCCGGTGACGGTCACCGGCAGCTCGTGCGGCGGCAACCCGTCGGTGTAGTGCAGGACGGCGGTGACCGGCAGATTCTCGCAGCCGACCGGACCGTCGATCACGACCCGAAGGCCCTTCACGGCGCAGAAGGCATAGACCGCCCCCCAGTATCCGCCGGCGCGATCGTGATCCAGGACCAGCATCGATCAGCCCTCCGCCACTTGAGTGTTGCGCCTGGCCAGGTTGTGGCCGGCGTTCTTGCCGCCGGTGCCAACACCCTCGAAGAAATCGACCATCGAGGCGAAGCGGTCCTTGCCCCGGGTCTGGGCCGCGACGATGCCCGACATCGAACTGGCTCCGGCCGGGCCGAACAGCGGCCGCGCCGAGACCATGTTGGTGAAGTAAAGCGACGGAATACCCAGTTCCTTGCCCTTCTGAACGAGCGGCGTGGTGCCGATCGCCAGGTCCGGCCGGATGTCCTGCATCGCCGCCAGATCCTGTTCCAGCGAGGCGCGGTATTGGATGTGGACGCCCTTGGCCTCAAGCCACTCGCGGTCCGGATCGCTCCACGGGGTCTTCGGGCAGGCCGTGCCCACATAGGGCACCTTGGCCCCGGCTTCGATCAGCAGGCGGGCGACCAGCAGTTCCGAGCCTTCGTAACCGGAGACGGTGACCGTCGCCTTGATCGGATTGTCGGCCAGGGCCGCCTTGATCGCCGGCAGGGCCTTGGCTTTCGCCGCATCGATTTTCTTGTCCGGGATACCGGCCGCCTTGCCAACGCTCTCCAGCCAGGCGGCCGTGCCGTCGAGGCCGACCGGCGCGGATCCGACCACCGGCCGTCCGGCCCGCTCGAATTCACGTACCGAGGCCGTGTAGAAGGGGTGCACCGCCGCCGCCACCTGGCAGTCGAGCGCTGCGTAGAGGTCCCGCCATTCGCGGGAGGGCAGCTGCGGCGCCACCACCATGCCCATGGGCTCGAGCATCGCGCCGACCCCCATCGGGTCGACCGGGAACAGCTCGCCGATCATGGTGACGGTCGGCTTGCTGCCGTCGAAATTGCGCGGACGGGCCACGGGCCCCGCCTCGATCTCGGTGCGGGCGTAGCGCAACATCGCGCCCGTCAGCACGTCTTTGGCTTCCGCATGGGTCGGCACGCCGAATCCCGGCACGTCGATCCCGATCACCCGAACCCCGTTGATCTGGGCCGGCAGACGGTCCAGCGGGATGCCCGACGCGGTCGGCACACACAGATTGATCACCACGATCGCGTCATACTCGTCCGGGTTGGCCATCTCGGTGACGGCGTTGCGGATGTCTTCGTAGAGCTGTCCGGTGACCAGGGTTTCCGAATTGAACGGCACGTAGCCGACGGTCCGGCGGGCACCGTAGAAGTGCGAGGTGAAGGTCAGACCGTACACGCAGCAGGCCGAACCCGAGAGGATCGTCGCCGTCCGCCGCATCCGCAGCCCGACCCGGAGCGAGCCGAAGGCCGGACACATGGACTGGGGCTGATCATGCGGCCCCTTCGGATAGTCGGCCGCCAGCCCATCGAGAACCTCGGATTTTCCGGCCTTGCGGGCGGCGTCGTTCATCACGTCGGCGCCGGCATGGCAGCCCGCCGCGTCCGTCTTCGGCGTCTGCGCCGAAGGGTCGAATACGGTTGGAGCTTCTGGTTCGAATTCGATCGCCATGATTTTCCCCGGGGCCCGCGCTTACGCGCCCTCGTAGACGACTTCGAGAGACGGGCGCGGGGCGTAGGTCACGCCGCACATGTCCTCGAAGCTCGCAGGCAGAAGTTTCACGTCCCGACCGACGGCCTCGCCGGTGAACAGATCCAGCAATTGGTCGTGGCTGAGAGGTGTCGGGCGCACCGGCGGCGCGTCGGCCGCACTCTGCGCCAGACGCTCGAACAGGGAGGCCCACTCGCCGCCGGGCTTGCCGACGATCTCGTAATTCGCCGATTTCCGGCGGATATCCTCATGGGCCGGAATCTCGCAGAGCACCGGGATGCCGACCGCCTTGGCGAAGGCCTGGGCCTCGCCGGTGCCGTCATCCTTGTTGATCATCAGACCCGCGACGCCGACATTGCCGCCCAGATTGCGGAAGTAGTCGACCGCCGAGCAGACATTGTTCGCCACATACAGGGATTGCAGGTCGTTCGAGCCGACCACGATCACCTTCTGGCACATGTCGCGGGCGATCGGCAGGCCGAAGCCGCCGCACACCACGTCGCCCAGGAAGTCGAGCAGGACGTAGTCGAAATCCCAATCGTGGAAACCCAGCTTTTCCAGCAGCTCGAAGCCGTGAATGATGCCGCGCCCGCCACAGCCGCGCCCGACCTCGGGACCGCCAAGCTCCATCGCGAACACCCCATCGCGCTTGAAGCAGACATCACCGATCTCGACCTGCTCTCCGGCCAGTTTCTTCTTGGACGAGGTCTCGATGATGGTCGGGCAGCTGCGCCCGCCGAACAGAAGGGACGTGGTGTCGCTCTTCGGATCGCAGCCGATCAGCAGCACCCGCTTGCCCTGCTGAGCCATCATGTAGCTCAGATTGGCGAGGGTGAAGCTCTTGCCGATGCCCCCCTTGCCATAGATCGCAATGACTTCCGTCTGCTTCTTGGCGGGCTTGTCAGCGGCCTCGGCCGGGGTTCCGATATCTGTGTCGATCGTACTCATCAGAAAGCTCTCCAATCCAGGATCATTTTCAAGCAGGACGCATCCTCGAACGCGGTGCGGTATGCATCGTTCGCGTTGGCAGCGTCTTGTGTGTGGGTGATCAAGCCGCCGAGCGACAGCTGGCCGGATTCGACCAACCGTTTGACGGTCGCGGAATCGGTGGCCTGCCATTGGGCGGCGACCCGTATCCGGGCCTCCCGCATGAAGGCGGCGGGGAAATCGAAAGAGAGCGGCTCTTCGTAAAACCCGGCCAGAACCACCTCGCCCATCGGGGCAAGTCGGGAAATCAAATCGTTGAGCAGCCCCTTGGACCCGCTGACATCGTAGATCGCGCGGTAGTCCTTGCGGGTGTCCTCGGCGGGGTCGATGACGCTGTAGGCCTCGGCACCGCTGCGCCGGGTTGGGTTTGTCTCCCAAACAACCGGTGCCGGGTGCCCGTGGGCCAGTGTGAGGCGCGCGAGCAGCCGGCCCAGCACACCGTGACCGACGATCAGATCGGGAACCGCGTGCTCGCCAATCGCATGCTGCGCGGTGGCGGCCAGGGCCATCAGCGCCCCCTGCTCGGCCAATCCGCTGTCCAGCGAGATCACACGGGCGCCCGGTACAACCAGGTTCCGGGCCGAGCCGCCGAACAGACACCGCACCTCATCGCCGAAACACTTGGCACCGGGCACGAAAACCATTTCGCCTTCGGACAGGCCGCTGCCCGTTCCAGCCTGACTGATACGGCCTACCGATTCGTAACCGGGGACCAGCGGATAACCCATTCCGGGAAATTGTGGCATGCGCCCGGTATAGAGCAGACGTTCGGTGCCTGTGCTGATTCCCGTCCAGAAGACGTCAACCACGACATCGTCCGCCGTTGGCTGCGCCAACGGGAGCTCCCGGAGCGCGATGCTCCCAGGCTCTTCAAGGACTACCGCAGTGGTCTGCATATTCCGTCGTCTCCCTACCGGTTCGGTTTAGTGAGGCCCGAACTCTCAATGTGTCATTTTATTCTGACAGTGCCTTCTGTCACTTTCAATAGACAATCGGCAATAAAAATAGGGGTTTTACGCATTTGCCACGATCAGACCGGTCAGCATCGGCCTGATCGTGGCGGTTTCCTGGGCTTTTCGAAAACCCGCCTGTTTTAACAATTCAGTAATCTCTGTGGCCGTCCGTGGGCGGCCGCGCCCCATCGCCATCAGATAGAATCCGAAATACGCGTCTCCAATGGGTTCCGCGCCGCGGACCCCGGACATGGGTTCGGCAACGATCAGGGTTCCCTCCCTGGGCAAAGCCGCGTGAACCGCCGTCAGGAGACGCAAGACGATGTCGTCGTCATGGTCGTGAATCACCCTGACCAGGCTGATGAGATCCGCGCCTTTCGGAAGCGAATCGACCTGGAAATCCCCTCCGTGGGTTTCAGCACGGTCAGCGAGACCCAGGTGCTCGAAATGCGTGCGGGCCCGTTCGGCAACCGGAGGCAGATCGAACAACATGAGCTTGAGATCTGCGTCGCGTCGGGCGGCTGCGGCCAGGAACCGGCCCTCGCCGCCGCCCACATCCATCAGCACCCGATGGCGGTCGACTCGGTACGCGTCCAACACGTCGTCGGCGATCAAAGGCTGGGAGGCCGACATCAGCCCGCTATAAGCCGAGACCTGCTCCGCCGAAAGGTGATCGAGCGCCCCGCGCGCCGCATACGGCCAGTAGCCGCCAAGCGCGGTGTCCCGGGTTTCTCCGCGCAGCAGAGCCACCGGGTCCCGCAGATCGGCATAGAGCATGGCGTGGTGTTCGACCATCGCGGCCACGCCCGGATTGCCGATCAAGGCGGCACCCAGCTCTCCCAGAGCGAATCGATCTTCGCCGTTCAAAGGGTTCAGACTCACCGTCAGGCCGAGCGCGGATGTCGCTCGGAGCAGGGTGAGGGTCCTGTCAGGAGAGAGTGACAGTCGGCCCGCAAGCTCCGACGTGGTCGCCGGTCCCTCGAACAGGATGTCGGCGAGTTTCAGCCGGATGAAGGCATCCAGGATCTGCGAATAGACAAAGCCCGCACACAGGTCGAACAATTGCCGGGCCCGACGCCGGGCGATCGGTCGGGTCAGAGGAAAGCTGGCGGCCCATCTCTGAAATTTAGGATCCGCCACCATCCTGTTGCGCCACGCCGACAGGCGCTCACGCCAACCGACCGGCGGTTTTATTAGGGCATCGCCGGGCTGGTCGGAAAGCTCAGACATCAGGAATCCCCTTCCGGGGCAAACGGCCGAAGAGCGCCGAAGCAGGCAGGCCTCAGGCCGCCCGCTCCTTTACATGCTGCGGCAGGAAGCCGCTGGCCTGGGCGAGAATTGCCTTGCGCAACTGATCCCGGCCCGGACAGTCCGGCACCGCGTCAATCGCGGATTTGACGAGCTTCTCCAGGCGCTTCTTCGCCCCGTCGATCCCGAGTTCGCGCGCGGCGCTGGGCCGATGATGGACCTCATCCTGTCCGACCGGCTTGCCGATCTTCTCGGGGTCGGCCGCCACATCGCAGATGTCGTCGGCGCACTGATAGGCCTCTCCCAGCCGTTCGCCCAGCAGGCGCCAGGGAACGGGATCGTAGCCCGCGGCGACCGCCCCGGCTGCCGTCGCCCCCGCGAACAGCGACCCTGTCTTGGCCTGCTGATAAGCGGAAAGATCGATCTTCTGCTCGCCTTCCCAGGCCTGACCCGCGCAAATGCCGTAGGGCATGCCGGTCGACCGACCCAGGGTCAGCAGCAGCGGCACCAGGCGGTCACCCGCCTCCACGCCCACACGGGCAAGCGTCTCGAAGGCGAGCACGATCATCGCGTCGCCTGTCAGGACGGCCAAGGGCTCGCTGAATGCCCGATGCAATGAGGGCTTACCTCGCCGGGTCGCGGCATCGTCAAAGGTCGGAAGATCGTCATGCACCAGGGAAGCGCAGTGCAGGATTTCGATGGCAGCGGCAGCAGCGTCGGTCACGGCCGGGCGGTCGTCGCCGCAGGCCATGGCCACGGCCAGCGTCAGGCGCGGTCGGATCCGCTGCCCGCCCGGAAACACGGCATAGCGCAAGGCCCCCGCCAGACCGGGAGGCGCATCGGCGGTTTCGCATTGCGCAACGGCTGCATCCAGAGCCCGTTCGATCCGCGTCTTCACATCCATGCTCTCGCTCCCCGCTTGGGTGGTGACCCGGCCGACATTCTGTGTCAGCCTTTCCTGTCACTTCATTGTGTCAGAAATTATAGACACTCTCTTTCTCGAAACGCAACGGGCGATAGCGCAGGCCCAAAGCGGAGGCATCGCACATGCACGTCGGCTCCGGCCCCAACACCTCCAGAACACTCCCGCCGGTGGTGGTCATCGGAGCCGGAATCGCAGGGCTTTCGACGGCGGTGAGACTTGCGGCGAAAGGCCTTCCGGTTCGGATTCTGGAGCGGGCCGCCGCGCCGGGCGGAAAGATGCGGGAGGTCGCGGTCGGCGAAGCCCGCATCGATGCCGGCCCCACGGTTATGACAATGCGGTGGGTGTTCGAGGATCTGTTCACGGCGGCCGGTGCCTCTCTCTCCGACCACGTGGCCCTGACCCCGGCCGAGATCCTGGCCCGCCACGCCTGGTCGGACGGCAGCCGTCTCGATCTGTTCGCGGACATGGATCGCACCGTCCGGGCCATTGCGGACTTCGCCTCCCCTGCTGAAGGCGAGCGATATGCGGCATTCTGCGCGCGCTCCGCCTCGGTCTATCGGACGCTGGAAGACGCCTTCATCAAGGGCGCGCGCCCCAGCCCGGTCGAGATGGTCCAACGGGCGGGCGTATCCGGGCTGATGGGAATCGATCCGTTCAGCACCTTGTGGGCCTCTCTCGGCAAGCAGTTCACCGACCCGCGCCTGCGCCAGCTGTTCGCGCGCTATTCGACCTATTGCGGCTCCTCTCCGTTCAAGGCGCCTGCGACGCTCATGCTGGTGGCCCATGTGGAGCGCGAGGGGGTCTGGCTCGTTGAGGGCGGGATGCATCGGATCGCCCGCGCCTTGGCGGACCTCGCCCAATCGCATGGCGTCGAGATCACCTACAATGCGGACGTCTCCGAAATCCTTGCCGAGGACGGCCGGGTGTCCGGTGTGAAACTGGCATCGGGTGACACCATCACCGCGGCCGCAGTGGTCTCGAACAGCGATGTCTCGGCCCTGGCGAACGGTCTGTTCGGCGGCCCGGCGGCGCGCGCAACCCCTGGGACAGCACCCGGCGACCGGTCCCTGTCGGCCGTGACCTGGTCGATGGTCGCGCGGCCGGTCGGATTCCCGTTGCTCCGCCACACCGTCTTCTTCTGCGACACGTATCAGGACGAGTTCAGCGACATTTTTTCGGCCGGACGATTGCCGCGGGCACCGACCGTCTATATCTGCGCGCAGGACCGCGGAGCATCGGCTGAAAGCGCGGTTCCAGACGGGCCGGAGCGTCTGTTCTGTCTGGCAAACGCACCGGCCATCGGCGACACGCACCATTTCGGACACGACGAGCTGCGCGCCTACGAGGCCGCCAGCTTCCGACTTCTGGAACGCTGCGGGCTTTCGGTGGAGCACGCGGATTCCGCCACGGTGCGGACGACACCGGCGGATTTCGAGGCCCTGTTTCCGGCCTCCGGTGGTGCGCTCTACGGCCCTGCCTCCCACGGTTGGCGGGCCTCCTTCAACCGCGCGGGCAGCCGGACACGCCTGCCGGGTCTTTACCTCGCAGGCGGCAGCGTGCATCCGGGACCGGGAATTCCGATGGCGGCCCTGTCCGGCAAACAGGCGGCGGACGCCATTCTTTCAGACCGTATTATGGAGCGGGGCATATGGACGGGGCACCAAACTTCGCGCAATCCGTTCCGGCGGGCGGCTACGCGTGGTGGTATCTGGACGCGCTGAGCGCCGACGGGCGTCACGGGCTGACCATCATCGCCTTCGTCGGCAGCGTCTTCTCACCCTACTATCACTGGTCGGGCCGCACGGAGCCCGAGAATCATGTGGCCATCAATGTGGCGCTCTACGGGGAGCGTGGCCATCGCTGGTCGATGACCGAGCGCGGGCGCGGCGCCCTCGACCGGAGTGCGACCGAATTTCGCGTCGGGCCCAGCCGCATGGTCTGGGAGCGCGACGGGCTGACGCTTCATCTGGACGAACTGGCGGTCCCGCATCTCAGCCGCATAAGGGGCACCATCCGGGTCGACACCGATGCGCTGAACCCCCGCAGTTTTCAGCTTGATGGGACCGGGCGCCATCACTGGCGGCCGATTGCCCCGCTCTGCCGCGTCTCGGTCGATCTCGATTCGCCGTCCTTGAGCTGGCAGGGCAACGGCTACCTTGACAGCAATTGGGGAGCAGAACCGCTGGAAGACGGATTCGAGCGGTGGGACTGGGCGCGGGCCACCCAGGTAGAACCCGGCACGACCGGCCGGCGGGCCACCATTCTCTATGACATGCACCGGCGCGACGGCAGCAAACAGGCCCTCGCCCTGCGCTTTGACCGAGACGGCAGCCTTGAAGAACTGACACCGCCGCCTCGCGTCGCCCTGCCCGGCACGTTCTGGCGCGTGGCCCGCCGGACGCAAGCGGATACGACCGACGGAGTCACCGTCCGGCAGACCCTGGAAGACGCGCCGTTCTACGCCCGGTCCGTGCTGGACAGCCGGCTGTACGGCGAACGGGTCGAAGCCGTGCACGAGACCCTCGACCTCGACCGATTCCGCCTGCCGATCGTCAAGCTGATGCTGCCCTTCCGGATGCCGCGACGTGCCTGACGCTCGCGCGTGTGCCTATTGAAACGCCGCCCGGGTGTAGGTCGGCGTCACCAGGATCTCGTTGAGGCGGGTCCGCGCCGGCATCCGGGCCAGCAGCAGCAGCACTTCGGCGATATCCCACGGCTGGATCAGCCGTGCGATGTCCTCGGCGGGCACTGGTACCGGACGCCGTTCCAGGATCGGGGTCGCCACCTCACCCGGACAGATCGCCGTGGCGCGGATCCCGTTATTGCCTTCCTCGGTATTCACATGCGCGCTCAGCGACATGACCGCATGCTTTGAGGCGCCGTAGGGCACACCCGCGACCTTGGAATAGTTCACCCCCGCCATCGAGGACGTGGTCACGATCAGACCGTCGCCCTGGGCGCGCATGGCCGGCAGGACGGCGGCGATCCCGTTCCACACGCCTTTCACATTGATATCGAGCACCTGCTCCCATTCCTCCAGAACTGCCGGATCATCGGTCACATCCTTCCAGTTGCGCGGGGTCAGATTGATGCCGGCATTTCCGAACAGAAGGTCGATCCGGCCGTGGGCCGTCGCGATATCCTGACCGGCCTTCAGCATTGCTGCCCGATCCACGACATCGACCGGACGCGTCTCGACCTTGAGACCAGCAGCCGTCAGCCGGGTCGCCAGAGCTTCCAGGGGCTTCGGCCGACGCCCGGACAGAATGACAGTCATGCCGGCACGCGCCAGGGCCTCGGCGGCCGCCTCTCCGATCCCGGTGCCGGCGCCGGTAACCCAGGTCACCTGCCCGTTGAGATCGCGCGCCCATGTGGCGCCGCTGCTTTCAGTCATCATCACTTCTCCCTGGAAAGGCTTCCTTGCGGCCTTGCGGCCATGGACGCCCTGTTAGAAACCCTTGATACTGCAGTCCAACCTTATCCTGGCTTCACCGCATGTCCCAAGACAGCCCCCCGGCCCCAAAAGCCGGTCCAAAACGTCCCTTAAAGGCACGCCTGGACGCGCTTTGGCTGCGGTGGGAGGCTTTGCCGGGAAACCTGCGCGGATCGGCCTGGCTGGTCGGATCGACCCTGATCTTGGTCATAATGGCCTCGATGATCAAACATGTCGGCAAACATCTGCCGGTGGTCGAGATTCTGTTCATCCGTCAGATGATGGTGATGGTCGTGATCTCGCCCGCGATCGCCAAAGGGTTTCCGTCGATCTTCCGGACCAAGCGGCTGAAGCTGCATATCCTGCGAATCTGTCTGTCGACGGTCGCCATGACCACCGGATTTACCGCGGTGGTCTATCTGCCGCTGGCCGAGGTTACGGCGATCGGCTTCGCCCGCACCCTGTTCACCACCATTCTGGCGGTCTTCATTCTGCACGAGATCGTCGGTTGGCGCCGCTGGACCGCAACCATCGTCGGGCTGATCGGCGTGCTGATCGTCCTGCGGCCCTCGCCGGAAGGGATGAACGAATACGCGCTTATGGCATTGCTCTCGGCCTTCTTCGTCGCCTGCATCATGGTCGTGCTGCGCCTGCTGTCGCAGACCGAGAAGCCGACGACGATCATGGCCTATCAGTCGGTCTTCCTGGCGATCGCCTTCGCCCCGTTCGCGATCTGGTACTGGGTGACACCGACGCTGGAGGATCTGGGCCTGCTTGTGGTCATCGGTGTGCTGATGTCGGGCGGGCAATGGGCCAACATCCAGGCCTACAAAGCGGGGGAAGCCTCGGCGATCGCCCCCTTCGAGTACGGTAGATTGCTGTTCGCGACTCTGATCGGGATCTGGTATTTCGGAGAGATTCCGACCGAGTATACGTTGATCGGCGCAGCTGTGATCGTCGGCAGCACGCTCTACACCGCGCACCGGAACGCCAAGAGGAAGACGGTGACCGTCAAGCCGCACGGAGGCGAGGCGCCCTAGATCGAGAGCGGTTGTTCGGAAAGAGTGAGGACTGCATGCGCACGACGAAGACCATTCATGTCGTCAGCTGTCATGCCGAGGGTGAGGTCGGCGACGTCATCGTCGGCGGCGTGGCGCCCCCACCCGGGGCCACGCTTTGGGAGCAGTCCCGGTGGATCGCGCAGGACCAGACCCTGCGCAATTTCGTCCTGAACGAACCGCGCGGCGGCGTGTTCCGGCACGTGAACCTGCTGGTTCCGCCGAAAGATCCCCGCGCCGCAATGGGCTTCATCATCATGGAGCCGGCGGATACCCCGCCGATGTCGGGGTCCAATTCGATCTGCGTGGCGACGGTGCTGCTGGACAGTGGGATTGTCCCGATGATTGAGCCGGTCACCGAGTTCGACCTGGAGGCGCCGGGCGGGCTGGTGTCGGTCCGTGCCGACTGCCGAGACGGCAAGGCCGAACGGATCACGGTCCGGAATGTGCCGTCCTTCGCCGACCGACTGGGCGTGCGCCTTGAAATCACCGGGTTTGGAACCCTGACGGCCGATACCGCCTATGGCGGGGACAGTTTCGTGATCGTCGACGCCAAGGCACTCGGGTTCGCGCTTCGGCCGGACGAAGCAAAGGATCTTGCCGAACTGGGAGACAGGATCTCAAGCGCGGCAACCGAACAGGTGGGTTTTGTCCATCCGGAGAATCCGGACTGGAACCATGTCTCGTTCTGCCAGTTCGCTCTTCCCATCGAGACCCGCGACGGCCGACAGATCGGGCGCAATGCGGTCGTGGTCAAGCCGGGCAAGGTGGATCGATCTCCCACCGGTACCGGGCTCAGCGCCCGCATGGCCGTCCTGCATGCCCGCGGCCAGATGAAGCCAGGGCAAACGCTGATCGCGGAGTCGATCATCGACAGCCTTTTCGAGGGTCGCATCGAACAGGCAACCACCATCCTCGGACACCCCGCGATCATCCCCAGTATCGCGGGCCGCGCTTGGATCACCGGCGTCCATCAGCACATGCTGGACCCAGCCGACCCCTGGCCCGACGGCTATCGCCTCGGCGACACGTGGCCGATGCCCCTGGGCTGAAGGACCGCTTTGGCGTCGGGGCGATGACCGGTAGGATAGAGGCTGATGAGCCACCAGATCGCTTGGAGAAGCCATGAACCAGGTCATTCGCGTTGCTTGTATTGTGCTGGCCGCCAACGGGGTCCACCTGTCGGCGTCAGCAGCAGACCAGTCCACCGATTCCCGTCCGGTCGCCCAGATGATGGCGATGGAGGGCGAGGGCACGATCGTGGCGGTGCTGCCGGACCGTGATCAGGTGGTCATCGATCATGAACCGATAGGGGACATGATGGACGCGATGGTGATGGGCTTCACTGTTGCGGATCCGAAGCTGCTTGAAGACCTGAAGGAAGGTCAGGCGGTCACTTTCAAGCTGCGTGGCCACGATATGGTGATCACCGAGATTTCGTCGAATTCCGGGTCCTAATTCGGTTATGGATCGCCGCTCCTGCATTCAGAACCTGCTGAGCGCACAGACGCGCGTGCTTGAGTTCGGTCCTTTGGACCGCCCGATGGTGACCGGGGCGGACGCAGATGTCAGCTATCTCGACCATGCGTCAAACGCCGAGTTGGCTGAGAAATATGCCGGAAATCCGGATGTCGACACGGCCGGAATTCCGCAAATCCGTTACGTGATTCCAGACAACGATCTGAGCCCGATCGCAGATGCGGGCGACCGGTTCGATCTGGTCGTGGCGTCCCATGTGTTCGAGCATCTGCCGAACCCGATCGGCTGGCTCCGGCAGGTCTCCAGATTGCTGACCTCAACGGGCGCGGTCTTTCTGGTCGTGCCGGACATGCGGTTCACCTTCGATGTGATGCGCCGCCGGACCGAGCTTTCCGACTGGGTCGAGGGCTATCTGGAAGTCCGGGACCGGCCCGCCGCCCGCCATGTTTTCGAGCATTTCAGCGTGGCCCGACAGGCCGATCCGGAACCGCTGTGGTCCGGGACCGCCATCCCTGCCGATCTGCCGCGCCTTCCGAACCATTCGGACGGCTTCGGGCTTGAGAAAGCCCGGGTGTCCACCTCACGCGCGGCCTATATCGACACCCATTGCAGCACCTTCACGCCAGTCTCGTTGATCCGCCTGATGACAGGTGTCGCGGATCTCGGGATGCTCGATATCCAGTGCTCCGGTTTCTGGCCCACAGCCCCCGGTGACATGGAGTTCGGGCTTCTGCTGACCTGCCGGGAACCGGACGAGCCGGCGGCGATCGCGCCGGCCGATCTTGAAGCATTGGCGCGCACCGCCGGGCTGAGCGGTCCCTTCACTCCGGAGGCCCTTGCCGAACGCGAGAGACAGGATCATCGTTTCAGAGCGCGGCTGGGGGCCGCCAAGCTGGCCCATCGCCTTACGATCCGCGCACCGGGCACTTACGGGTTTCCAGACCTCGATGCCGTTCTGCACGACGCCTCTCCCGGAGCCCGCCCATGACCTGGATCACGACCATTCCCTACGAGGATGCCGAGGTCCGACTGAAGACGCTCTACGACCGGGTCAAGGGAGCGAACAACCGACGGTTTGGCAAGGCACGGCATTCAAAGTTGGTCCACTGGGGTCCAGATGATTTCAAGAAAATCCACGTGTCCGTCCCCCGGGCGCAACTGGCTCACCCGCCCACTAAACTCAGTGACACCAATCAACGAGTCGACCCGATCGCCATCTCCTTGTAGCGGGAACATCAACCGCTCCGCGTTAAGGGGAATACCAGCTGCCGTTAGGTGTTGCGTATGGACGAAGCAAGCAGAGCGTTCGGTAGCCGCCTTCTGCCATCGTGCCTCGGTCCATTCCGCATAACTATCCTCGAACACATCGAAAGCTGTCTTGTTCTTGAGTCTTCCGCCCATGCGCGTCGTCATACCCTCGCCCACGAGTTGGTAGGCAAAGAGGCCATCATCCCTGCGCCGTAAGACGAAAATGTTGTTGAGAGCCCAAGGCATATCTAAGGGGTCGAGATCCTGGAATGTGGGCATGGACCTTGAGCCGCGTTTGCCAAGCCAGACCGTCGCGAAATCTTTAAGCAGCCGTGGCGCCGTCTCTGGCATCAAGAGAGCGAGCGCATCATGAAGGTTCAAGTTCACGATAATCCGAACACCATGTTTTCGTGCATGTTTATGAAGCTGCGAGCGGCTCGCTCTTTCAAAATGAACTTACCTGAACCCCCTCGCTTCGCAAAGCTCCGCCAGCCGCCAACCAGATGACAACCAAGAATCGATCCAAGGGCTGTTCACCCTCACCGGGCTAAAGCTGAACCTAGTGACTGTGCCCAGGTCATGATCCCGCTCAGAAATCTCTGCCGACAGTGCAACTGAATGACCTTAGGAATACGCTTTAGTGACCTTGCCTTGAAGGTCATCTACCGTGTTCGAAAACAGAGAGAGTGCCCGCCAATGCCTTGGATAGAGACCATCCCATACGAACAAGCCGAGGGTCGGTTGAAGGTTCTCTACGACCGCATTGTTGGCCCTGGTGGAAATGTCGACAACATCATGATGGCCCATTCGCTCCGTCCGCACTCGATGGAAGGGCACATGCATCTGTACAAGTATGTCCTGCATCATTCGGCCAATACGGTTCCAAAGGCGTTCCTGGAAACCATCGGCGTTCTGGTGAGCGTGCTGAACGGCTGTGCCTATTGCGTGGAACATCACTTCCAGGGCCTGCGCCGATTGCTCGGCGACGACGGCCGGGCCAACGCGATCCGAAACGCGTTTGAAGGGGCGGCCGCAGACACCGAATTCGACGCCAAGGATCTCAGTGCGCTGCGCTATGCCGAAGCACTGACCCGCGACCCCGCGGGCGTGTCCCACGATATGATAGAGACGATGAGAGCGGCCGGATGGAGCGACGGCGAGATCCTGGAGATCAATCAGGTCACCGCCTATTTCTCCTACGCAAACCGCACGGTTCTCGGCCTGGGGGTCAACACCGAAGGCGACATCCTCGGCCTGTCCCCCGGCGAGAGCGACGATCCGAACAACTGGAATCACGGATAGAGGGCCCGTCGCCTCTTGTGCCCTGCGGAAGGGCGAGCCTACTCTCATCCAATGCCTTCAGACAGCGCGCCACGCGCCTCCGAAACGGATCGAAACGCCTCCAAGAACGCCCTCCGGGCGATCGTGTTCATGGCCATTGCGATCAACCTGTTCCCGTTCATGAACGTGAGCGTGCGCTATCTCTCCCAGGAGTATCCGACCACTCAGATTCTCTGGGCGCGCTATGCCGGCCATCTGCTGTTCATGATCCTGATGTTCATGCCGCGCCGGGGGTTTTCGCTGTTCCGGGCAACGCGGCCCGGGGTTCACGTGATCCGCTCGCTTCTGATGTTCGTCTCCACCATCTGCTTCTTCTCGGCCCTGCGCTGGATCGACGTGCCGGTGGCGAGTGCGATCAACTTCACCTCGCCCCTGATCGTGACGGCGCTCGCGGCTCCCTTGCTGGGAGAGAAAGTCGGCGCCCGGCGGTGGGCCGCCGTGGCGGCGGGCTTCATCGGAGCGCTGATCATCATCCGGCCCGGCGGGACGGAAACCCATCCCGCGATGCTCCTGGTTCTGGCGACCGCCTTCAGCTACGCCACCTATCAGATCGTGACCCGGAAGTTTTCCGCCGCCGATTCCCCCGAGACCTCGATCACCTATATCTCGATCGTCGGGGCGGTGCTCGCGACCCTTGCGTTGCCGTTCGATTTCAAGATTCCGACCAGCCTGATGGACGCAGGAATATTTCTGGGTCTCGGATTCATCGGCGGCATTGGCCATTACTTTGTGATCAAGGCATTCCAGCACGGAGAGGCATCGGTCCTGGCACCGTTCAATTACGGCCAACTGGTTATGGCGGTGATTCTGAGTTTTCTCGTGTTCGGCACGTTCCCCGACATCTGGACCTTCGTGGGCGCCGGCGTGATCATCGCAAGCGGAACCTATGTCACCTATCGGGAAAGCCGGACCAGGTCTCGGCCGTGATCAGAGGTCCGTCGGGCTTTAAATGCCCCGGGTCGACAGGACCACACGTCCCGACTTGCCTTCGACGACCAGATTGCCGGATCTGAACTTCGAACGGTCGACACCTTCCATATTCACGCCGACGAGGATGGTGCCTCGCAGGTCGGCCCCATCCAGGGTCGCGCCCGACAGGTTGGCACCGGTCATGTCCGCGCCGGCCAGATAGGCGCCTGACAGATCCGCGCCCGAGAGATTCGCTCCGGACAGATCGGCACAGGTCAGCTCCACGTTCGCAAGCATCATGTCTTTCATGTTGGCGTCTTTAAAAGAGGCGCGCATCCCCTTGCGTCCCTCCGTCATGACCCAATCCACATGACGCTGGAGCTTGGCGCGTGTCCCCTTGCCAACCTTGTCGAACCGGAACAGACCGGCCACGCCTTCAAGATTCAAAGTCTCCAGATCAACGCCGTCCATATTGGCGTTCCGCATTTGGGCACCCTTCAAAGACGCGCCGGACAGATCCGTGTTCGACAGGTCCGCTCCGGAAAGATTGGCGCCTTCCAGGTTCGCGTTCTTCAAAATGGCTCCGGCAAGATTGCACTCGAAGAGATTGGCATTCCTGAGCACCACCCCCTCAAGGTTGGCGTTCGCCAGGTTCGCTTTGTCCAGATCGGCATTCGACATATCGGTCCTGGTCCGATCGCCCCCCAGGTTAATCTGCGCCGGGCTGACATCCGCATCGGTGAGATCGGTTTTCTTGAAGCTGGCCCCTTTGAGACGCGCCCCTCGAAGCACCGCGCGCTGCATCGAAGATCCGTCGAACACACAGTTGGTCATGTCGGCCAACTCGAAACTGACCTCCGTGAAATCGGTACGCCAGAAGGAGCAGTTCTGAAAAGTGACCTGCATGAACGACGCGCCGTGGAGTTCGACTTCAGTCGCCTGCACACCTTTGACCGTGGCACCGTGCAACTGCAGTTTCGCGCCGGATTTCGGGTTCTTGAGGTACCGTCCGTGCTTCTCGAACATGGTCGAGAAGGTCGCCCTATCGATGACGACAGGTTCGGGTCGTTTCGGATCCGCCAATTCGGGTTCCAATGGGCTGGTTCAACTGAATGAAGATACACTACATTCGGCGAGGTTTCGCCGCAATTATCACGAATGGGATTTTGGCATTGTCGGATCGGAATGTATCGGACCAGCCTGGGGCAGATTGTCCCAGGCTGTCAGGACCGATAGACTTCAGGCCAAATGCATAGGAGGGGAGAACCAATGCCTCGTTACACACCGGGCCCGTGGAAAATGCGTCCCAACGGAGAATTGTGGTCTTACAGCCGCGGTGGCGCCCCCAGCCAGGTCGGGACCATGTACTGGACCGGCGCCCAGGAGGAACGGGACGGAAACGCACGAATCATCGCCGCTTCGGCGGATCTCGCGGAGAGCATGGATGAACTGATGCTGATCCTGGCCCAACCGGAGGTGACGAAGGCCATCAACGGCAGCGACCGGATCGCCGCCAAATCCAAGATGATCATAGAAAATGCGCGCACCTGCCTGCAGGAGGTTACGGGCAAGCAGATCCCCGAATGGCCGAAACGGGACCCGCACGACCGCAGGCTCGAAAGCTGATGCGGGCCGCGGCGTCGCCGCAAAGGGGCAGAGCAGCATGAACCTGAAAGAGATCCTGCGCCGCATCTCGGAAAGCGCGCCGACCGACTGGCAGCTTATCTTTCGGCCGACCTTTCGTCATCGTTTCACCGAGATCCTTACGGCCGAAGGCGAGGTGGCGGCGCTGGATCAGGACGAGCACGCGGTCATGTTCACCATGAGGTCGGACATCGAGATCAGCATGGCCTATGGGCTGGTCGAACAGGGTGCGGTGCCGCTGTCTTCGGACAACCCGTTCGCCAGCGAAAACGCACGCACGGTCTTTCTGGACATTTACTACCAAGGACGGATGGCGCACCGGGAAACCATTTTGAAGGTCGATCGGAACAGGTGTCTGCTGCCGCTTCCGACGTCCTGGGAGAAGCCGGTTGTGGTTCCCCTCGGCCAGGCCAATCTGGTGCGACTGATCCATGCCTTGGCCGGACCGCCGACCGATTTCGAGAGCTACTTCGAACAGGCCGGCATGCGCCACGCGGACGTGCCCTGGCCGTGACGCATCTCAGACAGCATCAGTAGATCAACTGCCCCGCATACCGGACGCCGAAGATCAGCGCGGCGGCCCCCGCCAGAATCAGGACCAGCCACATCACCGCCTTGAGCGCCACCGACACATCCTTATTGCCCTTGGACGTCTTCCCGGCCGGAGCAGCGGGTCCCGTCGGGCGCGCTGTTGCGGTGGGCGGCTCCTGTTCCGGGGCCGCTGTCTGTATCGGAGGTTTCTCGCGGGGAGCCTTGGAGGTGTCGAAGACGACGATCTCCTTACCCTGCCCGGTCTTGGCGTCATAGGTGTCCTTGATCACCTTGACGCCCTGGAAGCGTTTTTCTCCGTAGAGCTGTTTTGCGACCTCGATGGACGAGTCCTTATCGGGGTAGGTGGAGTCAATGATCCACTGCCCACCCTTCAACGTGTGAACCTCGAACAAACTGCGCGCGGTCATGTTTCGCTTCCGGCCTGAATACTTACCATAGCCACAGTTTAGGTGAGTCGGAACGACAAGTCAGCTTTCGTGCCACTCATATCCGCCGAAAACACCGACGCCCCACCGAAAAGCTCGATGGGGCGTCGATCCGGACGTCGCTTGGTCCGAGAACTATTCGCGATTGCCGAACAGCTGGAGCATGAACATGAACATGTTGATGAAGTCGAGATACAGCTGCAAAGCGCCGAAAATCGCCTTCTTGCCGGCCGAGTCGGACGAGTCCAGCTCGCTGTACATGTTCTTGATGTTCTGCGTGTCGTAGGCCGTGAGACCCGCGAACACCAGCACACCGCCCACCGAGATCACGAACTGCAGCATGGCGGATCCGAGGAAGATGTTCACCACCGATGCAATCAGGACCCCGATCACGCCCATGAACAGGAACGTGCCCATCCCGGACAGGTTCTTCTTGGTCGTGTAGCCGTAAATGCTCAACGCGCCGAAAGTCGCGGCCGTGATGAAGAACACCTTGGCGATGCTCTCATGCTGGAACTGCAAGAAAATCGACGACAACGACAGCCCCATCAGGGCGGCGAACACCGCGAAGCTGACCTGCGCGCCGCCAAACGACATGGATCGGATGCGGGCAGAGAGGAGAAACACCATCCCCAGAGGCGCCAGCATGACAACCCATTTCAGAGGGGACAGGTAGATGGCCTGTCCGAGCCCTGTGAGCAAAATCTGCCCGTTCGCATTGGTCCCGGCGACCGACAACACGTACGTGGCATAGGCAACCACTCCGGTGAGTGTGAGCGCACCCCCCATGTAGTTGTAGACACTCAACATATATGAGCGCAGGCCGGCATCGTACTCAGCGTACGTGGCTTGCGATTGGGTCATGTAGTCGCGATTCTGATCCATCGTTTTCCCTTCTCGTCGAAACACGGCGAGTTATGTCCCCGGAACGTAGGGTGTGAAGGGGGTGAATTCAACACTCAGGAGCAGTCTTAGACGCGAAATAAATACTATTTCCTTAGGTATTCTGTGGGTTTGACCTTCAAGGCCCACGGTCTGCAACGCGAGAAGACGAGATACAGGTCTCCCATTCTGGTTAAATTCTAAGGCCTCGCCATTTACCGCTTTGCAACGACCCCGTCGGCACGCCACGTTAGGCTGACTTGTACACACCGTCGGACCCAAGTGGCGCTTTATGACCAGTGATCAGGACCAAACCCCCGGAGAAGCCTTGTTCCAGAAGCTGGGCAAAGGGCCGAAACACGCCGATTATGAATTGGACCTGACGGGCATGGATCTCGCGCATGCCCGGGAATCGCTCGTTCAGTTGTTGGAGCGGAACAGATTTCTCCCAGCCCGCAGTATCGTGGTTCGGTTGGACAAACCCGTCGAAGGCGGCGGCGAAACCTTGTTTCAACCGGTCGGAAGGATGCTGCTTGAAGCGCGGCGACACGGACTCCTCAGCACGCTGAGCCTGCTGCCGCCGGACGATGGAATCGGATATCGCCTGGAAACCGTGGGTAAGCTGGACGGGGAAGATGCGGCCGAAGAGCCGGGCTTCGATCCTCACGATCCAGACTAGGGCTGGACCTACTCCGCGGCGACAGCCCGCTGTTCGCGCCGATTCAGCTTGTGACTCTCGCTTTTCAACTGACCACAGGCCGCCAGGATGTCCCGGCCGCGCGGCGTCCGGACCGGTGACGCGTAGCCGGCCTTCATCAGCACCTGAGCGAACCGCTCGATATGCTCCGGGTCCGAGCATTCATAGGCCGAGCCGGGCCAGGGATTGAACGGGATCAGATTGATCTTGGCCGGGATCCCCTTGATGAGAGCGACCAGCTGGCGTGCATGCTCCAAACTGTCGTTAACCCCCTCCAGCATCACGTATTCAAAAGTGATGCGCCGTGCGTTGTTGATGCCGGGATAGGAGCGACAGGCGTCGAGAAGGTCCTTGATCGGCCATTTGCGGTTGACCGGAACCAGTTCGTCACGGATCTCATCGGTGGTTCCATGGAGGGAAATCGCCAGGTTCACACCGATCTCGGCCCCGCACCGGGCCATCATGGGCACAACCCCGGAGGTCGACAGCGTGATCCGGCGGCGCGACAGCGCCAGACCCTCGCCGTCCATCGCGATGCGCATGGCAGCGGCGACGTTCTCGAAATTGTACAGCGGCTCACCCATGCCCATCAGCACGATATTGGTCAGGCGCCGATTGACGCCGGCCGACGGGAACCCGCCCAGTTCATCCAACGCCAAAAGAACCTGACCGACCACTTCGGCCGCAGTCAGATTGCGCACAAGACGCTGGGTGCCGGTATGGCAGAACGAGCAGGTGAGCGTGCACCCGACCTGCGACGAAATACACAGAGTGCCCCGATCGTCCTCCGGAATGAAGACCGTCTCCGCCTCGTTTCCGTCGTCAAACCGCAGCAACCATTTGATCGTACCGTCCGAACTGTCCTGACGGCTCACGACACGCGGCCGAGAAATCCTGAAGCTTTCGGAGAGCTGGGCCCGGATCGGCTTCGCCAGATTGGTCATCAGGTCGAAATCAACCGCACCACGATGATAGATCCAATGCCAAAGCTGGTTCGCCCGAAACCTGGGCAGACCGAATTCGGTGATCACGGATTCCAATTCGGCACGTTCAAGGCCGACCAAATCGCTCCGGGGGTCGACGACCGGCTTGGCCGCAAAAGCGTACAGCTCCGCCTTCGCCGCGTCCGGCGTGATTTCGTTTACGGTTTCGGTCGAGATCGTGGACATCGCCGGAACATGGGCGATCCCATCGTCAGGTGCAACCATTTCCAGCCGCTGCAGTCGGGATTTCAGGCGGAATACCAGGAATAGCGCCTATGGGCCGTGCGCGCCTCGGCTACTGTGAACAGGCTTGGTCGATCACCCGCTTTGTCGCCGTAAACCCGATCAGAGAATAGGTGTCTGTGGTGGCCGTGCCCCGCGACGACGTGCCCTCAACGATCATGTCCGCACCGGCGATCATGGCACCGATCAGCTTCGCATCGTCTTCCGGGCCGCGGGTCCAGGCCTTGTCGTCATCGGTGAACAGCTCGAACCGGGTGCCACCGATCTCGATATTGACCGAACTGTCCTTCCTGTAGGTGTAACCCGTGACGATGCTGAACTGGTTGTCGACGCCCTGCCCCGGATCGTTGGTGATCAGAGCGTAGATCCGGGCACGGCTGTTGTAGTCTCCAGTCGATTTTTCCGGCGTACTGGCCATGTAGCAAACGGTCTCGGAGCCGCGCTTGAACGTGTAGGCTTTCCAGTCTCCGTTCTCGCCGATGAAATTTGGTTGCTCCGCCTGCACCGGATACGGCGCCCAGAGCACGCATATGGCCAGGGTGGCGAATACGGTCGCACGTATCGTTCGGGCGCACCGGAGACCGAGACGGGCCCCACGCACACCGGCACTCACGAAACCAAGTTTCATTCGCTTCTAGCTCCCTCTCCGCCTGCTCTGTCGGATGACGATTGGTTAGCATAAGAACGACCCCGCGCAAACGGAGCGTCGAGATATGACCGAAGCGCCCTCGGCGGTTTGATAAGACAGCCACCGTTACCTCCGGATGCGGCGGATTGAGTCCCATGGATGTGGCAATTTCCGGGCACATTCGATCCGAGACTGCCGCGAAGGACGGGTCGGCCACGAACAGAAAGGCTCGCTCTCCACGCGGAACCCGACCGGTTCCAAGTGACCAATCCGTTCAAACCTGCGTGTCGGCTGTTGCCCATCTGCGCACAAGCGTCTTACAACCAGCCCATGGGAGTTGTTCCGCAAACACTCGACCTTTCGGCGCCGAACGCGGCAGCGGGCCCTGGCCAGGTGTCAGACGCGACGGTGGGCACACCCTCGTCCGGCAACCCGTCCCAGGCGCGCCAGGAGCCGGAGGCGCCAACGGATCAGCGATCGCATGACGACCTACTGGATGCGATCGCCTCTACCCGTGACAAGACGGCCTTTGCGGAGTTGTTCTCGCATTTCGCGCCGCGTCTGAAATCCTATCTCATCCGATTGGGCACCGATGCGGCGATGTCGGAAGAGGTTGCGCAGGAGGCCATGGTGATGGTCTGGCGCAAGGCCGAGAGCTTTGATCGCAAGCAAGCCAGTGCGGCAACCTGGATCTTCACCATTGCCCGGAACAAGCGGATCGACCGGCTCCGCCGGGAGCGACGGCCGGAGTTGGATCCCAACGACCCCGCTCTGGTTCCGGACGCACCGGACGCCGCCGATCGATCGATCGAAGTACAACAAACCGAAGAATCTTTGCGCTCGGCCATCGAAAAATTGCCGCAGGAGCAATCCGAATTGATCCGCGCTGCGTATTTTGAGGATAAGACGCATCGAGAAATCGCAGACCAGCGCGGAATTCCACTTGGAACCGTTAAGTCTCGGATTAGATTAGCGCTCGCACGATTGCGGCAGGAGATCGACGGTTTTGACACAGACCCCGGGCCATCATCTGAATGAAGAAGCGTTGCTCGGCTACGCCAGCGGGGCTTTGGGAGAAGCTGAAAGCGTTCTGGTGGCGACCCACCTGGCGCTCTGCCCCGCCTGCCGTGGGCGAACGTCCACCTACGAAGCGATGGGCGGATCCATGTTGTCGCAAATCGAACCGTCGAATCTCTCCGACGGTGCGCTGTCCGCTACGATGGCACGGCTGGACCAAACGGACCCCTCCGAAGCGCCATGCGATGATGGCGGTTTCGACAATGCGACGGTGACGGTTCTACCGCGTCCCCTGCGCGACTATGTCGGAGGCAGTCTGGACTCCCTGCCATGGAAATCACGAGGACGGGGTGTGAAGGAACTTCCGATCCGCATCGGCGACGGATCGGTGCGGGCCTCGCTGCTGCGGATCGGGCCCGGAGAGACCATCCCCCAGCACACCCATGAAGGGGTCGAGAGCACCTTGGTGCTCAAAGGCGCGTTCTCGGATGAGACAGGAACCTATGCTCGCGGGGATGTGGCCGTCGCGACTGCGGATCACGATCACGCGCCGGTGGCGGATTCCACTGAGGAATGCATTTGCTTCGCGGTGATCGAGGGTCCATTGCGGTTTACCGGGCCAATCGGCCGGGTACTGAACCTGTTCGTTCGACCTTAAAGCGGCAGCGTCAGTCCTGTGTCGCGTCCGAATGGTCGCGGCGCTTGGCTTTCTTCACCCAGGCGGGGGCACCGAATTGCGGCACCGGGGCGGGCTCTGTCGGCCCACCGGGACGATGCGGCCGGGGGGCGAAGAGCCCCATGCACATCAGCCGATCGTACATCACCAAAGCACCCGCCAGGCCGACATTGATCGAGAACTTGGTCGGAATCTGCACCACGTGATCGCAGCGTGCGACCAGGTCCGGGTCCAGAATGCCCCGCTCGGGCCCAAGGATATATGCCGCCGATTTCGGGTGATGGAAACTGGGCAGTTCGACTGCGTCATCCGTGATCTCGACACCGACCAGCGCGCAACCGCGCGGCAGCAGCATCTCATCGGCCCCGCCGAACCGGTAATAGGGCAGATTCCGGGACGATCCGGACGTGTCGACCGCATCCAGCTCCCGACGATCATAGGTCTCGCCCACCGTGAAGATGAAGCTGGCCCCAAAGGCGTGCGCGGTCCGCATCAAGGCACCGACATTGCCGGCCTTGCTGATCCCGTTCGCACCGATTCCGAAATATCCTCGCATGGCGGCGAACTTGCCCGAGGGCGGGGGTGGAAGCAAGACGCCGTCGTGATAATGTCCCGACCCTGTTCCGAACATCTGAAAGCTGGACAAGCACCATGAACGACCTCGCTCCCCCGCTGTCTCCTGCCCATGTGCCGGAGACCGACACCGAACTGCGCGTGCATCTGGATCGTCCAGCCGGGCCTATTACAGTCGAAGTGACGCGCGGCGGCATGGTGGAAAGCGTCCACCGGGCGATTGCAGCGGTGGTCGATGCGGACGGCAAGCCGGTCTTGGCCTGGGGCGACATCGACCGTCTGGTCTACGCGCGTTCGGCGATCAAACCCCTCCAGGCTCTTCCAGTCCTCGAAACCGGCGCCGCAGACGCGTTCGGGCTGACAGAGGATCAGATTGCGCTGTGCTGCGCCAGTCATTCGGGCGAGCCCATGCACGTGGACCGGGTCACCAAATGGCTCTCTAAGCTTGGCCTGTCGATCGCCAATCTCGAATGCGGCCCGCAACTGCCCTACAACGACGCGGCGGCAAAAGAGATCCTCAGATCGGGAGCACAGCCGACCCGCGCCCACAACAATTGCTCCGGCAAACATTCCGGCATGCTGACGACGGCCGTGCACATGGGGGAAGCGCCCCGGGGCTACACAACCCCGGAACATCCGGTCCAGCAGCGCTGTTTCGAGGCCGTTCAGTCGATGAGCGGGGAGGGTCTGTCCGGCACGCCGCGCGGGGTCGACGGCTGCGGCATCCCGGTCTTTGGCTGCTCACTCAAAGGTCTGGCGACCGCGATGGCGCGGATGGCGGATCCGTCCAAACTGTCTGCCGGCCGTCAGCAGGCGATCAGCCGCATCATCAAGGCCTGCGCCGCCCATCCGCTGATGCTGTCGGGAACCGACGAGTTCAACAGCGTGGTCCTGGCCGAAACCGGCGTGACCTGCCTGCTCAAGGGCGGTGCCGAGGGCGTCTACGCCGGCGCCGTTCCGGGCCAGGGTCTGGGGATCTGTCTCAAGGTCGATGACGGAGCAGGCCGCGCTTCGAAAGCGACATTCGGTGCGATCCTTCGGCATCTGGGCGTGATCGACGAGGCGATGGAAACACGGCTCGCCCGTCAGCTGACACCGGATGTCACCAATTGGGAAGGTCGGGTTGTCGGGCGAATCCGGCCGCCTGCAGACCTATCCTTCTGATCTCTGCGTCCACGCAAACGATGAGCGGCAAGACCGACGCCCAGGTTCAGGCACAGTACGAGCAGTTTCCCTATCCCGAACGCAATCCGGCGGACGAGGCGAAGCGCCTGATCGTGGGGTCGCCCAGTCACCTGGATGAAATCCGGCACTATCTGCACGGCGGGCGCCTCGATCTGACACGACCGTTCCGTGCCCTGATCGCGGGGGGTGGCACCGGGGACGCGGCGATCATGCTGGCCCAGCAGCTCGCGGATGCCGGCGCGTCGGACGCCCAGGTCACCTATCTCGATCTGTCGACCGCCTCGCGTGCGATCGCGGAAGCGCGGGCCGAAGCGCGCGGCCTGAGCAATATCAGGTTCGTGACCGGTCCCATCGAGCAGGTTGGCGACTTGGCTCCCGGCCCCTACCACCACATCGACTGTTGTGGCGTCCTGCATCATCTCGCGAGCCCGGAGGCCGGGCTCCGAGCGTTAACGGCGCAGCTCACCCCCGACGGTGGCATGGGGCTGATGGTCTACGGCACATTGGGCCGGACCGGGGTCTACCCGGTTCAGGAGGCTCTGGCCCAATTGGCCGACGCGCTGCCCGACCGGGATCGACTGGCCGCGGCCCGCAAGCTGCTGGACGGCCTGCCGGAAAGCCACTGGCTGAAGCGGAACCCGTTCGTGGGCGATCATCTGAAGGGTGATGCGGCGGGCCTGTACGATCTGCTTCTGCATCGCCGGGACCGGGCGTACCGGGTCGGCGAATTGGCGGATCTTATCGCCTCGGCGGATCTGAAGATCACCGCCTGGATCGAACCCGCCCGCTACGCGCCCGAGACCTATCTGTCCGATCCGCCGCTCCGCCAGGCAGCCGGCGCCCTGTCCCCGATCGACCGCGCGGCCTTGGCGGAGCGGCTGTCGGGTGCGATAGCCAAGCACGTGATCTATGCGACCCGATCCGAACGAGACGTTCCGGAGGCCGATCCCGGAGCGGACGGCTCGTTGCTGGTGTTCCGCGACATGGACCCGGAAGCCATCGCACGGAGCCTACGGCCCTCAGGGACCCTGACGGCTGATATCTCCGGAGCATCCTATTCGGCGCCGCTTCCGGCGCTTGCGCCGCGCCTGGCCGCCCTGATCGACGGACACCGCAGCGTTGCCGAAATTCGCGACCTGCTGAAGGCTTCCGGCGCGCCGATGCCGTCGGAAGCGAATTTCCGCGATCAGGTCCGCAAACTGTTTCGCGCCTTCAACGGCATCAACCGCATGCTGATACGTACCGGATCAGACCGGTAGGCCGAGTCCGCGCGCCCAGGTCAACATGGCCGGGCCGGTCTCGAACCGATGGGAATGGAGACCGAACGCCTGAGCAGCCGCCACATTGCGCGGAGAGTCGTCGATAAACGCCGTTCGCTCCGGCGTGAGGTCAAATCGATCTATCAAGCGGCGGTAGATTTCCGGATCCGGCTTGATCACCTTCTCCTCGCCCGAAACCACGATCCCGTCGAAGAGGCGCAAAAAATCGAACCGCTCACGGGTCGGAGGCAGGGTCTCCGCCGAAAAATTGGTCAGCCCGTAGACTGGATAGCCCGCAGCCTTCAACGCCTTCAGCGCACCGACACTGTCGTCGATCGCATGCGGAATCATTTCCTGGAATCGCCCGTAGAATGCCCGGACCTCGTCGGCCATGTCCGGATGACGGCCGATCGCTTCGGCTTCGGCCTCTACGATGGTCCGCCCGCGATCCTGCTCCACGTTCCAGTCTGGCGGGCAGACCTCGCTCAGGAACCACTCGACCCGCGTAGCATCATCGAAAATGCGTGTGTAGAGATGCCTGGGATTCCACTCCAAGAGCACCGCCCCAAAATCGAAAACGACAGCGTCGATCGTAACATCCGACATGCGGCACCTACCCTGTGGCTCAGTCGTCTCGGGTCATGATGGGATCGACGGCCAGAATAAGCGCCGAATGATCGAGGTCTCCCGCGCCGTCTTCGATCAGCCGTTCCCAAAGCCCGAGATTGGTCGTCAAGCCCGGCAGATCAATCCCGACCGCCTCCGCGAGCGACGCCGCCGCCCGCATGTCCTTGAGCTGGATCGTCGACCGGGCACGGGCCTGAAAGTCTTCGTTGACCATCCGCTCACCATGCAATTCCAGGATCCGGCTCTGCGCGAACCCGCCCAGGATCGCCTCGCGGATTGCCCCCGGCTCAACCCCGGCCGAGCGGGCAAGCGCGAACGCCTCGGCCACGGCCCCGATCGTCATACCGACGATCATCTGGTTGGCGGTCTTTGCGATCTGTCCGGCTCCGACCGCACCGACATGGGTGATGCGCGCGCCCAGGACCCGAAACATCGGCTCCGCACGGGCGAAGCCACCGTCGCTGCCGCCGACCATGATCGAAAGCGTGCCATCCTCCGCTGCCGTGGTGCCTCCGGAGACCGGCGCGTCCATCCATTCCGCGCCCCGCGCGCGCAGCCGATCTGCGAAGCCCCGCGTGCGGGTGACGTCGGTGGTGCTCATGTCAATGATCAGGCCGCCGTCGCCGATCCCGTGGGCCGCACCGTAGCTGTCGTCCATCGGATCGAAAACCACAGTCTCCACCGCATCTGCGTCGGTGACCATGACCACGACGATGTCGGAACCGTCGGCCGCATGCCGTGGAGAGGGAACCGGCTCTGTATTCGGAAGCTCTGCGGCCAGGAGTTCGGCCGTCTCGATGGTCCGGTTCCAGACCGCGAGCCGGGCGCCGGCCGCGGCCAGACGCCGCGCCATGGGGGTGCCCATCAGCCCGGTCCCGATCAGCCCGATCCGATACCTGGAGAGGTCGACGTCCGGTTTCACCTCAGCCTCCGGCAGGCCCGATCACGGCTTCGCATAGCGGGCCGCGGCGCCCCGCTCGATCGCGGCGGCGGTCAGCCGATCCACCTCAAGCTCATGCCGGAGCATCTCAAGGTAGCGAAGCTCCTCCTGGGTCGCCTCGCCATCAGCGGCCACCACATCGCAGGCCAAAGCGTAGGCCGTAGGGCGCAGCCGCTGGGGCAGACCTGATTTCATCAGCCCGATCGCGGCGTCCAATCCCTCGGGTTCGCTCAGCAGATCGGTCGCGGCGGCGGCGATCTGGGCCAGATTGCCCTTCTCGAAATCGTGGAAGATCGGCAGATGGCCAACGATTCCGTGGATCGCATCCAGTTCGGAATCCGCCAAGGCCTCGTCGGCGGCGGCGCCGACAACCATGGCGTAGATCAGGGCGATGTGATGGGTAATCATGAGGCCTCGCGAGTCGTAGAGAAAATGTCAGGGGGTCGGAACGACCGGTGCTCGGCTGCCTGTATAGCCGCCCCGTCGATCCCCCTCAACCGATCCCGGCGGACCCGCGCGAGAAACCGAACGGAGGACAGTCGCATGCAAGAAGACGATAAGCCGGTCCTTGGCTATGTCGGGTTGGGGCTGATGGGCACCCCCATGGTCCAGCGCCTATTGGCAGCCGGCTATGAGGTTCATGTCTGGAACCGCTCACCCGACAAGACGCGGCCGGCGACAGAGGCCGGCGCTATCCCGGCCGCGTCCCCCGCTGCGATGACGGGCATTTGCGACATCCTGTTCACCTGCGTCACCGACACAGCGGCGATGGAAGCGGTCGTATTCGGCGCGGACGGGTTCGCCACGGGCACAACCGACGCGTCCGGCAAGGTGCTGGTCGACTTCTCCTCCATGCGGCCCGACAAGGCCGCCGAGTTCGCCGACCGTCTGCGCGTCGAGACCGGCATGGGCTGGATCGATGCCCCGGTCTCCGGTGGAATTCCCGGCGCCACCGAAGGAACACTTGCGGTCATGGCCGGCGGAGGCCAGCAGGATTTCGACAGGGTCGCTCCGGTCGTCGCGCATCTCGCCGGCCGTTTCACCCTGATGGGGCCGAACGGGGCGGGGCAAAGCACCAAGCTGATCAATCAGATGCTGGTCGGCTGCGCCTTCACGGTTCTGGCGGAAGCCTGCCAATTGGCCGAGGCCGCCGGGATCGAGGTTGCCAAGATCCCCGAGGCACTGTCCGGCGGGCGCGCGGATTCCAAGGTCCTGCAGGAGTATCTGCCGCGCATGGCGTCCGGCGACTATGCGGTTCAGGGCCGGATCGATCTGCTGGTCAAGGACCTGGGCACGGTGATGGAGGAGAGCCGCCGGCTCGGCACCTCCCTGCCGATGACCGGCCTTGCCAACGAGATCCACCGCCTGCTCTCCCGCCGGGGCCTCGGCAGTGCCGACAACGCGGCCACCGTCCGGCTCTACCGCGACAAGGATGCTCCTTGAGACGACAGGTGATGGCTTGGGTCCCGAATTACGCCACGGTCTCTGAAGTTTCCGCGAATCGTCACAAGCGAATCGTTGACATTACAGGGCGGCACCGGGACTATCTGCGTTTTCCCGGGATCCAACGGACCTGCAGCAACCCGGTGACAAACGGAGGAGTGAAGTATCGTGGTCACGAGCGTCATGCCGACCTATGGAAGGATCGACATCGCCTTTGAAAGAGGCGAGGGACCCTATCTGTATACGGCTGATGGTCGACGATATCTCGATTTCGCCGCCGGCATCGCCACCAATTCTCTCGGACACTGTCACCCGCATCTGGTCCAGGCCCTGCAGGAGCAGGCCGCCAAGCTGTGGCACGTCTCGAATCTGTACAACATCACCGAACAGCAGCGTTTGGCCGATCGCCTGGTTGCGAGTTCATTCGCGGACACGGTGTTCTTCTGTAATTCCGGGGCCGAGGCGCTGGAAGGCTCGACCAAGGTCGCCCGCCGGTATCACTTTCACAATGGCCAGCCGAACCGGACCCGGATCGTCTGCTGTACCCACAGCTTTCACGGCCGGACCCTCGGCATGCTATCGGCGACCGACAAAGAGGCCTACCGCGAAGGGTTCGGCCCGCGTGTACAGGGGTTCAGCCATGTCGCATTCGGCAATCTGAACGAGATGCGCGCGGCGATGGACGACGACGTCGCCGCCATCCTGGTTGAGCCGGTTCAGGGCGAAGGTGGAGTGAACGCCGCCTCGCTCGACTATCTGCGGGCGCTCCGTGAGATCGCCGATGAATTCGGCGTCCTGCTGATTTTCGACGAAGTCCAATGCGGCGCAGGTCGAACAGGCAAGCTCTGGGCCTACGAATGGTCCGGGGTCGCACCGGACATTCTGGCATCGGCCAAGGGTCTGGGCGGCGGCTTCCCGGTGGGTGCGGTACTCGCCAGCGAGAAAGCGGCGTCCGGCATGAAGCCGGGCCTGCACGGTTCGACCTTCGGTGGCAACCCGCTGGCGATGGCCGCTGCGAACGCGGTTCTGGACGTGCTGCTGGAGCCCGGATTCATGGAGCGTGTCGATCAGGTCGCACGCTATATGTGGAACCAGCTGTTACCGCTGACGACCCGGCATCCGGACGTGATCGAAGACGTGCGCGGCGCCGGGTTGCTGCTCGGCCTGAAACTGCGATCTCCGAACGGGGAAATGATGACCCGCCTCCGGGATGACCACAAACTGCTGACCGTGGTCGCGGCGGAGAATGTCCTTCGTCTTCTGCCGCCGTTGACCATCGACAAGACCCATGTGGACGAAGCGGTTGCCGCACTCGACGCGGCCGCTGCGGGAGTGGCGCGTCATGCCGCTTGACCAGCCTCCCTCCAAAACACATACGAAGAAGGGGCCAGCCGGACCCATGGGTGTCAGTCACTTTCTAGATCTGCACGAGGTCGCGCCGGATCAGCTGCGCGCAATGATCGAGCAGGCCAAAGCCTTCAAGAACGGTGATGGGCTGGCGTCAAAACCGCTCG
>JANSYC010000131.1 GCA_024742605.1 Alphaproteobacteria bacterium | reverse complement strand
GGATACCGGTGTCACCACCAAAATCCCAGACGCACAGATTGCACGAACGGCCAAAACCGGTCCGAAGACCAGTCGACGCCCAGCCAAACAGCCAGACCGCCGCCCGCGCATCCTTTCCTCTTTACCAACTTGTACAATAACGTCCGAACCGCGGTGTCAAATTTCCATTTGGAAATCAGAACCTTAATTCCCGAACCGAGCCTCTGGGGCCGGCCCGTCGTCGGCGTGTGTCGCTGACGGGAGGCGGCTTATACGAATTGCTCAGATCGCTGTCAAACACCTTTTGGAATTTTTTTCATTTTCCCTCCGACCGCCCGTCTTCCTTCCGACCTCCGGCCGGCACGTGGTCCCCGGGACCGCCGACGCAGACAGCTGCCGCGCCCGGCGGGCCCCATAGCAGCCCCCTCGCAAAAGCCTCAAAGAAGATCGATCCGCCCCATTGCGGCCCTTGGCACCGCGAGGGCTTCCGGATTATAAGGGTTTCAGCGGCCGGCCGGCCGGTGGGGCCCGGCGCAACCGCATCTGGGGGAGTGTTCCTGGACGACAGAGACGATCAGAAAGGCGGCGGGCGCGGGGGCCCGCGACCGACCGCAACCCGGTTTGGAAGCGTCCGCTTCATCGAAGCATGAAGAACGATCCGAAACGGGCTGATAAACCTGATCTTTCTTGACACTCCGCTATGGAATCCGGATCATGGGCCGGGTTTCGGGGTGCGCGGCCCGTCACGGCACGCGACCGGAGACCATCAGACCAACCGAACGCGTCGTTCAGGCCGCGCGCGGGGAAGGGGGACTAAATGAGTTTGACGAAATGGGGCGCGGGTGCGGCCGCACTCGCAGCGATCTTTGCGATCGGCTTCGGAGAGGTGTCCGATGCGCACCGGCCGGCATCGGCGCCGACCGCTCCCGGACGGGCGGATGCCGAAGCGGCTCTGACGCTGGCCTCCGGCACGGCCTCGGGCGCGCAGGTCGATTTCCTGAAATGGGCCCACGCCTTTTCCAGCTCGGAACCCGAAGACCGGCTGGCCCTTGCCGTGCGGACCGGCCCCGAGGACCGCTACGTGGAAGTGTCGCGCGGCGACACGCTGATGGGCATTCTGACCGACAACGGCGTCGACCGCGGGCGGGCCTACGAGGCGATCGCGCGTCTCGGCGACGTGTTCGACGTGCGCCGTCTGCAGATCGGCCAGGGCATCACCCTGACCTTCGCGCCGGTGCCGGCGGAGAACGACGTCGCCTCCGACCTGGATCATTTCATCGGCCTGTCCCTGCGCCCCGATGCGGAGCGCGACATCTCGGTGATCTTCGACGCCAGCCTGGGCGACGGCGGCTTCGTCGCCTCCGAGGAGGTCCGCGCGCTGACCGCACGGGACGGTTTCGCCGAGGCGACCATCACCAGCAGCCTGTACGAGGCGGCGATCGATGCCGGGATGCCGGTGGGCGTGCTGATGGACATGATCCGGGTGTTCAGCTTCGACGTGGATTTTCAGCGCGACATCCAGGAAGGCGACAGCTTTCGGGTGATGTATGAGGACATGAAGGACGAGTTCGGCGTGCCGGTGCGCACCGGCGACGTGATCTACGCCTCGATGACCCTGAGCGGAAAGACCAAGACCTATTACCGCTATACCCCGAAGAGCGGAATCACCGACTATTTCGACGAGCAGGGCCGCAGCGTCCGCAAGACCCTGATGCGGACCCCGGTCGACGGCGCCCGGCTGAGTTCCGGCTTCGGCAAGCGGCGGCATCCGGTTCTCGGCTACACCAAGATGCACAAGGGCGTGGATTTCGCGGCCCCGCGCGGCACGCCGATCATGGCCGCCGGCGACGGGGTGGTGGAACGGGCGAACCGCTATGGCGGTTACGGCAACTATCTGCGGATCCGGCACAACTCGGAGCTGAAGACCGCCTACGCCCATATTCACCGCTTCGCCAAGGGCGTGTCCGCCGGCTCCCGGGTCAAGCAGGGGCAGATCGTGGCCTATGTGGGCTCGACCGGCCGCTCGACCGGCCCGCATCTGCACTACGAGGTCCTGCACAATATGAGGCAGGTCAACCCGCTGAGCGTCAAACTGCCGGCGGGCGAGACCCTGAAGGGCGGCGAGCTGAAGCGTCTGGCCGCGGCCCGGTCGGAGATCGACCAGCGGGTCGCCGCCTCCCGCAACGGCACCACCGTGGCGAGCGTGGGTCGGTAACGTCCGGCGACGCGGCAGATCCGGATCAGTCGGCGCCGGCCCGGTCGTTCAGTTCATCGTGGCGGGCCCGGATCTCGGGCGGCCACTGGGCCTTGATATAGGACAGGACCGCGACGATCTCGTCGTCGTTCAGGACCTCGGCATAGGCCGGCATGTTCGACCGGTAATCGGGATTCCCGGTGGCCCCACCGGGTCCGTATTTGGTCAGCGCGACCAGAACCGCGTCGGGATGATGCCAGGTATGGCCGGTCGCATCATGGGGCGGCGCCGGCAGGAGGCCGTCGGCCCCGCGCGTGCGCCACTCCGGCTGGCCCTCGAGACGGTCGCCGTGACAGGCGGCGCAGTGCTGCCGATAGATCCCCTGCCCCTGCGCCACCAGAGCCCGGTCATCGGCCCGCAGCGACACCGGGGGGTCACCCGGGCCGTCCATCATCCACCCGGCGCCCCAGACGACCAGCGCCAGGACCGCCGCCATTCCCGCCAAGATCATCACACGCGTCATGCAGTCCCTCTCCCGATGCCGGGCGCAGGTCCCCTAGGAACTGTCCCCTGGGACCGGACCACCAGCGCATCGACCGCCGCCACCCCGGTCTCCAGCACCATCACCGGATTCGCCTCGGCTTCGGAAATGCGCCGCTCGGGGTCGGCGGCAAGGGTTGAAAGGGCGGAAACCGCGCCCGCCAGCGCCTCCAGATCGCCCGGCACCCGGCCGCGCCATCCGGCAAGCGCCTTCAGGCCGCGCACTTCGGCCACCATCTCGCGGGCGGTGGGGAGATCGACCGGAGCCAGCCGCACCGCCACATCGCCGTAGAGCTCGGCGAAAATGCCGCCCGCACCGACCGTGATCACCGGGCCTGATTCGGCATCCACCCGATAGCCGATCAGCGCCTCGCCCAGCCCCTTCACCATCGCCTGGATCAGCCATCCCTCGAGTTCAGCGCCAGGCGCGTGGGCGGCGACCCGGCCGCGGATCGCCTCCCGTGCCGCCGCGACCGCCGCCCGATCGGCCAGGCCGAGCGTCACGGCACCCGCCTCGGTCTTGTGCGGCAGATCGGCCGACAGCGCCTTCAGCACCACCGGATAGGTCAGATCGTCGGGGATCGGATCCTCCGGGCCGAGCACCCGGCGGGCGACGGTCGGCACACCGATCCGGTCGAACAGATCCAGCCCGGAGGCTTCGTCGAACCGCCCGGGCAAAGGCCCGAGATCCGGCACCGGCCCCCTCCGGTCCCGCGGCGGGGTCCAGTGCAGGAAGGCGCGCAGCGCATCGGCCATGGATTCCACGCTGCGGAACCCGGGCACCCCGGCCTGCGCCAGCATGGTCAGCGCCCGGTCGGCCTGCGGCAGCGGACAGGCGGCGAGCGGAACCGCGTGGCCCGCGCAGTCGACCACCGGCTGCACGGCGCGTTCGGGCAGGAACTGAGCGGAGGAGCCGATGGCGGAGATCACCGCCCCGAAGTGGCCGCTGGCCAGCAGCCCGTCCATCACCGATTTCATGACGTCGTAGCGCGCCCCCGCCAGGGTGACGTCGATCAGCCGGCCGGACTTGATCTCAACCCCGGTGGCGGCCTTGACCGAGGCCAGAAGGGCGGGCGGCGCGCCCCGGACCTCGATGCCCGCGACCCCGAGCCGGTCGACCGCCATCGCCCCGCCGCCGCCGGTTGTGGTGACCACGGCGACCGGCTTGTCCCGACGCCCCGTCTCCGCCGCCCGGCCCTTCAGCAGGGCCGGCAGCTCCAGCAGGGCTTCGAACTGGTCGACCCGCAGAATCCCGAGATCCGCGAAGAAGGCCTCGGCCGCCCGGTCGGAGCCCACCAGCGCACCGGTATGGCCGA
This sequence comes from Alphaproteobacteria bacterium, assembly GCA_024742605.1. Classification (GTDB taxonomy): domain Bacteria; phylum Pseudomonadota; class Alphaproteobacteria; order Thalassobaculales; family Thalassobaculaceae; genus JANSYC01. The sequence goes on along the minus strand of JANSYC010000131.1, from coordinate 2,685 downwards.
CCGCGAGGTCCTGCACCTCCGGCGACCGGCCGAGCTTGTAGACCACGATCGGCTTGCCCGCCTTGTGAGCGGCCCGGGCGAAAGCCTCCAGCCGGTCCGGCCGCCGCAGGGTTTCGAGAAACAGCAGGAAACACTCGACCTCGTCGAGCGCGCAGGCCGCCTGCCCGATCGCCCCCACATCCAGATCCGCTTCGTTGCCGACCGAGACCAGATGGGCGAATCCGATACCCCGGGCAGCCCCTCGGGACAGCAGGGTGCCGATCAGCGAGCCGGACTGGGAGATCGCCATCAGGCCGCCGGGGATCAGATCCTCGGCCTCCCAGGCGGCATTGGTGGTGAAGGGCGTGCGGTCGATGATGTTGGCGGCCCCCATCGAGTTCGGGCCCAGCAGGCGCATCCCGTGACCGAGGGCGGTCTCCGCCAGCCTGGCCTGCAGCGCGCGGCCCTCGGGGCCGGTCTCGGCGAATCCGTCGGCCAGCACGGTGGCGACCTTCACCCCGGCCCGGCCCGCCTGATCGACCGCCTCCAGGACCCGCTCGGTCCCGACCACGATGTAGACATGCTCCGGCACCTCCGGCAGGGCCGCGAGTCCGGTCCAGGATTTCTCGCCCAGCACGGTCTCGCGCCGGGGATTGATCGGGTAGACCGCCCCCGTGTAGCCGTGTTTCCGCAAGAACCGCAGCGGCCGGGCGCCGTCCTTCTTGGGGTCGTCGGAGGCGCCGATGATGGCGACAGACCGGGGCCGCAGCAGAGCTGTCAGCCAGGGTTCCACACGAGTGTCGGACATGCTCACGCCTTCGGCTTGGGCGGGCGCTGCGAGAACCGGCGGCCGAACACGCCCTCGGCGATCCGGTTCTTCATCACCTCGAGACTGCCGCCGGCGATCTGCCAGCCCCGCGCCCGGCGCCAGCAGTACTCCACCAGGCTCTCATGGGTGTAGCCGAGCCCGCCCAGGACCTGCATCGCCTCGTTGGCGGCGAAGAACCCGGCCTCGTTGCAGAGATATTTGACCAGTGCCGTGTCGTAGGCGCTGGGCAGCTCCTTGTCCGCCTTCCGGGCGACCCGGTACAGCATCAGCTGGGCCGCCTCCATGCGCGCCGCCACCTCGGCGAATTTCCACTGGATTCCCTGAAATTCGGCCAGGGGGCGGCCGAACTGCTCGCGGGTCAGGGCGTGGTCCCGGGCGATGTTGAAGGCGTGCCGGCCGAAGGCGAGCGCGCGGGCCGAATTGCCCAGCCGTTCGATGTTGAAGGCGGCGATCTGCTTCTTGAAGCCGCCCTCGCCCAGCAGCACGTTCTCCGGCTCGACCCGGACATTCTCGAAATAGAGCTGGCACCAGTCGTCGCCGCCCACATAGCGGGACGGCCTGCCAAGGGTGAAGCCCTCCTGGCCGCGCTCGATCAGCACCGAGCCGATCCCGCCCACGCCCGGTCCATACCGCAGATAGATCAGGAACAGATTGGAATCGGCACTGTGCGAGGAGAACACCTTGGTGCCGTTGACCCGGAAGCCGTTGCCGTCCGGGGTCGCCGTGGTCTTCAGATCGGTGACAGCGGAGCCCGCCTCAGGCTCGCTCATCCCGACCGATATGGTGGCCTTGCCGGCCAGCAGCGGCGCCAGATAGCGCGCCTTCTGATCCTCGGTCGCGTATTCGACAAAGGTGCGGATCGGCCCGAAATTTCCGGCCTGGATCACATCGGCCGAGCGCGGACACACCGCAGCCACGGTTTCGATCGCCAGGATCGCGTCCATCAGGGTGCCGCCCTGCCCGCCATCGGCCTCCGGCATGGTGATGCCCAGCAGGCCCTGCTCGGCCATCATCTCGGCCACATCCAGGGGGAAGCCGGGCTCATGCGCCCGCTCCAGGGCCTTGGCGGCCAGGCTGCGCTCGGCGAAGCCGCGCACGGCGTCGCGGAACATGATCTGCTCCTCGGTCAGCAGATCGTCATAAAGGCTTTCCATTTCAGGGTCCTAGTGCAGGAGGGGGAAGGGGTCCGTCGAAATCACTCGGCCGCCAACGGCAGACGGGTCTCGCGCATCAGATCGGTGACCGGGCCGCCGGTCTCCAGGGCGCGCAGCCGGGCCAGCAGGGCCGGGGCGCCGCCGCCCAGGACCGGTTCCGTCAGTTCCAGGAACTTGGCGTCCAGTTCGGCATCGGTCAGCGGGTTGTCCGGATCGCCCTTGCGGGTCGGCGCGAAAATCTCGAATCGCCCGTCCTGGGTCTCGATCGCGACGCGAGCGGACCGGGCCTTGGGGAACGCCGCCTCGCAATCCCTGTCGACGGTGTGCACCACCTTGGCCATCAGCGCCCGGATCGCCGAATCGCCGAGCGGCCCCGGATCGAAGGCGGTCCGCCGCACAGAGCCCAGAACCAGCCCGGCCGCCACGCAGTAGGGCAGGCTGAACTTGGCCTCGAAGGCGGTCTTCGGCGTCGCGTTGCCGCAGATCTCGACCGATTTCTGATAGGACGCCGCCTCGATCCGGGTGATGTCCTCGACCTTCAGGCCGTGCTGGGCCTTCAGCGCCAGCGCCGCATCCACCGCCGCATGCACGTGACCGCAGGCGGCATGGTTCTTCACCGTGGTGCGCCCGATCGTCCAGTCCGCCCCCAGATCGGCGGTGGCGGCGTCCCAGTCGACCTGCCCGCTCATCGCTGCGCCGAACCCGCGCTCCCCCTCCAGCACG